>JAJDEM010000320.1 GCA_029259795.1 Planctomycetota bacterium
CGAGACGACCGAGCAGAAGACGGCGTTCCACAATGGCGTCATGGGCCAGTTCGAGAACAGCGCCTTCGCGGAGGGCACGATCGCCCTGATCGAGACCCTGAAGCAGCTCCACGCCTCGGGGGTCTCCGTCTACGTCGGGGGCGGCGAGGGCCGCGCCGCGCTGGAGCGCTTCGCCTCGCTCGAGGACGTCACCCACGCGTTCACTGCTGGCGGCACGATCCTCAAGTGCCTCGCCAATCGGCCCCTGCCGTTCCTCGAAGCCCTGGCAGCCCACGCCGCGGAGGCCTGAGCGCCACCCATGGACCCGGGGTTGACCCCGACGCCCGTGGGGATACGGTTTCGCTCCCGCCGTGGGGCCGTAGCTCATTCTGGTAGAGCGCCTCGTTCGCAACGAGGAGGTAAGGGGTTCGACTCCCCTCGGCTCCACCATTTTTGATTTGGGCCTGCGGCGCGGGTTCGGGGAGGTCCAGAGCGCGGGGGACGCGAGCCGAAGGGTCACGATCTCACGGCGCGGGCCACGCGCTCACCGCGCCTCCGGCCGATAGGCGCACGCGCGGATCACCGGGGCGGCCTGAGAGCCGCATGCCGGAGCACGAAGCGCGCAGTGCCGCCCCGCCTACCGCTTCGCGTCACGGCCTCCGCTGCGCTACGGCCGATTCCGCGCGTGCTGGTTGGGGCCTGACCAGCGGACGAGGCATCGCGCACTGCGTACCTGCTACGCCGGCAGCCGGCTTCGCCCGGTGAGGGATGGGTCGAACTGCCGTGTTTTGATTTGGGCCTGCGGCGCGGGTTCGGGGAGGTCCAGAGCGCGGGGGACGCGGGGGGAGGGGCCACGATCCTCTAGCGCGGGCGACGTGGTAACCGCGGCCTTGGCCGATAGGCGCACGCGCGGATCACCGGGGCGGCCTGAGAGCCGCATGCCGGAGCACGAAGCGCGCAGTGCCGCCCCGCCTACCGCTTCGCGTCACGGCCTCCGCTGCGCTACGGCCGATTCCGCGCGTGCCGGTTAGGGCCTGACCAGCGGACGAGGCATCGCGCACTGCGTACCTGCTACGCCGGCAGCCGGCTTCGCCCGGTGAGGGATGGGTCGATCTGCCGTGGCCGAAGGAGCATCGGGTTCCTCGGGGATCGTGCGTATAGCCCCAACCACAGCGAGCGATTCGTGAGCTCGCGGATCGACAAGCGCTCTGTGTCCCTCGGCGTGGGACCCGACAGAGGCCGCCCGGCCTCGCCGGGCTTGCCTCTGATGGGTACGCCGAGGCACGGCCTCCGCTGCGCTACGGCCGGTTCCGCGCGTGCTGGTTGACGCGTGAGCAGCGGACGAGGCAGCGCGTACGGATTGCCTGCTACGCCGGCAGCCGGCTTCGCCCGGTGAGGGATGGGTCGAAGCGCCGTGGCCGAAGGAGCATCGGGTTCCTCGGGGATCGCGCGTCGAGCCCGAAGCACAGCGAGCGACTCGTGAGCTCGCGAAGGGACGCACGGGTTCGCAACGGGACCCGGTGGCAGCGGCTCGGCTTCCGAGCGTTCTGCCATTGGGCGCAGGGCTCAGGACAAGCGCGGGCGGAGATGCTCGACGGCGTCATCCACCTGCTGGCGATCGGTGCCGCGCAGGACGATGCGGACATGCCAGCAGCCGTCTTCGCAGACGGGGTAGGAGCCGATCGCCACGTCGGGCTGATCGTGCTGGAGCGCGGCGAGGACAGGCGCGATCTCGCCTTCGCGCAGGTCGGAGCGTAGCTCGTGCTTGTGGAGCGGGGTGGCGCCGAAGTCGCCCGCGATGCCCTCGATGAGATCGCGGAACAGGAACGGCACACCGGGCAGGACATAGATGCCGGGCAGGGCAAAGCCGAACGTGCCGGTCTTCACCCCATTCACGAGGCGCGCGCCCGTGGGCACCTGCGCCATCGAGAGCTCGGCATCGGTCACGGCATCGCCGTAGAAGCCGCGGATGCGGGTCTCGGCCTCGCCGTGATGCTCGAGCACGAGCCCCAGGGCTCGCGCGACCGCAGGACGCGTCACGTCGTCATGAGTCGGGCCGATGCCACCCGAGATCACGACCGCGTCGGCCATGGCGGACAGCCGCACGAGCTCTTCGGCGATCTGCCCGACGTCATCGGGAACGACCACCTGGCGCACCGTCCGCACGCCGACGCCGCCCAGGCGCCCGATCAGCCAGGGCCCGTTCTCGTCGGCAATCTCGCCGGAGAGGATCTCGTCGCCCACGATGAGGATGCCCACGCTACGCACGCGTCGGATTGTACGCCCTTTGGCGGCTAGACTGCCCGGGTGCGTTACTCCGCTGCTGCAACCGTGCTCGTCCTCCTCCTGCTCTTGAGCGCTGGGGCCGCCCCCGCACGCGGCGAGGACGAGATGGGAGCTGGCGACGCGCAGGCCTTGCTCCAACTCGGACCAGCCACCGTCCTCGCCTCGCCGGGCGCACCCGGCGCACTCGACGCGTTCCTGCCCGGCGGCAAGCGCCCCGGCACCCTCGTGTGGCCGCTGCCGAAGGGACCCGTCGTGGTCCTCGGGCTGCCGCGGCAGGACGAGACCGCGCAGCAGATCGCCGATGCGTTCCAGATCGATACCGAGGATCTCGAAGGTGGCTACCGCATCGCCGCCTGGCGAACGAAGACCCGCCCGATCGTCCTCATCATGGCCGCCGACGAGGCCGCCCTGCACGCAGCGCGCTTTGAGTTCGATGTCGATGCCCCCATGGAGATGATGGCGCCCGGCATGCGCTCGCTCGACTTCAAGCGCCCCAACCAGGAGGCCGGTTTCGCCGTTCGACCCGGCACGCGCCTCATCACGCCGCACTACCGACTGCGCGGCTTCGATGTCCGCGCACGGGGGCAAGCCGTTGGCGGCGACCTCGTCTCGACCGCTGCCGGTGCCCGCGCCAACCGCCTCTGGCTCTCACTCGAAGACCTCGCGGCGCCCGGCGTTGCCAAGACGATCACCCTCGCGCGACGGCACGGAGTCGCGGTCGTTGCCTGCGCCGACGTCCAGCTGGCGCGGGCGGCGGAGCCCGCGTACCGGCGGGGCGTCCTCACAAGCCTGGTGGCCGCACAGGAGGCCCTGGGCCTGCGCCACTTCGCCGTGGCCTTTCGCCCGCGCGGGCCGGGGCTCACCCGTCCCGACAACCCCCAGCGCGAGTCCGACCTGGCGTATCACCTGGCCGAGGCCTTGCGGCCGGGCGGCCTGCGCGAGCTCACGATCATCCCGGCAGGCCACAGCGACCGACTCGCCACGAGCTGCGGCGGAGCGCCGGCCCTCGGACGCATCCCGGAGGCCGTCATCGCGTGGAGTGGCCCCTCGCGCTACGCCACGACGATCACCCGCGCCCAGGCAGAGCGACGGGTGAAGGAAGCCGGCATCCCGGTCGTCCTGCTCGACCACTGGGCCGCCCCGTTCCAGGACTCCAGCCTCCCCTACGTGCCTTCGCTGCCGCAAGGACGCGCGGACGATCTGCACGACGTCCTGGACGGCGTCATCGTGATCGGCCGGCACGGCACCGAGGCGATCCTCGAGTCCCTCTGGGCTCCGCTCGAGGAGCCCCGCTTCGGGATGAACCTGCTCAACTCGCTTTGTCCCGTGGAGGAGGAGGGGGGGCTCGTCTGGCTCACGGCGCACTCCCACCGACTGGCCGCCGCCGACAAGGAGAACCTCGGGCTCGTGCCGTGGCTCGAGCCGCTGCGCCGCGAGCTCGACGCCGTCCGGCCGCTCGTGGTCCTCGGGCATGCGCTTGAGCTCGGAACGCTCTCGGGCGCCACCCTCCGCACCGACGGTCATGTCGATGGCGAGCCCGCGTGGACTGCGCTGGCCGGCAGCCCGCTGGTCAAGACGCGTGAGGGCCTCACCGTCCGGATCCTCGCCTCCCCGCGCGCCCTCCACCTCGCCGTCGTCGCTCCGCCGGCTGCCCTCGCAGAACGCGAGCTGCTCCTGCGGATCAGCGTGCGGCGCCCCGGAACGAGGCGCGGTCTCGTTGCAGAGCTCACACCCAAGGGCTGGCACCTCAGTGGCGCGCTCGCGGGCGGAGCCCCCGCGGCGGAAGCGGCCCACGGAGCAGTGCGAGGTGCCGACGGCGCCTTGACCGCCGAGCTCGAGCTCTCACGCTTTGCGCTGGGCGGCGAGCCGCACTGCGGTCGCGCCTTCGAGGCCTCGATCCGCTGGGGACCGCAGCAGCTTTGGCCCAAGGACGCTGCGCAGGGCGCCATCTACGTCGGCATGGCCCGGGGCAAGTTTGCAGCGCCGGCGCCGAAGAAGTAGCGGGCCCGACTCAGTCGCGCGCTTCGGCCAGCTGCCAGCCGCGGGCGCTCGCGACGCGTCGCCAGTAGTCCCGATGGCGATCCCGACCGGCCTCGTACGCGAAGATCTCAAGCACGGCGCCGCTGCCCGGCCCGACCCCAGCCTCCTTGCGCGAGGCGGCGGCGGCCGGATCAAACGGGTAGATCGTCAGCGTGCCTTCGTGCGGCGGGGCGCGCCAGTCGGGCACGTCGCCCTCGGGCGCCAGGCGGTACTGGATCTCGTAGCCGTTCTCGATGATCCGGTCCCGGATGAACTCGGCCGGCGGCTCGCGGTCGCGGGTCTTCGGCCCGGCCTTGAAGATCATGGCCATTGTCTGGCCCACGCCCAGCTGGAGATAGTGCTGGCGAACGCGCTCCTCGGCCGTGAGCCAGGTGCGCTGGACCAGCTGGCGCAGCAGCGCGTCGTCGCAGAGGCGCAGCAGGGTCCCAAGCACGTCTTCGAGGGTGTCCAGGGTCGCACCCTTGCAGTCAGGCAAGGCTGCAGGCAGGTCGACGCCCGCCTTGTCGAGTGCCCAGAGCGGCGGCAGGGCAAGGTGCAGGATCTCCGGCGCCGTGAGCAGCTCGGGCAGGGCGGCCTCGACGGCGACGTCGGCCGGCAAGACCAGGAGTAGCGGCTGCTCGTGAGACCAGGGTTCCATGGCGAGAGGCTAGCAGCGGGGGGCGGCAGCGCGCCCCAGCGGCCAAGGCAAGCACCTCCCCTGCCTTCGCAACTTGCGGCTTCCGATCAGGGGCAGTTCCCCCCAGAATCGCCGCGTACCAAGCGTGGGAACCCGGTAGCGCCACTATGGAATGGATCGTGGTCGACGGCCACCAAGACATCGCCATGGCCCTCCTCGAGGATGAGGGGTGGGACTTCGCTGCCCCTGCCAGCGAGGCTCACGCGCTCTCCTTGGCCGATGCCAAGAGTGGCCGGGTGGTGCTCATCTTCGGCACCGTCTTCGCGACCGCCGGCTACTGGGGGGATGCCACGCCGGCGGAGTCCGCCGAGCGCCAGATGGGCTGCTACGAGGATCTCCTCGCCCGCCATGCCGCCGACCTGTTTCGCGTCGA
Organism: Planctomycetota bacterium; assembly: GCA_029259795.1. GTDB lineage: Bacteria > Planctomycetota > PLA2 > PLA2 > JAEUHO01 > JAHEIK01. Next base: position 5,355 of record JAJDEM010000320.1, read on the forward strand.
GAGCCGGGGGGACCTGAAGCTCTGCCAGCCCGGGGGCCCCATCGGCCTCCTCCATCTGATGGAAGGGGCCGATCCGATCCGCTCGCCCCGCGATCTGCGCCGCTGGGCACGCCGGGGTGTGCGCGTCGTCGGTCCGGCCTGGAACACGGGCAACCGCTACTGCGGGGGCTGGGACGACGCCCGCAGCCTCACGGCCGACGGCCGCCGACTGATTGCCGAGATGCGCGAACATCGCGTGCTTCCGGATGTGAGTCACCTCAAGCCGGAGGCCTTCGATGCCGTCCTCGCGTGCGATGACGGCCTCGTCGTCGCGAGCCACAGCAATGCCCATGCAGTCCATCGCCACCGGCGCAACCTCACCGACGACCAGATCCGTGCCGTGGGCGAACGCGACGGGCTCGTGGGCATCGTTCTCTACAACCCGTTCCTGGGCGAGGGCGACGTCACGATCAACACCGTCCTCGACCACATCGAACACATGGTTGGGCTCGTAGGCGCCGAGCACGTGGGGCTGGGCTCCGATCTGGACGGCGGCTTCACGCCGGCCGAGGCCCCGCGGGGCATCGATTCCGTGGGCGACCTGCGGCTCCTTGGTGAAGGGCTCGCTGGGCGCGGGCTGGACGGCGAGGCGATCGGGAAGATCCTGGGAGGCAACTGGATGCGCGTACTCCAGCGCACCCTCCCGGAATAGCCGATGCCCTTCGCATGCCCCCGCCCGGTTCGCCTCTGCCTGATCCCCTTGCTCGTCGTGCTCACCTGCCTTGCCGCCTGCGGTGAGGACAAGCCCCAGCATGGCCTGGCTCCCAAACCCCTCACGAACCAGCCGGAGGGCGAGCCGCTCTCGCCGGGCTTCGTCATCACCGACGGGGAGAGCTACACCGCAACGGTCGAGATCTCGATGCACGTGCAGCAGACCCAGGAGCGGGGCGGGACGCCCAAGACCATGCAAGCCGAGGGACGGGCTGTGCTCGAGCTCGTCTGGACCCTGCGCAAGCCCACGGCTGACACGGCGGCCAGCTCGTTTGTCTCCCTGCGTTACCTGGAAGCCGAGGGCGCCAACGCCGCGGCCTATCTCAAGCGCGGCGCCATTCGCGGCACGTTGCGCCACGACGAGTCCGGCCGCGCGATCGCGCGCTCCTTGGAACTCCACGGAGGGACGACCACCGAGCAGCTCCAAGCCCAGGACTTGATCGTCGGCATGCTGCTCGCCGGCTTCGGGGGTGCCTACCCGTGGACCCCGCCGCGGGACGTCCGCGTGGGCGAAGCCTGGGCCCTGGAAGCATTCATCAAGCCGCGCGCGCTGGACAACGTTCGCAGCTACGGCCGCGAAACGGGACTGAAGGCGCCGGAGCCGAGCTTCGAGGGGACCGGGCGCCTCGAGAAGGTGACCGTCGATGACGGCGAGCGCTGGCTGGACCTGCGCATCGAAGCACTCATCGAACTCTCCGGGACCGTCTCGAAGGGCGGCGCGAGCGCCCAGGTCTCGATGGGCGATCGCGTAACCGGCACGGCCAGCGTCTCGGCCACGCGCGGGGTCCCGCGACGGTTCGAGGTGACGCACATCCGCCGCTCCGAGGATCGGGCGTCAGGCGGCGGCACCCAGTTGGAAGTGCGCTCGACGGTCAAGGGCACGGTCCTTCACACCCCGCCGGCCAAGTAGGCTTGGCGCGCCCATGACGGTTCCCGATGACATCCCCGCCGTTCGCTTCCAGGACGTGACCAAGCGCTTCGGAGAGTTCACGGCGGTGAACGGGGTCTCGTTCGAAGTCCCGCAGGGCAGCATCTTCGGCATTCTCGGCAGCAACGGGGCCGGCAAGACCACCTCGATCCGCATGCTGATGAACATCTTCAAGCCCGACGGCGGTCGCGTGGAGGTCCTCGGCGCGCATGTCGATGAGAGCCTCAAGCCGCGGCTCGGCTACCTGCCGGAGGAGCGCGGCCTCTACAAGAAGATGCGCATCGAGGAGATGCTGCGCTTCTTCGGCCGCATCAAGGGTCGCGACGACGCCTATCTCAAGCCGGCCATCGACCGCTGGCTCGAGTGGACGGGCCTCAGCGCATGGCGAGGCCGCAAGGTGGAAGCCCTCAGCAAGGGCATGTCGCAGAAGCTCCAGTTCGTGGCGACCGTCGTCCATGGTCCGGAGCTGCTCGTGCTCGACGAGCCCTTCGCCGGACTGGATCCCGTCAACCGCGACGTGCTGCGTGATGCCGTCCTCACCATGCATCAGGAAGGCACGACCATCGTCTTCTCGACCCACGTGATGGAGCAGGCCGAGCAGCTCTGCCAGCGCCTGATCATGCTCCACGGCGGGCAGGTGCAAGCCAGCGGCACGCTCGACGAAGTCCGCGCCGCCGAAGGACGCCAAGCCGCGCACATCCGCTACAAGCTGCACGACGGCCAGACGCTCGACGACCTGCCCGGCGTCACCCACGTCGCCGATCACGGCAACGAAGCCGAGCTCACGCTGGCCAAGGGCGCGGATGGCCAAGCGGTGCTGCACGCGCTGGTTGCCCGCGGCGCGGTGACCCGCTTTGACCTGCGCGAGCCCAGCCTGCACGAGATCTTCAAGCGCGTTGCAGGGGCCCCGGCATGAACCGCACGTGGCAGATCCTCAAGCGCGAATACCTCGAGAACGTTCGCACGAAAGCGTTCCTCGTCGGCCTGATCCTCACGCCCGTGTGGATGGGGTTGATCTTCGTGATCCCCCTGCTGATCAGTGCGCCCGAGACCGTGCGCGTGGTGATCGTCGACGAGACCGGCAGCCTGGCCGGCCCCCTGCGCGAGGCCCTGGTCGGCACGGCGACCGACGAGGGCGGACCCAAGGTGCCGACCGCGCCGGGCGCCCAGCCCCTGCCCCGCAGCGACAGCCGCTTTGACATCGTCTTGGAGCCGGCCGAGGGTGCCTTCGACCCCGGGCCGGACGGCACGAGCCGCATCGACCGCCTGAAGCAGGAGGCCGGGACCAATGGGGAGTACGTCGTCGTCATCACGCAGGCCGTCCTCGAGAAGCGCAGCCGCAAGCCCGACGAACACGAGCACGGCATCTACGGCCCGGCGCTGCGCGGCATGGGCAGCCCCGGACGCACCATCGAGCGCGTGATCACACAGCTCGTCACCAAGCGGCTGCTCGCCGAACGCAAGCTACCGGCCGACCTCGCAGAGCTCATCCAGAGGCGGGCGACGAACTTTCACTCGATCGACAAGTCCGGTGGCAAGGCGAGCGAGTTCCGCGCCCTCATGCCCATCCTCGTCGTGGTGCTGCTCTACATGGGCATCGTCGGCATCAGTCAGATGCTGATCAGCAACACCATCGAGGAGAAGTCCAACCGCGTCTACGAGGTCCTTCTGTCGTCGGTCAGCCCGTTCCAGCTCATGGCGGGGAAGATCCTCGGCATCTGCGGCGTGGGCTTGACGCTGCTCACATTCTGGTGCAGTGGCGGGCTCGCCGCGGCAGCGATGCAAGGTTCCAGCGACGCGGTGAGCCTGGTCGAGATCGTGTGGTTCGCCGTGTACTACCTGCTCGGCTTCCTCATGATCGCCAGCTTGTTCGTCGCCGTCGGCAGCGCGTGCAACACGATCAAGGAAGCGCAGAACCTGATGGCGCCGCTCTCGATGCTGCTCGCCCTGCCGCTCATCATCTCCATGCTGACGATGTCCAACCCGAACGGCACGGTCGCCACCGTCACCTCGTTCATCCCGCCGTTCACGCCGTTCGTGATGATGACGCGCATGGCCTCTGTCCCGGCGCCGCCTGTGTGGCAGACCTGGGCCACGCTCGCGGTGCTGATCGTCTCGACGTACCTCGCGGTGCGTTTCGCGGCCCGCGTGTTCCGCGTGGGCATCCTGCTTTACGGCCAGCCGCCTTCCTTGCGCGAGATCTGGCGCTGGATGTGGACGGCGGATTAGTACGCCTGGGGCTAGTCCTCGATGCGGAACATGCGCTCGCAGAGGTGGCGGGCAATGTCGCGATCGGAGCGACCGAGACGGGGCTCGCTCCGCAGGGCGGTGTTCTCGCCTTCGAGACGCGCGCGTTCTCCGGGGCTCAGGTCAGGCCGTACGAGCGCGCGCAGGTGTTGGACGTGACGCTTGACGTCCGCGCGCACGGTTTCGTGCTCGTAGATGCTGCGCAGCCAGCGACCGAGCAACGGACGCCCGCGCCAGAGGTCGCCGCAGCGGTCGAGGTAGTCGACCGCGGCGTGCTCGTTGTCGAGCCCCTTGTAGTGCGTGCCG
>JAJDEM010000033.1 GCA_029259795.1 Planctomycetota bacterium
TTCATCGAAGGCTTCTACAACCCGCGTCGGCGGCATTCTGCCCTCGACTACAAGTCACCCATCAAGTACGAACAGGCTGCCTTGGCGGCCACTGAGATCCCCAGTGGGTAGGTGTCCACGAAACCGGGTCAACTCCAGAACTACCCCCGCAGTCCAAGAGGGCGCGTACCTGGCCTTGTTCGATCGTTCGGAGCGGGGAGAATGGGCCCGTGCGACTTCTGCTCATCGAGGACTCGGTACGTCTCTGCGAAACCCTGAGCGCAGGGCTGAGCAGGGTGGGTTTTGCTGTCGACGTCGTCAGCGACGGGCCGCGAGGACTCTCCTACGCCCGACTCAACCCGTACGATCTCATCGTCCTTGACCTCATGCTTCCGGGTTTGGACGGGATCACGCTGCTCCGACAACTGCGCGCGGGCGGCTGTGAAACCCACGTGCTCATCCTAACGGCCAAGGATCGGGTCCAGGATCGAGTCTTGGGGCTGCGCGCAGGTGCGGACGACTATCTCGTCAAGCCATTCGACTTCGACGAGTTGGTGGCGCGCCTGCGAGCTCTCCTGCGTCGGCGGTACGGGAAGAAGCGGCCGGTTTTCGAACTCGGTACGCTTACCCTCAACTCGGCTGAAGGCAGTGCTCGCTGCGGCGACCGAGCGGTGGACTTGAGTCCTCGCGAGTACACCCTTCTCGAGCTGCTCGCATACCGGTCCGGAGAAACCGTCTCGCGCATCGAGATCGAAGACGCGCTCTATGGCGAACACGATCTGCCTGGTGGGAACGCCGTGGACTCGGCTGTGTGTCGACTACGCTCCAAGCTGGGTGAGCTTGCTGGTGGGCCCCGGATCCGCACGCGTCGTGGGCGCGGCTACGCCCTGGTTGCGGGTCCGTGAGGACCATCCGCGGCCGCCTTCTGGTCCTTCTGACACTGGGCATGACTGCACTGCTGCTCGTCGGTGGCGTAGTCGTCTGGTTTGTCGTGCGGAGTTCGCTACGTGATGGGTTCGATGAAAGCCTGGCCAGCAAGGCTGGACTTCTGGTGGCCAGCCTCCAGTTGGAGGTGCTGCCTGAGCATCAGCAGCGGATCACGCGCCTTGGTGCTTCAGTTCTCGCCGATCTGGACGAAAAGGGGAGTGCCGGGGTCGACCTGACGGAGCGCGACGAGTTGCTACTACTAGCGAAGCGGGGCTTTCGCGTCCGCCTCGTGCTGGATCCCGATTCCTTCCCCGAGTACCGCTCCTCAAGTAGGCCTGAGTACTTCGAAGTCTCGCTTGAGAGTGGAGATGTGCTTGTCCGCTCCGGTTCGCTCGCCGGGACGACTCTGGGAAGCTGGCACGGGCCAGCTGAGTGGAATCTGCGAGACGTCACGCTCCCAGACGGCCGTGCTGGGCGAGCGATCCGTGTGCGAGTGGGCAACGTGAAGTTTGCAGACAAGCTCTGGAGTCAGGCCTGGTCCAGAATCCGCGGCGAGGCGCGACTCCCGAACACGACCGCAGTGGTTCTGGTGGCCAAGGACTTGGGTGACGTCGAAGCTGCGCTCTCGTCGCTTCGGATAGGGATGGTCGCTGTGGGGCTGCTTGTCGTGGCGGGTGCCGCGCTGCTGATCTTCCTTGTGTGTGGCCGCGCGCTACATCCGCTTCGCCAGCTACGCCACCAGCTACTTGATCTCGACGCGGCGGCACTTCGGGACAGGGTTCACCTCGACCAGACTCCGCCCGACCTTGCTCCCATTGTGGACAGCCTGAACGAGGGTTTGGCGCGGTTGGAACGAGCGTTCAGGCGGGAACGCCGAGTGGCTGGGCACTTGGCGCATGAGCTGCGCACGCCGGTCGCGGAGCTTCGCGCCATCACCGACGTCGCTCGTCGCTGGCCTGAAGATCAGGAGCTGCGTCGACGCTGCGTTGAACAGGGGAACGAGATAGCTCGTCACATGGGCCGGGTCGTGTCTGCGCTTCTTCGCGTCGCACGCGCCCAGTCGGGTGAATGCGAGCTGGAGACCGCTCAGCTCCGTCTGGACTCCCTGCTTCAAGGCGCCTGGGAGCGGCGAGGTGCCGCAGCGAAGAGGCGTGGGCAGACCTTCCTGATGCGCGGCGCGACAGATCTCTCCGTTGATGGTGACCCGGAAGTGACGCGCGCGATCCTAACGAGCCTGCTTCAGAACGCAGCTGAGCACGCTCCAGAGGGCAGTGCCATCGAGGGTCTTCTGCGGAGAGACGGCGCCGGGGTCGAACTGAGTATCACCAACCCCCGCGACACTCCTGAGGTGGAGGCTTTCAATGCAGCGGGCGACCTACCTTGGAACGACGATTCGGCCAGCCCAAGCTCCGGTCAGCCGGGGCTCGGCTTGCCTCTGGTCGCGGAGCTCACCCGAGCCTCGGGTATTGGTTTCGAGGTTGAGGTTCTCTCGGGTGAGTTTCGCGTGAGCCTGGCGTTTCCGTCTTCCGCCTAGCCGGCTCACGACGCTGCAATACTGCTGCAATGATCTGCCGGCTCGGAAGACAGTGCACGATGTCCCAGCGGTATCCGCTCGCCAAGCCCTAGTTCTCGGCCTTGGTGGGCGCTGACCTTTCGAGGCTCCGCACGAGATCTTCCGCGCGGTGAGGCTCCCCGCCTCCACGAGTCGGCACTAAACACCGATTCACGCAACTGACGCGAACCCTCATCCTCCGTTCGCGTTGGTGATTCCCCAGCCGAAGGGAGGCAAGAACGCCCATGGAATCAACGAAGCTGCATACACGCGGGGATGGCGGTACACGACTCATGAATCATCTTGGAGCACTAGCCGTCGTCTTAATCATCAGCGCGATGCTTGGCCACACAGGGAGCGCCGAAGCGGAAGACGGAGATGTCTCACCGCCCAAGAAGAAGCCCGTGGCAAAGGACACGTCCAAGAGAGACGAGTCGACGCCTCCCGCAATCGAGGGGGCCGGGGCCATCGAGGTGCTCCCGCCCGTGGAGGTCACGGCTCCCCGGTTGTTGGGCGGGCAGGCCTCCGGGCAGGGCGAAGGTGCGATTACAGCGACGCGCAACTTCGTGTCGGTTCAGGATCTGCCGAACAGCGTCTCCATACTCACCGGTGACGATGTGAGGTTGCGTCGGGCGGCGCGGTCGCTGTCGGACTCGCTCCAGGGACTCCCAGGCGTGCTCGTCCAGAAGACGGGCCCCTTGCAGCACTCACCATTCATCCGAGGCTTCACCGGCTACCAGAACCTCATGCTCGTCGACGGCATCCGCTTGAACAACTCGACCTTCCGGGCCGGCCCGAACCAGTACTGGTCGACCGTCGATCCCTTCTCCCTACGCCGGGTGGAGGTCGTGCGGGGGCCGCATTCAGTTCTCTACGGAAGCGATGCAATCGGAGGCACCGTAAACGCCATTCCCTGGCGTCGGGAGAGCTTTCGGCGCGGCACGCACTGGAACGGAGGTGTCTACACTCGCTACGCCTCGGCTGAGGATGCAGTCTTTGGCCGGGTAGAGGTCGAGGGCAACCACAACAACCTCGGCTGGGCCGGCGGCATTACGACGAAGCGTTACGGCAACATCACCAGCGGCGGCGGCCTGCTGCCAGGTACAGGCGGCGTCGAAGAGTACGACGCAGACTTGCGCCTCGATCTCAGGTTGTCCCGTTCGTGGACCCTGACCGGCGCGTACCAGCGCGTCAGACAGTTCGATGCCCCCCGCACCGAGCGTACTGTCGACAGCGTTCCGTTCCATGGAACCAGCGTGGGCTCGGAGCTTCGCCGCGACTTCGACCAGGAGCGAGACCTGGCGTATGTGAAGCTGGCCTTCGATGGAGGCAGTCGTCGTCTTCCCGTGAGCCGCGGCCACGTCGCGGTCAGCTATCATCGCCAGTCCGAAGAGCGAGATCGACTGCGTACCGGCGATCGAAGGGACGTGCAGGGCTTTGACGTCAGCCAACTTGGCCTGCAGGCTCAAATGGTCAGTGCCTCGCGCCTTGGGACCTGGACCTACGGGGCGGAGTGGTATCACGACAGCGTCGACAGCTTTCGTCGTGACTCTGTCGGAGGCGTGCCGGGAACCCCACGCATTCAAGGACCTATCGGCGATGATGCCTCCTACGATCTTCTCGGCGTGTACGTCCAAAACCAGATTCGCCGCGGTCGCTGGGAATGGATCGCGGGCGCGCGTTTTACCTATGCTGCCGCCAGCGCCGATCGCGTAGACAATCAGGCAGTCGCGGGCACAGATCCGAGCACGCCGGGCAACGTGATTTCGGTCGACAATGATTGGACCAACGTTGTTGGCAGCCTCCGCAGCATCTACCACGTCAGCAAGCGTTGGAATCTGTATGGCGGACTATCTCAGGGCTTCCGAACGCCGTCGCTTCACGACCTGACCGCATTGGACGAGACAAGCGCAGTCGAGACGCCTGCTCCTGGCCTGGATCCTGAGAAGTACGTTTCCTTCGAGCTTGGCGTGAAGACGGAACAAGACCGAATCCGTGGGGGGATTTCAGGCTGGTACACCCTGCTCGAGGACTCAATAATTCGTTCACCAACTGGAACGCTAATCGGTGGCACGCCCGAGGTGCGCAAGGACAACATCGGGGACGGCTATGTCTGGGGTGTAGATCTGGAGTGGGCTTGGGAGTTCCGTCGCTGCTGGACCTGGTTTGGCACCCTGAGCTACATGGATGGAGAGGTAGACCAGTTCGACGCTGCAGGGGTCCTCAAACTGCGGCCGCTGAGTCGGATGAAGCCACTGTCTGTCTGGACCGGCCTTCGCTTTGAGCCGCGAAGGGGCAGGTTCTGGGCGCAGGCCGATGTCGAGATCAGCGACCGTGAGGACAGACTGTCCCTCCGAGACGAAACAGATACGCGCCGAATCCCACCGGGTGGCACGCCAGGTTGGACCGTGGCGAATCTCCGGGCCGGCTACCGCTTCAACCGTCACGCGTCACTGAGCCTGGCGCTTGAGAACATCACAGACGAGAACTATCGCATCCACGGCTCAGGCCAGAACGAGCCGGGGCGAAGCTTCGTGTTTGCGCTGGACTTGGATTTCTAGCGCGAGCCGCGTCCCCCAGGTGCTTCAGCGTACGAGCCGTCATTTCAGGTGTTCGTATGGCAGGCGAAGAGCCAGCCTGACCACTCAGGCAAGTGGGAATGCGACGGTCTTGAGGCCAGGGCCCTTGCCGTTCGGGGACGCCCGATAGCAGCCGATTCGCCAGAGCAGTAGCGAGGCGGCGAGGATGTGTGGGGCGAGACCCCGTGTGCCCAGTGCGGGCTCTGAGCCGACAGATTGAGTCTGCGCGAACGGACTTCTGAAAGACCCTGTAGCGCATGGCCGCCTCGTGCGTATAGGGATAGGTGGGTGGTCCAGGGGGAGCACTGTGGGCGCTCGGCTGGAACAGGATCCGACGCCCAGTTTCGGCAGAATCCATGTAGCGCCGCGCGCTCCCAGACGTACAGGGCTATGAAGCAACCCGACGATCTTGACCAACGGCTGATGCGAGCGGCCAAGTCTGGATCGCGGGTAGCGCTCGGGATGCTCCTTAGCCGCCACGAGCCGCGCATGCGTAGCGCGGTGAGGGGAATGCTGCGAAACGCCGAAGACGTTGAAGACTGCCTCCAAGAAACGAACATGCGAGTGACTACCTCCCTCCAGACCTTCCGCGACCATGCACCCTTTGGACCCTGGGTGAGGCGTATTGCCGTGAATGTGGCGATCTCGGCACTGCGTCGGACAAAGGGCCGTGCCGCGGTCGCCTTGCCGCCGGAGCTGACGGCACCGGGCGCTGGACCCGCGAGCCAGCTTGTCCTCTCCCAGTCCGCCGAGCGCGTTCGCTTGGCGCTTGCGGCAGTGTCGGGCCCTCACAGGCGCGTCCTTGAGCTGCGGCTGATTCGCGGCCTGTCGCATTCAGAAATCGCCGAGATTCTTCGGTTGCCTACGAGTTCCGCGCGGGTGTTGTTCGTTCGCGCCGTTCAGAGCCTGCGGCGCGTCGTGGAACTTGAGCTGTGACTCATCTTGACGCTGAGATCCTGGACGCCCTCGCCTACGGAATGCTGGAGGAGGAGCTGCGTGGGCACGTGGCGGAGCACCTTGCCAGTTGCGCGCACTGTGCGGATTCTTACCAGGCTCGGTGCTCAGAGGCTGCCGACATCGAGCATGCCTTGGCGGCTGAACCAGTCGCCCGCGGCCGCCCCTTGTTGCGGTGGGTTGCGGCAGCGTTGGTGTTGCTCGCCACCTCGAGCTTCTTCTGGGCTGACAGCCAAGGGCTTGTGAACGAGCAAGGGCTTGTGGACGAGCCCGGGACGGAGTTGGCGGGAGTAGATGTAGTCGAGCCGGGTCTGCATCGCTTGCGCGATGGCTCACTGGTGCACGCTTCGGCCGGCGTCGAAGTCCTTGGTTGGCGCGAAGTGGCCATTGGCGAGGGCGACTTCTTCTTCGACGTTGCGCCGCGTCCTGACATGCCGTTCTTGGTTCGCACGCCCTCCGCACTGGTGAAGGTTGTGGGGACGAAGTTCAGGCTCTACGTGGAGAGAAAATCGATGAATACAAAGTCTGCTGTCCTGCTCGCTGTGGCCGTCGTCAGTGGCGCGGTCATCGTCTCAAACTCGCTAGGCACTGTGGATGTGCAGCCGGGTCAGGAAGTCGTCGTTGAACAGGGCAAGGCTCCGGAACGAGTCGGCCAAGACTCTGAACTCGGGCCCGTCCTGGTTAGCCCTTCGCCCCAGCAGCATATGGCAAGGCTGGAGCGGGAGCTTCTGGCTGCGAAGCATCAAATCGCAGAGCTGCAGAAGGAAATGGACGGCGTTTCAGCGGGCGAAGGGCCCGATCTTGCTGACCCCCGTGTCTTGGCAACGGCGCAAACGCGCTTCTTCAAACTAAAGGCGGCCTACACTTCCGGAACCGCGGGTGAGGAAGAGATGGCGGAGCTGCTCAAGCTTTCAAAGAGCAAGCCGATCATGAGCTTCATCGTCAAGGGCCTGGAGAAGAAGATTGCCGACGATCCCGAGGACCTTGAGGCTCGGCTTCAGCTTGCCAACGTGGAGTCATCTCGGGTGCATATGGCCGAGAGCATCACGGAGCGAGCGATGCTTGGGCGGAACGTCCGCGAGCAGATCTCAGAGGTATTGAAGCGAGATCCGGAGAACTGGCAGGGCCGCTTCATGAAGGCGGTTGGCATCAGCCACTCCCAGCGCACACCTCAGGGACGAGCGAATGCGATTCGCGAGTTCGAATCCCTGCTGACGATTCAAGCGTCGCGTCCCTCAGAGCCCAAGTTCGCTCAGACCTATGGGCAACTGGCCATCGTCTACATGGCGGAGCGTGACACCAAGAAGGCCCGTGAAGTTCTTACCGAAGGACTCGCGTCCTATCCCGACGCTAAAGACCTCAAGGACCTGATGACACGGTTGACGAACAAGGGGAACTGATCCATCGACCGGCTGTCGCGTTCTCGGCACAAGGTGGCGCTGTAGTCGCCCAGGAGACCTCAAGAGTGAACGATCAATACCATGCGCCGAAGTTTCGCGGCACGTTGCTCGGCGCCGCGCTCGTTGCGCTCGCAACCCTGACCTCTGGCTGTATTTCAGGGCCCCGAGCGCGCTGTTGTCCACAGCCGCGGTCGTGCACCACGGTGGTACTGCCCCAGTCGCCTCCTGCGTCAGAGGCTTCCGCCGACCCGCGGAACGCCGCTACGACCAGGCAGGAGCCGAGTGATGCGGGTGCGCTAGCGCCCCAGCGTGCTGCTGACGAGGCGGCGGGCCGTCAGTACGTGCTCTACGATGGAGTTACCGGCCAACGCGCGGACCTGGCGCAGTTCCTGCGGACGGCGGCAGGGGCGCCGCTGGTGGCTTTCGGAGAGCTGCACGGTGACGCTGTTGGCAGCGCCGCGCAACTGGATGTGCTTCGAGGCTTGGCTGGTCAGAAAGCACCCCTCGCGCTCGCGATGGAGTTCCTCGAGAGGGACACGCAAGCCGTACTCGACGCCTACCTCGCCGGCTCGATCACCGAAGAGAAGTTCGTCAAAGAGGCTCGCCAGAACGCTGCCTACCCCAAGACCCACCGCCCACTCATTGAATTCTGCAAGGCAAACAAGATCCCTGTCATCGCGGCGAACGCTCCTCGACGCTTGGTCACTGCGTATCGGAAGTCAGGCGAGAGCTATGCAGACTATCTCGCCAGCCTGTCGAGTGAAGACCGCGGCTTCTTGCCGGCTGAGACGACGATCCTCGACGACCGCCACCAAGAGCGTTTCATGGGGCTCATGGGCGGGGATCGTGGAAAGCGCCTCTTCAAGTCGATGTCACTTTGGGATGACGCGATGGGGGAAGCGGTCGCCCGGTTCCAGGACGCCAATCCCAAGCACCGCGTGCTGCTGATTGCGGGAGCGTTTCACGTCACTGAAGGGCTGGGCACGGTGACCAAGTACCTCCTGCGTCGACCCGACGCCAAGGTCCGCGTTCTTGTGATGTCCAGGAGCAAGGACCCGTCGCTGCCGTTCGAAGACCCTGACAAGAAGACGGGCGACGTCGTCCTGAAAGTCCTCGCGCCCGTCAAGCAGTGACGGCACACGCCCTCAAGGAGAATCGATGCGAAGTTCAATGCGAATCCCGCTCTCCGCCGTCCTGGTTGCCTGGGTCTTGCTGGTGGGGCCTGGCTCCACCCGGTCAACGAGCGCCAAGGACGAGAAGGCGCCCATACTCCGTCACAAAATCGTCGTAACCATTGATCCAGAGAGTCATCTTGTGGACGTCCGGGTCCGGATCGACAACGTCCCTGTTGTTGGCGGCGAGATTCGGTTTACAGCCAACGCCGCACTGACGGTGACCTCTCTGGACAAGGTCGCCCTTCTGTCGCCGGTACCGGCAAAGGAGCGGGTGAGCGGCGCATCCGGACACCTGCGTGAGTATGTGCTACGTCCGGCGCCCGGCGAGGGCGCGTGGGCGAAGCGGCGCGCGGCGTCACTTCGGCTTCGGGGTGCAATCAAGAGCCCCCTCCGCCAGCGCGGCGATTCGCTTGGCGGCGTTCTGGCTACGACAGGAGTCGTGTCCAAGGACGGTGTCTTCCTAAGCGGCGCATCCGGGTGGATCCCCCGCTTCGGGGCCGATCTCATGACATTCAAGCTGACCGTTGACTCGCCAAAGGGCTGGCGCGCGGTAAGCCAGGGGGCCCGTTCCGCCGAGCAAGAGGACGGCGACCGGTGGAGCGTGACCTGGGGCTGCGACCAGCCGATGGACGAAGTCTATCTAATCGCGAATCGGTACCAGGTCTACGCCGACGAGACCGGTCCCACGCGTGCGCTGGCCTACCTCCTGCGTCCTGACGATGCTCTCGCCAAGAAGTATCTCGATGCAACCAGCCGCTATCTCGCGATGTACGTCGACCTCATTGGACCCTATCCCTACGCCAAGTTTGCGTTGGTCGAGAACTTCTGGGAGTCGGGCTTTGGCATGCCCTCGTTCACACTCTTGGGTTCGCGCGTCATCCGTTTCCCATTCATCCTGACCTCGTCCTATCCGCACGAGATTCTCCACAACTGGTGGGGGAACTCCGTCTACGTGGCCTGGGAGGAGGGGAACTGGTGCGAGGGTCTTACGGCCTACCTTGCTGATCACCTAATGAAGGAGGTGGCCGGAAAGGGTGCGGAGCACCGGTTCGGCGTGCTCAAGAAGTACCGCAACTTCGTCGGCGACGGAGATGACCTGTCACTCAGTGCGTTTCGTTCACGGCACTCGGTGGCTACTCAGGCTGTTGGCTACGGGAAGGCTCTCATGGTCTTCCATATGTTGCGGAGGCGTGTGGGCGCCCCCGCCTTCAAGCGTGCTCTGCGGGCGTTTTACAAGGAGTTACGCTTCAAGAAAGCGTCGTGGGCGGACATAGAGTCCGTGTTCACGCGGACGGCCGGCGAGTCGCTCAAGAAGTTCTTCGCTCAGTGGGTCAGGCGAACGGGTGCTCCCAGCCTTGAGTCGGTCGTTCACAGGAGCGCGGACGGGCTAACACTTGAGATCAAGCAGGTGCAGGAAGGGGAGCCCTACGACCTCCGCGTGCCGGTGGTCCTTACGGTGAGAGGAAAGGCCGTTGGAAGACGCCTAAGCCTCAGCTTGGGAAAACGAGCACACAAGTTCTCGTTGGCGGAGCATGGAGATGTCGTTCGTGTCGATGTGGACCCGGAGTTCGACCTGTTTCGACACTTGGACCGTTCAGAGATTCCGCCCTCGCTGGGACAGGTCTTTGGCTCCCCACGCGTGCTGTTCGTGTTGCCCAGCGCCGCTGAGAGTTCTCTTGGCGCTGCGTGGCGAGCCTTCCCAGATGGATGGCGGCGCAAGGGCGTAGATGTTTCGGTCATCACGAGTGACAAGCTCACGGCCCTCCCGAAGGATCGCTCGGTCTGGGTTCTTGGTTCTCGAAACAGGTGGCGTACGGCGGTGGCGAAGGACTTGGACGCGCGTCGGGCCAAGAATCCAGGCCGTTCTCTTGGTGAGTCTGAGTCCTACGTGTGCGCCGCTCGCCACCCAGGCGACCCAGCGTTGGTGTTGGGATGGGTTGCGACCGAGCACGCGGCGGCGATCGCAGGCCTCGTTCGAAAGTTGCCGCACTACTCTTCCTACTCCTTCGTCGCTTTCTCCGGCGATGCCCCGACCGCGACGGACAAGGGGAAGTGGGCGTCTGGTGTCTCGCCGCTCACTTGGAGCCTTGACGTTCCAGCGGCGCCGCGCGGATCGCTGCCACTCACAGTCCCCCTCGCGCGTCCGTCCAAGTGACTATCCGTTTCCTCGGTGTCTCTCACTCGCTCAGGACCCAACAGGGCTTCCGCGTCTTCGGAACGCCTCCCGTTGGCTGGCTCAGAGGAGTGCGATGTCGTTCCGATTTCTAAACAGAACCGTAGACCCCCTCAATAGGAGAGAATCATGTCCCAATCAAAGAGGCTACTGTTCGGCCTAGTAGCAGCAATAGCGTTGACGCTGAGCCTGAACGCGGCCACCGCCGGGGACGAGGCGCCGGCGAAGGCGAAGGAGGCCCCGTCAACTCCCGCCAAAGCGGTCGAGAAGACTCCGACACCGATCCACTCAATGATGAAGTGGGTCTCGAAGCAGATCACTCGTGGTGCCAGTGCCGAGTGCTGCCCTTCGACCGAGAAGGGGGAGGCTGTTTGGCGGGCATGGTTCGCCAAGAAGCGGGTCCCTCTCGCCAAGTTGCGTGACGCGATGGTTGCCGACGGTTGGACCGCAGATAAGACCGTTGCTTTCTTCAAGGCAAGGGCAGCTAAGATGAGCTGCGCGGAGGGGTGCGAGAGCACCAAGGACGGCGGCTGCCCCAGCGGCGGCTGCCCCAGCGGCGGATGCCCGAAGAGCAAGGATGCCGAGGACGGCGATTGCCCCAGCGGTGGATGCCCGAAGGACGCCCGCGGAAAGTAGAACGCGGATCCGTCCGGAGAGTTGTCCGTGGGCCGGCCGCGCCGGCCCACATGAATCGTAGTCCATAGGCCGGGAGGGTTTGGCGGGGGCAGGTCAGAGGAGGCAGGAATGTGAGTATGGGACTGGTAGCGTTCGTGGTGGCAGGTCAGCGGCCTGCCGTGCAACCGCCTATCGAGGTCTAGTCATCGTCCTCGAATTCGACCTTCTCCCAGACAGCGGCACCCAGATCCAAGTCGCCTTCGACCTCGACGACTGTTCCGCCCACGATCGCGGCGAAGAAGGCCAGACGCCCAATGGCTGTGTCCCCTGGCCCCTCGAATGCTGAGAACGGAAGCCCGGTTGTGTCGATCACGACGCCCAGCATAGAGAAGGTCGGATCGCTGGGCGCGGGCAGGGCATCGAGGGGGCCACGCAACTCGACATTCGCGTCCGGCCCTGTCTCCTCGACGCATGTAGCGGTAACGGTCGCCGCCCCTGCGCTCCGTCCGCGGACCTTGATGTGATCTCCGGCGATGATGTCGGCGATGCCGGAAGCTGCACCGTCGTACTCGGTGATGCTGTTGACGACGATGGTGAGTCCGGGCAGGCCAACCAGTGTGATCATGTTGCCGACGACAGTGTCCACATCCGACTCGACCTTGACCGAATCCTTGAAGGCAACCTTGTCGGCCGCGAGTACGCCCATTGCCAACGCCCCTTCGACTTCGACCCGGGCACCGACAACGATTTCGGCCGCCGTGCCTCCATCGAACACGGTCCCAGCGCCCGTGTTGACCACGACGCTGCCGACGACGAACTGCGTCGGTGAGTTCACCGCCGACACAAAGCCCTCGATCTCGGTGTCATCGTTGTCGTTTTCGTCGTCGAGATCCTCTGCCTTGACCTCCGTTGCGACCACCTCGCCCGTGGGGCTGAGAGT
>JAJDEM010000321.1 GCA_029259795.1 Planctomycetota bacterium
ACCGATTCATGAGGTCGCGGAGGGACTGACGCCAACAACGCGGGACCCGCTGGCAGCGGCCGCGCAGCGGCCTTCTGCCAGCGGGCGGTGGCGGCCGCGACGTCCGGGCCGGAGGCACGGACGTAACGCCTGGCCGCGGGGGGCGTGAGCCCCCCAGTAAACGACGCCGATTCGCAGGCGTCGGCCGCCGGCCGTCATGCCCGAACCGCAGGGACCTCGATGACCAACTCGCGTTCGCACGCCAACTCTGGTTCGTACCCGCTCGCGGCGGGCCCCTCCCAAACCTCAAGCTCCCACCAACGCGACCCCTCTGACCCGCGCGTCAGCGCGGAACTCCGGCCAGTCGCCCACCCGCCCGCGGCAGCGCCTTCACGAACCACAGCGCCCGCCCAACGCGAACCCTCTGACCCGCCCGTTAGGGCGGAACACCGGCCAGCACCACCCCCCCGCGGCAGCGACCGTCCAAACCTCAAACCTCCACGGACGCGACCCCTCTGCCTCGCCCGTTAGGGCGGAACACCGGCCAGGAGGCCTCCAGGCGCTGCCAAGGGACAGGCCGCAGCCGTCTCGGCGCCAAGAGATCCATGCGCCCAGGGTGTCGGATTCGTTCGAATGAGGACGACTGAGGTCGTCGGGGCCCGGTTTCCCCTAGACGGCTCGCGTGGAAGTGCTAAACCAGTCGCTTCCCCAACAACTCCCGGCGGTACAGCGGTGATGACGACCGAGTGGAACGAAGTCCTCGAGAAACTCCTCGAACTTCAAGGCCTCGACCTCAAGATCGCGCGACTCAACCAGACGCTCACGCGTGCACCGGCTGAGGTCAAGTCCCGGGCAGCGACGGTTGCGGGCATCGATGCCCAGGCAGAGCAGTTTACCCAGCGGGTGAAGCTTCTGAAGGCGCAGATCATGTTGCGCGAGAGCGAGCGCAAGACGCACCTCGCCAAGATCGAGAAGCTCAAGGAGCAAGCCTCCGAGGTCCGTTCGAACAAGGAGTTCGTCGCGTTTCGCAGCGAGATCTCCAACTGTCAGAGCGACCTCGACCGTCTCGACGGCGAAGTCCTGAAGATCATGGAAGTCGTCGAGCAGGCCGAAGCCAAGGTCGCCGAGTTCGATGAGCAGCGCGGTCACGAGCAGGCTGCCGCCGCGAAGGCCCAGGCCGAAATCGACGAGAAGCTCGCCGACGTCCGCGCAAAGCGGGACGGTCTCCTCAAGGACCGCCCCACGATCCTGGCCGGCATCCCGAAGGAGCAGTTCCTGCTCTACGAGAAGGTGCACGTCGCGCGCGGTCGCGGCATGGCGTCCCTCGAGGGTTCGTACTGCAGTTCCTGCGGGGAAGGCCAGACGCGCAACGACGTCTACGCCGTCCAGAACCGCACGCGCCTCGTCGCCTGCACCAGCTGCAGCCGGATCCTCTACCAGCTGTAGTGGGGCCCGACGGCCGGGGCCCGGTCTCTTGCCCTCGCCGAGCAGCGGAGTCTGGCCCCAGCCGACCGCCGCGCGAGCGGACTCGTTCCTGACGCCGGGCTGCCGGCTTCCAGGCGGTCCGCGCGTTAGCCCAGGGCCCCACGCGTTTGGGGGTAGGCTCTCCGGCGGCGACTGGGCTGGGTGGCCGCGGGTGTCTTCGGATGCGCGAGGAAAGTCCGGGCTCCACAGGGTACGGAGGTGGGTAACGCCCACCGGGCGCGAGCCTCGGGAAAGTGCTGAAGAAACTTAAACCGCCGATGGGGGCCTTCGGGCCTCACAGGTAAGGGTGAGAAGGTGGGGTAAGAGCCCACCGCGGGGGCGGTGACGTCCCTGGCACGGAAAACCCCTCCGGGAGAAAGACCAAATAGGGAAGGAGAGCCTTTCGGGGCTCGCGAGGCGTCCCGTCTCGTTTGGACTTCCGGGTAGGTCGTTCGAGGCCGTCGGCAACGGCGGTCCTAGATCGATGGTCACCATGAACAGGACCCGGCTTATAGGCCCAGTCGCCACCACACCCACAGCCACGCGCCGGGCTGCTAGCCGTTCTTGCGGTTCTCCGGCATCACGGAGTGCCGACCCCACTTGCTGCGCTTCTTGTTGGAGTTCCACCAGCGGCGCCACTCGGCGGGGCGGGACAGCTGGACGCCCGAGAGCGCCTGCAGCGCGAAGCGGAGCGACTTGCCGTAGACCTTGTAGCGGGCGGTCGCTTGCTTCTTGAGGATCTTGTCCTTGTGCTCCTGGCGCACGGACTCCTTGAGGTTCCACGTGCTCTCGTAGAGGTCCACCATGCGGCGGACTGCCGGCTTGCGCAGCTCGACCTTGACGCTCGCGAACGACGCGAGGGCGTCCGCGGCCTCGGCCACGACCTCGGGGTCTTCGTCGAAGCGGATCAGGTCGGCGAGGGGCTCGATGGCCTTGGGAAGCGCCAACACGGAGAGGGCGTGCACGACGCGGCGCTTGGCGTCGGCGTCGCGGCGGTAGTCCTTGCCCTCGAGGATGGCCACGAGGGGCTTGAGGTGGGACTTGTCGTGCTCGCGCTCGATGATGTCGAAGGCCGCGTCACGGACCTCCTTGTCGAGGTGGGGGATCGCACCCATGGCGGCCTTGCCTGCCTCCTTGCCGCCCAGGGCCGCGAGGGCCTCCAGGTGCTTGAGGAGATCGGGCTTCTTCTTCTCGGGCCGCGGGTTTCGGGCCAGCTTGCGGATCTTGGCGGCCAGCCCGCGGATGGCGTTCTTGCGAGCGGCCTCGGTCGCACTCGGCTTGGCGTCCTTTTTCTTCGAGTCGCCCTTCTTGGCGGGCTCCGCTTCGCCCTTCTTGGGGGCATCCCCGCCCTTGGGAACCTCCGCCTCCTTGGGACCGTCGCCAGGCTCGACCTCCTGGGGCTCGGCCTTCTGCTCCTCGGCGGCGCCGGAGTCGCCGGGGAGGTAGGCCGCCCCCAGAAGGAGGCAGGCGAAAAACAGGCCGAGGCCGCGCGCGAGGGGTTTCATGATCACAAGCATCCTAACGTCCGCTGACGCCCGAGGTTGCGGCGGAGGTATCCTTTCGGCCCGTGATTCGGGCTCCCGGAGCCCGAAGCCCTACCTGGAGCCCTCTGCCGTGGACCCCTTGCTCGCCTATCGGTCGCATTTCCCCACCCTGGAGACCTGCACCTACCTCATCTCCAACTCGCTGGGGGCCATGCCCGTCGGCGCCCGCCAGGGGCTGGAGTCCTACGCGGACACGTGGACGGACCGCGGCGTCCGGGCCTGGGAGGAGGTCTGGTGGGACCTCGCGGCGCGCGTCGGCGACGAGATCGGCATGCTCTTTGGAGCGCCCCAGGGCACGGTCTCGATGCACCCCAACGTCACGCTGGCCGAGGCGGTCGTCATCTCGTGCTTCGACTGGTCCGGCCCGCGCAACAAGGTCGTCTACACCGACATGAACTTCCCGTCGGTGCAGTACCTCTACGACGGCTACGCCCGTCAGCTCGGTGCCGAGATCGAGGTCGTCAAGTCCCCGGATGGAATCTCCGTGCCGACCGAGCGCCTGCTCGCTGCCATCGACGAGCGCACGCAGCTTGTCGCCGTGAGCCACGTGCTCTTCCGCAGCGCCTACATCCAGGACGCCAAGGCGATCTGCGAGCGTGCCGCCGAGGTGGGGGCGCATGTCGTCCTCGATGCCTACCAGTCCATCGGCACCGTGCCGGTGGACGTCGGCGACCTCGATGTCTCCTTCCTCATCGGTGGCGTGCTGAAGTGGCTCTCGGGAGGACCCGGCGGCTGCTTCATGTACGTACGTCCGGACCTTCTTGACGAGCTCAAGCCGAAGCTCACGGGGTGGATGGCTCACTCGTCGCCGTTTGACTTCGCCAATCCCCCGATGGACTTCACCGAAGGCGCGTACCGCTTCCAGAGCGGCACGCCGAACGTGCCCGGGCTCTACGCGGCGCGCGAAGGTCCGCGGCTGGTCTACGAGGCCGACGTCCTGGCCGTGCGCGAGAAGAGCATGCGCCAGACGGCGCGCCTGGTCGAGGCGGCGCTCGCTGAGGGGTGGACCGTCAACGCGCCCATGGATCCCGAGCGCCGCGGCGGCACGGTGGCCATGGACGTGCCGCACGCCTACGAGGTCAAGCATGAGCTCTTGCGCCGCGAGGTGATCGTCGACTACCGGCCGGGTGCCGGAATTCGGATCTCACCGCACTACTACAACTCCGACGCGGAGTGCGACCATGCGATCGCCGAGATCAAGGACATCCTCGCCACTGGCGCGTGGAAGTCGTTCGCGGGTCACCGGACGACGGTCTCATAGTGGGTACCCGGAACGTGGGCACGCGCATCCATGACATCAGCCGCACCGTCCGCGCGGGGATTCCCGTCTGGCCGGGCGACACGGACTTCGACTTCCAGTTCGTTGCGAAGATTGCCGACGGCTCCTCGGTCAACGTCGGGCGCATCGAGATGAGTGTGCACACGGGTTCGCACATCGACGCGCCGCTGCACTTCGATGACGCCGGCGCGGACGCGGCTTCGGTTCCCATCGAGCGCTACGTGGGACCCTGCGTCGTCGCCGATGTCCGGCCGGACGCGCGGGGCATCCTGCCCGAGCATCTTCCGGCCGGGTTCGACGCCGCGGCCCGCGAGACGGGACGGGTTCTGCTGCGCTCCTACGCTGACCGCCCGGAGGCCTTCGACGAACACATGGCCCACGCGACGCCGGAGTTGGCCGACTGGCTGGCGGCGCACGACGTCGCCCTGCTCGGCATCGACACCGACTCGATGGATGCCTTCGAGTCGAAGGAGCTGCCGGCGCACCGCCAGCTCAACAGCCACGGGATCGCGATCCTCGAGGGCATCGACCTCTCGAAGGTGGCCCCGGGGCGCTATGAACTGATTGCGCTGCCCTTGAAGATCGAGGGCGCGGACGGCAGCCCGGTGCGGGCTGTCCTGGTCGAACGAGAGGACGGAACCGATGAGTAACGAACCCCACCCGGATCTCCTGGAGCTGACGGCCCGGCTGGAGGCGATCGTGCCGACCATCGACGCGGCCGCTGCGTTCGAACCGGCGCTTGCCATGGCGCGGCTCTCCGAGGCCCTGCCCTTCGATGGCGAGACGGTCCAGGGCATTCGCGCGCTCTGCGTCCAAGGACTCGACGAAGGCTGGCTTGCGCCCCATGACGCAGGGCCGGCCGTGAAGTTCGGACGTCTCGCCAAGGACATGGGCGGCTATGCAGTCGATGCGGTCACGATGGCGAGCAGCGAGGGGCGCGGTCACACGCACACCCGCGGCGAGTTCAACATGTGCTTCCCGCTGGAAGGCAGCCCGCTCTTCGATGGCCACCCGCCGGGCTGGGTCGTCTTCGGCCACG
>JAJDEM010000322.1 GCA_029259795.1 Planctomycetota bacterium
TCTCGCTGAGGCGGTTGTTCACGACGGCGAGGTAGGCGTCCCGGGTGACGGCCAAGCCTTCCCGCGCGGACTCGAGCAGCTCGAACACCCGCAGGATGTGATCGTAGACATCCCGTAGGTAGGGCGCGATCTCGATACCGATGGCCGCGTGCTGCATGCGACAGAGGGAGGCACAGACGTCACGCTGGCTTCGCGTGACCCGCGCGAGCCCGATCACGCGGCGGCGCATCTTCAGGATCGCCTCCATGCTCCGGGGGCTCGGATCACCCATCACGAGGTCCTCGAGCTGGGTCATCTCCTCCAAGACATCGGAGGTGAGCGACTCGAAGCCGCTGGTCATGTGGTCGATCACCACGTGCGCCAGCGCATCCGGACTCGCGAGCAGATGATCAGGCGCCGCCTCGACGCGCGCGGCGATCTGGTCCATGGCGTCGGACTCCGTCGTCTGCATCGTCACGATCCACTTCGGTGAGAGGAAGACCGCCAGCTTGCGGGTCTGCGTGAAGGCCTGCTTCACGGGCGTATGGACGATGAAGAAGATGTGCTCGCCGTAGTCCTCCAGCTTGGGCGGCTGATCCTCCTCCATCGCGTCCCGAACCGCGAGCGGGTGCAGCTTGAGGATCTCACACACAGCGTCCAGGTCGTCCTTCGTGGGCTCGATGAGCGAGATCCAGTCCGGCTTGTCCGTGGCCAAGGCCGCGCGCATCGCGTCGGCCCCTTCCCGTTTCTCCATCGCTCCGTCGACAAGGCTGCGCACGAGGATCATCGACTGGCTCCCTCCTTCGGTGGGGCCGGATGGTACCTGCGGATCGCGCGGCGGAGAACGCTCGCCTTGCGCCCGTTAGTTGCCCGCGTTCCAGGCGCTCAGCGCCAGGTAAAGCGCACGCCCCTCGGCGAAGCGGGGGTGCCCCGCGCGGATGCCTGAATCGACGCCCACGTCAGCGAGCCACGCATCGGCCGCGACCAGCGTCGACTGGACGGACGCAAAGTTGTTGCCGGCACCCACGTTCAACTTGGAGCCGATCAACGCCCACGCCACGAGCAGCGACATGTCCTGCTGGGCCGCGACCCGACCGGCGGTTCGCCCGAAGCCGGCAGCCGCCAGGAGATTCCCACGGTTGAGCAAGTCCAGCAGCTGCGTCTGGTTGAGGCCCTGACCACCGACCGAGACGGTCTGCAGCGGCCAGGTCGCCGCATTGGCGCTCCACCAGTTGCAGATGGCCCGCGTCGTGGCGGCAGCCGCCACGAGCCCGAAGTCCAAGTCGAAGTTGTCCGCCGCGATCGCCGCCCCCTGGGAGGTGCCTCCGGTCGTGACGACGAAGCCCGCAAGCACGCCACCCGTCGTGAAGTTCGGCGGGTCGATCTCGACCGTGTAGGTGCCGGCGGGCACCTGGAACCGGTACTCCCCGTTGGCATCGGTGGTGTCCGTATCGACGACCGTGCCCGCCCCATCGCGGAGCGTCACGGTCACGCCCGGAAGGGGCCGCTCGCCGAGGATCGGCTCGAAGATTCCGTTGCGGTTGGCGTCGACGAAGATGTCGTCACCGACGGTGTAGAGCACGGCACCGAAGCCGAAGTCGACGTCGTTCTCGTCTTGGCCAGCCGCCAAGCTGACGTCGCGGGGTGCGGGTCCACCGGTGAGCGACCGGCCGCCCGGCACCGTGGCCAGATCGACATCGACCCGGTAGAGACCAGGCGCGAGGCCCGTGAAGTCATAGGCGCCGGCACCATCGGTCGTCGCGGAGCCCATGCCCACGTCGTCCGCCGTGCCGAGCACCCCGTCGGGACCTGCGCCCTGAAGCGTCACGTTCACGCCTGACAGACCGGGTTCACCGACGTCTTGCACGCCGTCCCCGTTCAGGTCATCCCAGACGCGGTCGCCGATGGAGCTTGCGAACTGGAAGCCGAAGTCTGCCGTCGTCACGACCTCCCCTGCAGCCAGGGTGAGGTCCTGGGACGTACCACCTGTGGTTGACAGCATGCCCGGGGGCAGGGTGGGCGTGCTCACGGCCACGCGGTAGAGACCTGCCGGCAGGTCCGGGAAGCCGTAGCTGCCATCCCCCGCGGTCGCGGTCGTGCCCTCGACGATGTCATCCGCCGTAGCGAACGCGCCATCCGGGCCAGGGCCGAGGAGTGTGAGCGTGACACCGGAGAGCCCGGGCTCGCCCGCGTCCTGGACGCCGTCGCCATTGAGATCCTGCCACAGCCGATCCCCGATGATCCCGGTGTGGCGGTAGCCGAAGTCGACGTCGTTCTCGTCTTGGCCCCCGGCGAGCGCCACATCGCGCGGCGCCGTGCCGCCACTGAGCGCGCGACCCGGCGGCAACGTTGCTGTGAGTACGTCGACCCGGTAAAGCCCCGGTGCCAGCGTCGGGAAGTCGTAGGCACCCGCCGCATCGGTCGTTGCCGTGCCCAGGGAGATGTCGTCTGCCGTACCGAGGACGCCGTCACTGCCCGCCTCGATGAGCGTGAGCGTGACCCCCACGATGCCCGGCTCGCCGGCGTCCTGCACGCCGTCGGCGTTCCGATCGTCCCAGACCCGATCACCAATGGAACCGAGGGCCCGAGCGCCGGAGGCGGGCGGCGTGAGGAGAGCA
>JAJDEM010000323.1 GCA_029259795.1 Planctomycetota bacterium
GGGCGGTGAGCAGCAGGGCGAGGGGCCTCGGACCTTCCATCGGCACGAGGGTAGCGGCATCCTGGCGTCCCGCCTTGCGGTAGCATCCTGCCTCCGCAAGCCGCAGCGGGCAATTCCAGCTAGCTGCTGGCTGAGGGGAGACGGGATAGCGCGATGGAGCCGGATCCGGATCGCGATCTGGTCCAAGCGCTCCAGACGGGGGAGGCCTCTGCGCGCCACGCCGCCTTGGGCGAGCTCTACGATCGCCACCAGCGCCGGGTACTGAACGTCGCGCTGCGCGTTCTCGGGGACTTCGGCGCTGCCCAGGATGTCGCGCAGGATGTGTTCCTCAACCTCGAGCGCCGCGTGCGCACCTTCCGCCGCGACGCCTCCTTCGTCTCCTGGATCTATCGCATCACGGTGAACCGGGCCATCGATCACCGCCGCCGCATGGCCCGCCGACCCGCGGCGCGCATGGGGGACATCCCCGTGGGTCTTGAGACCTCGGGGCTGCCGGGCCGCGCGGGCGTGACCGCACCCGACGAGCCCCTGAGCCGCACCGAAGGCGCGGAGCGGGTGCAGGCTGCCCTGCTGCTGCTCTCGCCCAAGCTGCGGGCGATCGCGGTGCTGCGCTATGTCGAGGGCCTCTCCTACGAGGCGTTGGCTGAAGCCCTGGGTTGCTCCATCGGCACGGTAAAGAGTCGCCTCAACCGGGCCCACGCGGCGTTGCGGCGTGAGCTCGGCCCGCCGCCTCCGGAAGCGGAGCCGGAGGCATGAGGTTCGTCGGCCTGCTCCTCTTGCTGCTCGTCGTTGCGCCGTTGCCAAGCGCCGCCGAGGACGCGCCGAAGCCGCCCGATCCCAAGGCCTTGGTCGCGGCGTGGCTGGCGGTGAAGCCTGCGGGGCGCGCCGCGGCCGCACGGACGCTCCGCGCCTTGGGTGCATCCACCGCGCCGGCGCTGCGCGCCGCGCGAGGCAAGGCGGAGGGGGCCACCGCGAAGCGGGTCGCTGCCATGCTCGCGATCATCCAGGAGGACTTCGAGCGGGCGCACACGCCGAAGGGCATGATCTACATCCCGGCGGGCCCGCTGGAGGTGCCGCGCGCCTCGAGTCCGTGGGGGCCGAGCGGGACCCGGCGGATGGTGAAGGCCTTCTACATCGACCGTACCGAGGTCACGGTGGCTCGCTGGCGCCGCTGGCTGGCGGTCCTGGAGGCGCAGGAAGAGAACCTGCCGATGAAGTTCGGCCTCCGCCGCCCCCCTGAGGCGACCGATGGCCGCCTGCCGGTCACGCGCGTCCGTCACGTCGGCGCGCTGAAGTTCGCTCGGGAGAACGGCGGGCGCCTCCCCCAGTCCTACGAGTACGAGCGGGCCGTCCGGGGCTCGGGCCTCTCCACCTATCCCTGGGGGAACGCCATGCGGAAGCGCTGCGCGAATCTGCGCGACCACGGGCCGGGGCAACTGGTGCCCGTGGGGTCGTATCCGCAGGGCGCCAGCCCCTTCGGAGTCCTCGATCTCGTGGGCAATGCGGCGGAGTGGAGCGCCACGGAGGTCAAGCAGGGCAGGTCGGGCCGCTATGCGCTGTTTCACGGCGGTTCCTACACCTCGGCCCCCGACCCCGCGCTGACCTGGCGGGGGCTGGATCGGATGCGGGCCCGCATCGGCACGCGGGAGCGCCAGCCCTGGCTCGGGCTCCGGCTCGTCAAGACGCCCCCGCGGCTTCCGTAGGCCGCAGCCGGCCCATCCCGGCCGCCGTGAGACGGTCGGGTACGGAGAATGCTGCCGTACCGCTGGGGCGCGGGTACGTTTGCGGCCCATCCGGAGGCATTCGCATCATGAGCTCCAAATCCAAGGGCACTGCCCGCAGCATCGTCGATCGCCACCTTCTCAAGTCGCGCTCCGTGATGCTGTTCGGCCCCATCGAGCCCAAGCTGACGCGGGAAGTGTTCCAGCGCGTCCTCGTCTTGAACGCCGCGGATGAGACGAAGCCGATCAAGGTGTTCATCAACAGCCCCGGCGGCGTCGCCGACGATGGGTTCGCGATCTACGACCTGCTGCGCTCGATCCAGGCTCCCGTCACCACGATCGTGACCGGCCTGGCGGCCAGCGCCGCGACGATCGTCATGGTCGCGACGCCCAAGGAGCAGCGCCTGATCCTCCCCAACAGCCGGGTGATGCTCCATCAGCCGAGCTCGGGCGTGCAGGGCACGGCGTCCGACATCGCCATCAGCGCCAAGGAGATCCTCCGGCTGCGCAAGAAGGCCAACGAGCTCTTCGTCCGCGAGACGGGCCAGAGCCTCGAGCGCCTCGAAGTCGACATGCACCGCGACTACTGGATGAGCGCGGAAGAGAGCGTCGAGTACGGCCTCACCGGCCGCATCCTCGAGAAGCTCGCGGACCTCTAACCACGCCCGCGGGCCGGGCTCCGGTCAGTCGACGGGGGGGACCTGCCCCAGCCGGCCGAGGACCGCCAGGACGGCCTGCTCGAGCTGGGTCAGACGGGCTGTGCTGACGTCGCGGCCCGCCTCGAGGTCGCGCCGGACTGCGCCGAGCGCGCAGAGTTCCCGCACGAGGGCCTCGACGTCCGCGCTGCTCAACGGATCGAGCTTCAGGGCGTTGCCCAGATTGCGCCCGCCGGCGCTCCACGAGCGACCGAGCAGCGCGAGGAGGACGGCGGCACCGCCCGCGTCCACGTGGCGCGAGGCGAGCTTGCTGTGGGCGGTGGCGCTGGCGATCTCCTCGACGCGATTCATCGGGAGTTGCGGGAAGGCCTGCTCGAGGGTCACCGTGAGGTTGCGCACGAGCGGCGCCTTGCGCGTCGATTCCCGCGGAAGGCCGCGCGCCGCAACCATCGCCGTGCTGCGCTTGGCGCGCGCGAGGACCCGGTCGTGCAGGACCTCATCGAGCGCTTTGAGCACGCCCATGATGGCCACGAGCCGCGCGGCCGGCGGCGGCCCCTCGGCCGGCAGCGCCGGCGAGCCCAGCAGGGTCCGGACTGCCTTCTCGTGCTCGGGTAGCAGGTTGGCCTGGGCGCCCGCCGCCGCAGCCATGCTTGCCTCGACACGGCCGGCCGCCTCGTCGGCAATCACGATGGTGAGTTGCTCGACCTCGTCCTCGGCGGCGCCCTCGCCGCTGAGCAAGCCGGCGCCGCCGGACGCGGGGCGCCCCGCGCAGCGGATCTCGATGGGGCGAACGAAACCGAGCACATCCAGCGCCCGGGCCAGCCGCTCGCTCGGCTGGACCTCGACTGCCTCCGCCGTGGCCTCGCCGAGGGAGAGCTGCAAGGGCCGGTCGGCACCCGCGAGCTCGACCCGCCAGGGACCCGGAGCCGCGGGCACGAGCGCGCGCGCGGCGCGCAGGACGTCCTCGAGGCCGTTGGGCTCGCTGGTGATGTCGGGCGGGATCCGGTCGACGATCGGTCCCGGCGCGGCCTGGGGGTCGGTCAGCATGCGCGCCCAGCCCACCTGGCGCTCGACCTGGCTGAGCGCGTGGCCCAGATCCGTCGCCTTCGCGCGTCCGAGGGGGCGCTTCTCGTCGTAGGTCCCGCAGTAGGCATCGATCCGCAGCAGCGCGTCGTCGAGCAAGGCGACGACGGCAGCCCCGGCCTCGCGGCGGGGGAGTCCGCCCTGGGTGCGTGCCTGGTCCATCCGGCGGGCAAGGGCCACCCGCTCGAGCAAGCCCTCCGCCATGACGACCAGCGGGATCTCGAGCATGCCGCGTTCCCGGTCGCGGATGCGACCCGCCAGGACGTCCGCGATCGTGGCGCGGAGGTCCTCGAGCACGGCAGCGAGGGCCTCATCTGCCTCGTCGATGAGCGAGGCCATGCCGACTTCGGCGCCCCGGTAGTTGAGGCGTCGCTCCTGCAGGGCTTCGCCGATGTAGCGGGCAAAGCGGCGAGCCCGGTCGCGGGCGACGAAGAAGGTCGGGGGGGGGGCTTCCTCGTCCATGGGGCGCATCCTACGCGTGTCGTACGGATCGGCTGGCGGATGACCGCCCCATCAAGGCTCGGGGTCGAAAATGCCCGTCGCGAGCACGGCGAGACCGAAGCGAGCAGCACGCTCGGGTCGGAGCTTGGCCGCAGGCGGTCGTCTGACCGTTGAGGACCAAAATCGGGGCCGGGCGGCCGCGCAGCGAGAGGATCGCCGGGCGCAGCAGGGTGGCTTTTGAAACCGAGCCTAGGACAATCCCGGGCCATGGCTCCTCAGCGCACCGCGTCCGATTCGCCCCGCTTGTTCCTGCTCGACGGTATGGCGCTGGCCTACCGGGCCCACTTTGCGTTCTTTCGCAACCCCCTGACGAATGCGCAGGGGCTGGCGACGAGTGCGGTCTACGGCTTCCTCGGCGCGCTGGATCGCGTGATGCAGGAGGAGCAGCCGGAGGAGATCGCCGTCGTCTTCGATGGGCCGGAGGACACCTTCCGCCACGAGATGTATTCCGACTACAAGGCCACCCGCGAGAAGATGCCCGACGAGATGGTGCCCCAGCTCGCCTGGATCCGGCAGGCCGTCGAGGCGTTGGGGATCGCCTTCCTGCAAGTACCGCGCTACGAAGCCGACGACATCATCGGCACGCTCGCGACGAAGGCCGCAGCCGAGGGCAAGGACGTCTGGATCGTCTCGGGCGACAAGGACATGCTCCAGCTGGTAAGCGACAAGGTGCGCCTCTACAACGCCATGAAGGCTGGCCGCTCCGAGCCGGAGCTCGTGGGCGTTGCCGAGACCATCGAGAAGTTCGGCGTACCCCCGCCCCAGGTCGTCGACGTCCTCGGACTGATGGGCGACAGCTCCGACAACGTGCCCGGCGTTCCCAACGTCGGACCCAAGACCGCCGTGAAGCTCGTTCTCGAGTACGGCAGCCTCGAGGGCGCGCTCGAGCATGCGGCGGAGGTCAAGCAGAAGCGCGTACGTGAGCGCTTGCTGGAGTTCGCCGACCAAGCACGCCTCTCGAAAGAGCTCGTCACGATCGACCTCGATGTGCCGCTGCCCGCAGACGTCGACCTCAAGCCGGGGGCGGAGGACATCGAGTTCTTGCGCACCCTGTACGCCGAGCTCAACTTCAAAGGGCGCCTCGAGCGCCTGGACAAGCCCATCGACGAGGATGCGGGCGACGTGGCCTACCACCTCGTCGACACGCCCGGCAAGCTCAAGAAGCTCGCCAAGGCACTGGCTGCGACGAAGGACACGGGTGGGTTTGCGTGGGACACCGAGACCACGGGCCTCAACCCGCACCGCACGCGGCTGGTCGGTCTCTCCTTCGCATGGCAGGAAGGCGAGGCCTGGTACGTGCCCGTGAACCTCGACCCGCCCATGTTCGGAGGCACCGCTGCGTCCGTGCAGCAGGAGGGCACGCTCTTCAGCGAGCCCGTGGTGGATGTGGATGCGGCGGGCGTCTTCGAGCGCCTGCGCCCCGTGCTCGAGGATCCGGCGGTGCCCAAGTGCGCCCAGAACATGAAGTACGACCTGCACGTCATCCGACGCTACGACGTCGACATGCAGGGAATCGACTTCGACACCATGATCGCGAGCTTCTGCAGCGATCCGGGCAGTCGGATCCACAACCTCGACGGACTCGCGCTCCGCCACCTGGGCATCAAGAAGATCCCCACCTCGGAGCTCATCGGCAAGGGCAAGAGCCAGATCACCATGGCCGAGGTGCCGGTGGAGAAGGTCGCGGAGTACGCGTGCGAGGATGCCGATGTGACGTGGCGCCTGCGGGGTCGCCTCGCCGCCGAGCTCGCGGAGAAGAACGTCGAGCGCGTCTTCCGCGAAGCGGAGATGCCCCTGCTGCCCGTGCTGACGCGCATGGAGGCGAACGGCATCCGCCTCGACGTCAGCATGCTCGAAGCGATCAGCGGCACACTCGATGGACGAATCGAGGAGGCCGAGGCGCAGATCCATGCGTTCAAGGGAGAGCCCTTCAACATCCGCTCGACGGCCGTGCTCGGGGCGCTGCTCTTCGATGAGTTGGCGCTGCACAAGAAGGCAGGTCGCAAGAAGCCGAAGAAGACCGCCAAGGGCACCGGCTACGCGACCGACGAGTCCACCCTTGCCGAGCTCGCGCCGTATCACGACCTGCCCAAGCTGATCTTGACCTACCGCAGCCTGAGCAAGCTCAAGAGCACCTACCTGGACTCCCTGCCGACGTTCTTGAACCCCGATACCGGGCGCGTGCACACGTGCTTCCACCAGACGGGCGCGGCGACGGGTCGGCTCTCCTCCAGCGACCCGAACCTGCAAAACATCCCGATCCGTTCGGAGGAGGGGCGCGCGATTCGCACGGCCTTCGTGCCCGAGGACGGCTGGCGCTTCCTCTCTGCGGACTACAGCCAGATCGAGCTGCGCCTGCTTGCGCATCTCTCAGGCGACGAGGGTCTGCTTGCGGCGTTCCGCGACGGGGAGGACATCCACCGCGCAACCGCCGCGCGGATCTTCAAGGTCGAACCCGAGGATGTGACTTCGATCCTGCGCAGCCGGGCGAAGGCCGTGAACTTCGGCGTGATCTACGGCATGGGGCCGCAGCGGCTTGCGCGGGAGACCAGCGTGACCCTGCAGGAGGCCAAGCAGTTCATCGACGACTACTTCGCGACCTACCCGGCGGTGAAGGCCTACCAGGAGCGGACGATCGACGAGGCGCGTGAGACGGGCTACGTCATGACCCTGCTGGGGCGCCGTCGCTACCTGCCGGATCTCCAGAGCAAGGACCAGCGCGTGATGGCGCAAGCGCGCAACGTGGCCGTCAACACCCCTCTGCAGGGGACGGCCGCGGACATGATCAAGCTGGCAATGATCAAGGTCGACGGGCGGCTGCGGAGTGACGGGTTCGAAGCCCGCATGCTGCTCCAGATCCACGATGAGTTGCTGTTCGAGGCTCCCGAGGCCGAGATGGACCGCCTCATTGCCATGGTCACGGAGGAGATGGAGGGCGCGCTGCCCCTCGATGTGCCGATCGTCGTCGACGTCGGGACCGGGGCCAACTGGTCCGAGGCGCACTGACGGGCAGCCTCCCCAGGCAGTTTCTTGCCCGGGCGGTGCCTTCCTCCTGCCGTGTTTTCCACAGGCTGGGAAGCGTGCGTCCCAATCCGAGGCGGCAGCGACACGAACCCAAGACGAACGCTTGTCGCGGGGCAAGATTTGCGGGCGTCTTTTCGTGTTCCGGATGGGTTCCGCCGCGCCCCTGAATCGCTATGCTCTCGGCGATGTCGCAACGTGAACCCAGGAATGATCGCTCGGGAACGGCCCCGTCGCCGTCCGCGAAGCTCAACGGCGTACTCGGCCTCGGGCTCGATGACGATGGCGGCCACCGGCGTGTGACGAAGGGGTCTGAGTTCACCCTCGTGGGCGGCTCGGCCGAGACCCATGAGCGCATGCAGGATCTCGTCCTCCGCATGCGCGAGACGTTGAAGCGCCAGGGCAAGAAGTTCGCCGACATCGACCGCCGCGAGTTCGAAGATCTCGCCCGAGACAGCCTGGACTAGCCTCCGGAACCCTCGGGGTCAGGCCCGGATCCAAAAGCGGGGCCCGCCGTGCCCGGGGCAGGAGACACGCTCCCGCCGCCGCTTGGGCCCCTCCAGGGCCGCCCCTACGATGCCCGCCCCACGCAGCAAACGAGAGGTCATCGGTACATGGACATCAACACAGTCGGCGTCGTCGGATGCGGTCTCATGGGTTCGGGCA
>JAJDEM010000324.1 GCA_029259795.1 Planctomycetota bacterium
GGCCTTCGACGCACTGCGGGCTGCGGAGGTGCTCGCGCGCGCGCCGGACGTGAGCGCGGCCGCCGCGCGCCGCGTGGCCGAGGCGCGCGCCGCGTTGGAAGCCTCCCGCGACGCGGCGCAGGCCGTCGCAGATGCCAAGGCGCACGAGGTCGCGATGGTGGCGCGGCTCCAGGCCATCCGCGGTCACCTGGCCGTCGGCGACGAGCTCGCGGACTCCGTCGAGGCGTACGCCCGTGCGTTTCGCGACTACGGCATCGACCCCATCGCCCAAGACGGCGAGGCACTACGCGCGGCCCTCGATGCGTCTCCCATTCGACCGCAGCTGCTCGAGCACCTCTATGTCTGGGCGCAGATCGTGGCCCAGGTCCAGCGCGGGATCCCGGCATCCGCGCCGCCGCGTCAGGCGCATGAGCAGCGCGCCGCGGGTGAGCACGCGCCGCTCCTGAAGAAGCTCCATGCGCTCGAACGAGACCCCTGGGTCGCGCGCCTGAATGCTGCGACCACGCCCCAAGACCTGCTCGCGCTGGCGGACCATGACGGGCTGTATGAGAAGCCGACCCTGCACGTGCTTCGGCTCGGGCAGGCGCTGCTCGGCGCAGCCGAGGACGCCCGCGCGCTTGCCGTCCTCTCCGAGCTCGCCCGGCGCCATCCCGCGGAACCCGGCGTACAGGATGCGCTTCGGGCCCTTCACTTCCACGGACGACCCCGCAGGTTGGGCGAGGCGATCCGGCACGCCTCGGCCGCTGCCGCGTTGCGGCCGGACTCTCCGTCGGCACTGCTCCGTCTCGCCTGGGCACTGAAGGACTCCGGTCGCAACGGGGAGGCGCTCGGGCTCATCGAGCGGGCCCGCACGCTTGCGCCCAAGTCGCGCCGCATCCGAGCCAATCTGGCCAACAGCCTCGCCATCACGGGGCGCGGGGCAGAGGCCTTGGCTCTGGCGGACGCGCTCCTGGCAGAGGATCCGTCCTACGTGTACGGGCGACTCGCCCGCGCCAGCGCGCTACGGGCACTCGGCCGCTACGAGGAAGCGCTTCCGATCTGCGAGGCCTTCGTGAAGGCCCAGCCGCGGAACCCGGAGGGCCTGTTCATGCTCGCCGGGCTCCTGCGGCGTCTGGGTCGTCTGGCCGAGACGAAGGCTGTTGCGGAACGCCTGCTCGCGCTCGAGCCCGAGAGTCCGTACGCGCGTCGCCTCATGGGACGCCTGGCCATGATGCGGGGCGCTTTCGCCGAGGCGCGCGCCTGGTTCCAGAAGGCCATCGCGGTCGAGAGCGAGGGTCTACGTGCTGCGAAGTTGCGCGGGGACCTGACCCAGTTGTTGTACGCGATGGGTGAGTACCAGGCAGCGCTCGAGGTCGCGGAAGAAGCGCTTGATCAGTTCGCCACGTTCGACGCGACGGGACCGGCCCGGGTAGAGCACGCCAAGGCATGGCGGGTGGCGGGGCTGGCGCACCAAGGCCTGCAGGCCTGGGACGAGGCCCTCGCCGCGTTCGACAAGGCCGCGTCCATCGCGCCGGAAGGTGCCCATGCGCTCGTGAATCGCGCCAGTCTGCTGCTCTACCTCGGTCGTATTGCGGAGGTGCGCACGACACTCGCCACCCTCCGCGAAAAGCACCCCGACGATCCGGCGGTGCCGCGCATCGAGGCGGACCTCCTCATCCGTGAGGGCGACCCCGCGGCCGCGCTGGCGGCGATGGATCGTGCCATCGCCCGGGATGGCCGGAGCTTCCCGACGCGGATCCGGCGCGCGGGCATGCGCGCGCGTCTCGGCGATCTGCACGGCGCGCTCGAAGATGCCGACCGCGCGCGGACCATGCGGCCTGAGTCCGCGACGGTAGCCCACACGCGTGCCGGCATCCTCCTTGGTCTCGGCCGTATCACCGAGGCCTTGGCGGCAGCGGACCGGGCCGTTTCACGTGACGCCAAGGAGATCAAGGGGCTCGTGGAGCGCGTCCAGCCGCTGGCGTTCCTCGGCCGCCCCGATGAGGCCCAGGCAGCACTCGAGCACGTGAAGCGCCTGCTGCCGAGGCTGCCGCCCGTCGAGCGCGCGAAGGAGGCGTCGCTGATCGGGCCGCTCGAGGCCGTCATCGCGGCCGCCAGGCGCTTCCCCACCTACCGAGAGAAACCCCTCACGGAGTACAGCGGCAGGGAACTGGCCGTGTTCGTGCGGTCCCATCTGGCGCGGGGAGAGGCCCAGGCCGCCTTGGCGCTCGTGCAGCGGATCGTGGCCGGTGTGCCGGGATCTGCGGACGCGCCCGCGGTCCTCGAGCTGGGTGCCGTGGCCGCCGCAGCGGTGCACCAGGAGGCGCTGGCCCTGCCCTGGTTGGCGCGCGTGTGCGATCGGTGGCGCGTACAGCTGGGCAGCGCCGACCCCGTGACCGCCCTGAAAGCGCGCGGCCGGCTCCGGGGCTACCTCCGCGACGAGCGACTCGCCGCCGTGCGTGACGACGACGCACTCGCCCAATTGCCTGCCCCGCGGCGCGCCGCGTGGCAGGGCTTCTGGAAGAAGGTGCGGCATGTCATCGGAGACTAGGCGCATGGACGACGACTCGGTCGACGCTACCGAGCACAGCGTGCTGGCGCGTCTCTCAGTAGATGGTTCCTTCGAGCCGCCGCTGCTGCTCGACGACGAGAGTGGCGAGGATGGCGCACCGCTCGTCACGCCGACGTCGCGCTCCGAGGGGCGGTACCAGGTCATGGGCGAGATCGCGCGCGGCGGCGTCGGCGTGGTGCTGCGCGGCCACGACGTGGACCTGGGTCGCCCCGTCGCCATGAAGGTCGTCCGCAAGGAGTACGCCCACGACCGGGAGGTGCTCCAGCGCTTCGTCGAGGAAGCGCAGATCGGCGGCCAGCTTCAGCACCCGGGCGTGGTGCCGGTCTACGAGATGGGCCTCGGTGAAGACGGTCGTCCGTACTTCACGATGAAGCTGGTGAAGGGGCGCACGCTGGCCGCCCTTCTCAAGGAGCCGAGTCTGCCCGGGGGACGCCGCTCGCTGCTGAAGGCCTTCGAGTCCGTCTGCCAGACGATGGCCTACGCGCACGCGCGCGGGGTCATCCACCGCGACATCAAGCCGGCCAACATCATGGTGGGTGCCTTCGGTGAGGTGCTCGTCGTGGACTGGGGCATGGGCAAGGTGCTGCGCGGTTCCGGCGAGAGCCAGGAAGCCCCTGGTGAGGCGACCGACCGCAGCCTGATTGCGACCCTGCGCAGTGAGACCGATGGGAGTCAGAGCATCGTTGGCAGTGTGATGGGGACGCCCCGCTACATGCCGCCGGAGCAAGCCCGCGGCGACGTCGCCGCGGTCGATCAGCGCAGCGACGTGTTCTCGCTCGGTGCCGTGCTGTGCGAGATCCTCACTGGCCAGGCGCCGTACGCCGGCGACGGTCGCGAGGCCCATACGCTGGCCTGCCGCGGTGAACTCGGCGACGCCATGGCGCGCCTGGACGCCTGCGGCGAGGACGAGGTCCTCGTGACGCTGGTGAAGGACTGCCTGACGCTCGCACCCATGGGCCGGCCCGTGCACGCGGGCGAGGTCGCGGATCGCGTAGGAGCCCATCTCGCAGGCGTCGATGAGCGCGCGCGTGCGGCGCGCCTCGAGGCGGCTGAGGCCCGGGTGCACGCCGAGGGCGATCGCCGGCGCCGACGTCTGAGCCTGGCGCTCGCCGGAAGCGTCGCCGTGTTGTTGGTCGCGTCCGTCCTGGGGCTCACGGCGTGGCGCACGGCGGCAGCCGATCGACAGGCCGAGGTCTCGGTCATGGTCTCGGACGCGCTGGCGGAGGCGGCGCGTCTACGGGGTACGGCGCGTAGTGCGGGCACGCTGGAGGCGTTCGACAAGGCGCGCACGGCCGCCCTGCGTGCCCGCACCGTGGCATCCTCGGACGACGCCTCGGGTGGCGAGCGAGAACGCGTGGAGCGTCTGTTGGAGGCGCTGGAGGTCGACCGGGCCGCGGCTGTAGAGCGTCTGCAGATACAGGAGCGCGACGCCGCGATGGTCGCGCGCCTCGAGGCGATCCGGGTCCGCATCGCGGGCGATGCGCACGCGCAGCGCGGCGCGTTCGAGGACTACAAGGAGGCCTTCCGCGACTATGGCATCGACCTGGAGCGCGCCAGCGACGAGGCTGTGGTCGCGGCGCTGGACGCGTCCGACATCGGAGCGACGCTCTGGGCGCACCTCCACATCTGTGCCAGCGTCGAGATGCAGCTCGTGACGTTCCAAGGACAGGCGCTGACGGCCGGTGGCCAGCGCGCGGCCCTCGAAGAGCGCGGCGAACCGCCGCTGACGATCCGGCTGCGGCGCATCGAGCGGGACCCGTGGCGGCGGAGGCTGCTTTCCGAACGCACACTGGACGGCCTCCGCTCCTTGGCTGCCGATCCCCGAGTCGAGGCGCAAGCGCCGACCTACGTGATGCGACTCGCGGAAGCCCTCGTGCGCTACGGCGACGTGCATGCAGCCCGACGCCTCGCACGGGAGGTCTTGGCGCGGAACCCCAAGGAGGTCACCATGCATGTGCTCCTCGGCGGCCTGTACCTCGGTGCGCCGCGGAATCTGCCCGAGGCCATCCGCCATTTCACGGTGGCGATCTCCCTGGCGCCCGACTCGGTCCAACCGCGCCTCAGCCTCGCGGCCGCACTGATCGCCCTGAGCCGGCCGCACGAGGGGCTCGCCCATGCGCAGGCCGCCCGCCGGATCGCGCCCCCCGACCATGTCCAGGCGCGCGCCGCCGAGGCGCTGTATCTCTTCAACGCGGGGCAGTCCGAGGCGGCCGAGCGCGCGGCCCGTGCGCTCGTGTCGGATCTGCCTCAGGAGGCCGTCGCGCACTTCACGATGGGTCGGATCCTGCAGCAGCTCGGGCGTGCGGAGCCCTCGGCGGCGGCGTTCGAGCGTGGGCTCGAGCTCAATCCGTACTCGGACTGGGCCTGGGCCCTGCTTGGTGGCCAGCGCGCGCTCCTCGGTGAGGAGGCGGCCGCCGAAGAAGCCTACGACAAGGCCATCGAGATCAACCCGTTGTCTGGCCTCGCTTGGGGCTCGAAGGCCGAGCAGGCACTCCGCGTCAGGGCCGATCTCGACGCGGCGCTGACGTACGCCCGCAAGGCCGCTGCCCTGGCCCCGGAGAACGCCGGCTCGCATGTGGTCTTGGCGCAGGCGTACTTCATGCTCGAAAACCACGCAGGCGCCCGGGCAGCAGCCACGCGTGCCCTGCGGATGCTGGATCCCGGCGGGCGCCTCGCGGAGGAGGCCATGGCTCTCTCCGCCGGCTATTGCCACTACGTCGTGGGCGTGCTGCTGGCCCGGCAGATCGAACCACGCTCCCTGCAGCAGGCGTGCAAACACCTGCGCCGATCCCGCGAGTTGTCGGTGGATCCGACCTTCCTCAACGCCGTGAACGCCACGCTTGCCGCAGTCCTGTTCAACCTGGACAAGCCAGAAGAGGCTCGCGCCGTCGTTGATGACGCGCTGCCTTGGCCGACAGACGACGGCGTGGTGCTCTCCGTGCGCGGCTACGTGCTGTTCCGGCTCCGCGAGTACGAGGCCGCGGCCGCGACCCTCGAACACGCCTACCGGATCGGCAAGTGCCCGCCGGAGCGGTTGGGTGAACTCTCGCACTGCATGATGGACGTGGGGCGGCTGCGTGCGGCCCTCAAGTACGGCAACGAGATGCTTGCGCGGCTCCCCGGGGTCGTCCTGCCCTACATCAGTGTCAGCGACGTGCTTGCTCGGATCGAGCGCCACGAGGAGGCGGCGGCGTGCCTCGCCAAGGGCGCAGCCTTCGTGAAGTACCCGTTCCCGTTCACGGTGCGGCGCGGGATCGAGATGATCAAGCTGGGGCGGATGAAGGAGGCACGGGTACTGCACGCGCGCGCCGCGGAGATCCGACGCACACGGGCCGAGCCTCTGGATGCGGGCGAGGCGCAGGGCTTCGCAGAGCTCGGTGGCCTGATCGAGTGGGAGGCTCGCTTCGAGGCCTTCCGGCGCGGGGAGGTCGAGCCGCGAGGTGCCTACGATCGGCAGTCATTCGCGTACTCGCTCTTCAAGGCCGGCGAGCTGACGAAAGCCGTGACGCTCGTCGAGGCGCTGCTGCGCGACGAGCCGGCGTTCATGAACAACCCGCGCAAGTACTGGCGCTTCCACGCCGCGCGCATGTTTCTCGCGGCCGGCCGGTACGACGAAGCCCATGCGATCTTCCGGAGCGAGATCGAGCATCTGACGCCGCGGCTGCGTGACGAGGACAAGTCGTGGCGCGTGGGTGCGCGCCAGCGCCTCGAGTTCTTCCTGCTGATGGACGACCTGGCTGTCGTGCGTGACCCCGCGCTGCGCGCGAAGCTCCCGACCGCGGAGCAAGGGCGCTGGGCAAAGCTCTTCGCCGACGTCGAGGCGATCCTCGACGACCCCGCATTCCCCCGGAAGTAGCGGCGCCGCGGCGCTGCACCAGCGGGGTTGTGTCGCCGCGCGCGAAATCCGAGAATCAGCGCGCGAAAAGAGAGGTAGCGCCAGACCTGTACTGGAGGACCCGAGGTGCCTGAGGTGAGCGGACCCAGCCAGAACGGCGACAGCCTGCCCGTGGAAGGGCTGGACCTGGGCCTCGAGGCCGCGTACGCGGGCGAGGAAAGCGTGCTCGCGCGTCTCGCGCCGGATGGCGTCTCGGCCGTGCCGATCCACCTGGGTGAGGGGGACGAACGGTCCTCCCCGCTGCCTGTCGGTGCCTCACGCGCCGAGGGCCGCTACCGGGTCCTCGGCGAGATCGCCCGCGGCGGTGTGGGCGTGGTGTACCGCGGCCATGACGTCGACCTCGGCCGCGACGTGGCGATGAAGGTCATCCGTCCCGAGCACGGGAAGAACGACGAAGTCGTCCAGCGCTTCGTCGAGGAAGCCCAGATCGGCGGGCAGCTCCAGCATCCGGGCATCGTGCCGGTCTACGAGATCGGCCTCGACAGGGACGGCAAGCCCTACTTCACGATGAAGCTCGTGAAGGGGCAGACGCTGTCCGCAATGATCAAGGACACGAAGGATGACGCGCGCGGCGGCCGGGCGCAGATCCGCATCTTCGAGGCCGTCTGCCAGACGATGGCCTACGCGCACGCCCGCGGCGTGATCCACCGCGACTTGAAGCCGAGCAACGTCATGACGGGCGCCTTCGGCGAGGTGCTCGTCGTGGACTGGGGCATGGGCAAGGTGCTGCGCCGTGGCGGTACGGCCGACGAGAAGCGCGCGCGCCAGCCCGAGTTCGACAAGAGCATCATCGAGACGTTCCGCAGCGACGGCAGCGGAAGCGAGTCGATGGTGGGCTCCGTACTCGGTACGCCTCGCTACATGCCGCCCGAGCAGGCGCGCGGCGACATCGACGCCGTGGACGAGCGCAGCGACGTGTTCTCGCTTGGCGCCGTGCTCTGCGAGTTGCTCACGGGCAAGGCGCCGTATCTCGGCAAGGGGCATGAGGCCCTCTTCCAAGCGGCGAAGGCGGAGTTGGAGGGCGCGTTCGAGCGACTCGACGCTTGCAGCGCCGATCCGGTGCTGGTTGCGCTCGCCAAGGCGAGTCTGGCGCCTGCCCCCTCCGCACGCCCGCAGGATGCCGGCGAGGTGGCATCGGCCGTCACGGCCTACCTCGCATCCCTCGACGACCGGGCGCGCGAAGCGCGGCTCGCCGCCGTGGAGGCGACGGCCGAGGCCGAGCAGGAGCGTAAGCGTAGTCGCAGCAGCCTGCTGCTTGGTAGCGCGCTGGTCGGACTCGTCCTCGTCGGCGTGGGCCTGTGGGGCTGGCGCGGTGCCGAGGCCGCTCGGCGCGGCGACGATGCGGCTGCACGGCTCGCGCCGGCCCTCGACGAGGCGCTGCGCATCCACGGGGAGGTCGGCGCGAGCGAGGAGCCTGCGGAGCACGAGCCGGCCCTGCAGGCCCTGCGCCGCGCGGAGTCCCTTGCCGCGGTGCCGGACGTACCCGCGCGGTCCCGCGAGCGACTCGGCCGCGTGCGCGAGAAGATCGAGGCGTCGTACGAACGTGCACGCGAGGCGCGGGCGGCACGCGAGCGCAATGATGAGATCGTCGCGCAGTTGCAGCGGATCGCGGAGACCGCCATGCTCGACAGCCGTTTCGGCCCGCCGCAGGAGGCCTACGCGCAGCTGTTCCTGGAGCTGGGCATCGACGTCTTGCACGGTGAGGACGACGAGGTCCGTCGAGCGCTCGACGCTTCGCCGATCAGATCGGACCTCGAGCGACATCTCGATAGCTGGGCCTCCTTCGAGATGCTCGACCGCATCGGAGCCATGTCCTCCGCCTGGCCCCGCGCCCGACAGAAGGCCATGGCCGACGTTGGGCCGGGCGCGGTGGGTCGACGGCTCCAAAGCCTGGAGACCGATCCGTGGGCGCGACGCCTTCTGCAGACCTACGACAAGGAGGGGCTCATTCGGATCATGGAGGAGGACGATCTGCACGAGCGTCCCTTCCTGCACCAGGGCCGACTCGCCGTACGCCTCGTACGCGCAGGCGCGGATGCGCAAGCGAGGGTCCTGCTCGAACGCCTGGCCCGTGAGCACCCGGGCAACGCGGGGATCCATGAGTACCTCCGGCTGAGCTACAGCCGTGGCGCGCCCATTGACACAGTGAAGGCTCTCCGCCACGCGACCGCGTGCGTCGCCCTGCAGCCGCGCTCCGCGCGCGCGCTCATGGACCTGGGGGGCGAGCTTGTTGAACTCGGGCGCGGCCGGGAAGCGGTCGAAGCCTTCGATCGTGCTCGCGCGCTCATGCCCGGCCATTGGCGCATCCGGAGCCACTACTACGACGGCATCAGGGGGCTTGGACGGAGCGAGGAGGCACTCGCGGGACTGGAGGAACTCCTCGCGGAAGACGATTCGCGGATCTTTGTTCGGGGGCTCCGCGGCTCGACACTCTACGTGCTGAAGCGCTTCGAGGAGGCCATCGAGGATCTCCAGGCGTTCATTGCGGTGTATCCGACCCACACCACCATGCTCATGAACATGGCCCTTGCCCAGGAGCACGGTCCCGACCCG
The DNA here is from genome assembly GCA_029259795.1 of Planctomycetota bacterium. Classification (GTDB taxonomy): domain Bacteria; phylum Planctomycetota; class PLA2; order PLA2; family JAEUHO01; genus JAHEIK01. The sequence goes on from JAJDEM010000324.1 coordinate 9,000, forward strand.
GCCGATGCGGAGGCGACCGCGCGTCGGGTGCTCGAGCTGCATCCCGCGCATCCAGCGGCCCTGCGTCTGCTGGCGCGCCGCGCCCTCGAGAACGGGGACCTCGCGAAGGCGCGGCGGCTCCTCGAGCGCTCCCTGGTCGCTCAAGCAGGCGGGCGCGGTGGTGTGAGCGCACGGATCTCCCTCGTCGCGATTCTCGATCATCAGGGAGAGCACCGGGCCGCCTTGCAGCTCGCCGAGGAGGCTCTCGCCCTGGCGATGCCCCGCGGCGTGCTCGATGCCGCCAGTCCTCGGGAAGTCGCACAGTGCTGGCGCTCCATCGGTATTGCCCAGCAAGGGCTGCACGCGTGGGACGCCGCCACTCAGGCGTACGGGAAGGCGGTCGAGGTCGATCCGGGGTTCGTGCTGGGGTATGAGGCTTACGCTCGGGCCCTCGCCTACGTCGGTCGCTTGAATGAAGCTCGTTCCGTCCTGGCGGCAGTATTGGAGGAGAATCCCAAGAACGATGCCCTCCTGATGGCCGCAGCCAGGATGCACTGGCAGGCTGGCGACCTCCTCGCCGCCTGGCGTGCCATCCAAGCGGCCCTGGATGTCAAGGCGTCGTGGCACGCCCTGCAATTGGCGGCGCAGTTCTGCCCCTCGTTGGGAGCGAACCAGCGCGCCCTCGACCTGGCCGAGCGTGCCGTCGCGCTGCAACCGCAGACGGCGCTCAGTTGGATTGTCAAGGCGCAGGCCTTGAACAAGCTCGGCCGGGAGAGCGAGGCCCTGGTTGCGGCCGAGCAGATCCTTCGCTTGGACCCGAAGCAGGTGGATGGGCACCTCCAGAGAGCCGCCGCCTTGGTGTCGTTGGGGCGGGCGGCCGAAGCCAAGGCCTCCCTTGCGCACGTCCACACACTGCTCGCAACCTTCCCGGCGAATCGGCGCGCCGGTCTCGCTCCGTTTCTCGGGACGCTAGCGGAGCTTGTCGCAACGACGGGCCGACTTGCGCAACGAGATGCCGCCGATGATGAGAACCTCACCGCCGGGGATCTCTTTTCACTTGCGAACATCGTCCGCCATCGCGGTGACTACGTGCGTGCCCGTGCGCTCTACGACCGTGCCCTGGCCACGCCTGGAGCGCTGAACCAGCAACAACGCACCTTCGCATGGCTTCGCTCCGCGCAACTTTCCCTGAGGCTGGACGACGAGCGCATGGCCCTGCAGCGGCTCGGCGTCGTCGCGAATCAGAGGGCATCGATGGCCATGGGCACAGACAGCCTGCAGGCGCTCCTGGCGCGTTGCTGGTTCGAGGAACTCCTCCTTGATGCGCGGTACGCCTCGGTCCGCGAGCCCGAGGACCTCGCGAAGCTCACCCCCGAGCGCCGCGAGGCGTGGGAGCACTTCTGGACGAAGGTGCGGGAGGTGGTCGATGAGTAGTCGTAGACCGGACGACGACCTCGAGCACAGCGTGCTCGCGCGCCTCGCCGCCGACGGGAGCTTCACGCCACCGCTGCTGCTCTCGGACACCGACGAGAGTGACGGTTCGCCGATGGTCGCGCCGCTCTCGCGTCGCGAGGGGCGCTACCAGGTGATGGGCGAGATCGCCCGCGGCGGGGTGGGCGTCGTGCTGCGCGGCCACGACGTTGATCTAGGCCGTTCGGTTGCCATGAAGGTGATCCGCGAGGAGCACGCCGAGAATCGCGAGGTGCTGCAGCGCTTCGTCGAGGAAGCGCAGATCGGCGGCCAGCTCCAGCATCCGGGCATCGTGCCCGTCTACGAGATCGGCCTCGGCGAGGACGAGCGCCCGTACTTCACGATGAAGCTCGTCAAGGGCAAGACCCTCGCCGTGTTCCTCAAGGACCGCGCACGCCACGGCGGCACGCGCCGCCTGTTCGAGATCTTCGAGTCCATCTGCCAGACGATGGCCTACGCCCACGAGCGTGCGGTTATCCATCGCGACCTCAAGCCCGCAAACATCATGATCGGCGCGTTCGGCGAGGTGCTCGTCGTGGACTGGGGCATGGGCAAGGTGCTCCGCGACGGCGGCCCCGACGACGACACCGTGGACGTGACCGACCGCAGGCTCATCGCCACCCTGCGCAGCAGCGACGAGGGCAGCCAGAGCATCGTGGGCAGCGTGATGGGCACGCCGCGCTACATGCCCCCCGAGCAGGCGCGCGGTGACATCGCGGCGGTCGACCGCCGCAGCGACGTCTTCTCGCTCGGAGCGATCCTGTGCGAGATCCTTACGGGCGAGCCGCCCTACCTGGGCGGCCCACGCGCCGCGCACGCGCTGGCCTGCAAGGGCGACCTTGCCGATGCGCTTGAGCGGCTCGAGGCCTGCGGTGAAGACGAGGTGCTCGTCGAGATCGCGCGTGACTGCCTCGTGCCGGCGCCCATGGCGCGACCCGACGATGCTGCCGCAGTGGCCGAGCGCATCGCGGAGCACCTGGCCGGACTCGACGCGCGCACGCGCGCCTCGCGGGAGGAGGCCGCCGCCGCGCGGGTTCACGCCGTCGGCGATCGCCGGCGGCGGCGTTTGACGTACGGGTTGGCCGGCTGCCTCGCGGCGATCGTGCTCGTCGCGGCGGGGGCCTGGGCCTCGTGGCGCGCCGAAGCCGCGGAACGCGGCGCGGAGAGCTCGCGCCTGATCACCGCAGCACTCGACGAGGCCCAGGCCCTCCACGGTCAGGCTGCGAAGGAGGACACTGTGGCGGCCTTCGATCGTGCGCTCTTCGCCGCCGCCCGTGCCCTCGAGCTAGCGGGTGGCGAGGACGTGTCGTCGGCGGATCGCGAGCGTGCCGCCGGTGCGCGTGAGCGCATCCTGGCGGCCCGGGCTGTCTCCGAACAGCGCGCGGCGCAGCGTGCACGGGACGTGGCGATGGCTGCGCGCATCGAGGCCATCAGCTACCGTTTCCGGCAGGACCGCCGGACCCGCGTGGCCTTGCACGCCTTCGAGGCGGCGTTTCGCGAGTACGGCATCAATGTCGAGGCTCTGGCCGACGACGATCTGCTCGCGGCACTGCAGGCTTCGTCCATCCGAAAGGAACTCTGGCGGGGGCTGCACAACTGGGCCATCGTCGAACGCCAGCGGGTCACCTACGCCGATCAGGTGTTGTCTTTCCAGGGCCAGGCTGCCGCCCGCCGCACGGGCACCGAGGCACCGATGATCACGCGGCTCAAGCGCATCGAGCCCGATCCGTGGAGAAAGCGGTTCCTGCACGCCACAGATCACGAGGCACTCGACGAACTTGCCGAGACCGTGGACAGCCGCTCCTGGATCGACGGCATCCTCCTAGCGCACGCCTACGTCCTCCACGGGAACCCCGCCCGGGGGCGTGCCCTCGGACGCCGGCTCGTGCTTGAGGACCCGGGGAACCCCGGCTTGATTCAGCAGGCCGTCTCGACGTTCATGGGATCCTCCCCCGATCGTCCTGAGGCCATCCGATTCCTGACGGCTGCCGTGGCGCTGGATCCGATGTCGGCCGTGCTCCGTGCTCAGCTCTCCGCTGCCCTGCAGGCGGACTTCGACTTGGAGGGCGCGCTGGCGCAGGCCCGCAGGGCGCGTGCATTGGTGACGGAACCTGATGCGTATATCTGGCAGATCGAGACAGAGTCCCTCTATCACAGCGGCCGTCACGAGGAGGCGCTCGCCTCCGCTCGGGATCTGGTGGATGCGTTGCCCCGGGACGCGCGCGCGCAGGCTGCGCTCGGTCGCGTGCTCTACTACATGGGGAAGAATGAGCAAGCCCGCAAGCACTTCGAGCGCTCGGTTGCACTGAACGCGCACAACGAGCGCGTCCTGGGGCTGCTCGGATCCACCCTCGCGCGCCTCGGGGAATTCGAAGGCGCGTTCGAGACCTTCGATCGTGCCCTCGAGATCAATCCGGCCGACCCCCTGTTGCTGGCGGAGATTGGGGCCTGGCTGAGTCATCGAGGTCGACATGCCGAGGCCGTGGAACTCCTGACGAGGGCAGCGTCGCTGGCACCGCACAGCGGCATGGCGCACGCTTCGCTCGCGCATGTCTACGGGCAGATGAAGGACCTCCCGGCGTCCGCTGCCAGCGCCCGTCGCGCCCTCGCCCTCCTGACGCGAGGCGGCAAGCCCAGGCATCCTTCCGTCCGACGCAGCGTGGGAGACTGCCATCTCAAGGTCGGGCTCCTGGCCATGCGGGAGAGACGCTTCGACGAGGCCGAGGCCCACCTCCAGCGTGCGCTGGAGTACACCGGCGACCGTGTCCCGGGGATCCAGCTCGCCTTCTTGCGTCTGCACCAGGGGCGCTGGGCGGATGCTCGGACGACGATCGACCGGCATGCCCCCGCAGAGGCAACGCATCCAACCGCCGTCACGGCGCGCGCGCTGGTGCTCATGGAAGTCTCGCGGCGGCGTGGCCTGCCGCAGTTCCAGGACGCACAAGAGGACGAGGCCCGGAGGGCGCTACTCAAGGCACTCGCCGTGACCCATCCGGCGAGGGACCCCGTCCTGGTCGCGAACCTCGCGTCACTGGAGCAGCGCGCCGGGCGCTTGATGCAGGCACTGCAGCTCGCGGAAGAGGCAGAGCGCCTTCGGCCCTTGAAGCTCGACACCTACATCACGCTCTGCGAGATCCTGGACATCTTCGAGCGCTACGAGGACTCGCTCAGCGCGAATCGTCGTGGCAAGGCGCTGGTGCCGGCGTCGGAGCGAGTTGCCTTCGACTTGTACGAGGCGCGAGCACTGCGGCGGCTCGGTCGGTTGGAGGAGGCGCGCGAAAAGCTCGCCGCCGCGGGCGAGCGGCTCCAAGCGCTCGCCCCCGACCAATACTTGCGAACCCTGGGCGCGGCGCTGCATCAGAACGAGCGTCTCGCCATCGAGTTGCAGTCTCGCTACAGGTCCTGGCGCACGGAAGGGTACGAGGCGAAGGGCTGGATCGAGCGGGGCACGTTCACGTGGCACCTGCTGCGCGAAGGCGAAGCCCGGAAGGCCCTGGATCTCTACGAGGCCCTTGCGCACGACGAGCCGAAGCTTGAGGGCAACCTCCAGTACCCATTCGGGTTTCACGCAGCTCGGGCGGCGCTTCGGCTCGGCGAGTACGACAGCGCGGTCGCACGCTTCACGCGGTACGTGGAGTCCGTCGAGGCCCACATCGCGTCTGAGGATCACGGGCCGCGGTACCATGCGAGGACACTCGTGGCGTGGTTCCTCGGTCTCGAGGATCTCGCGCCCCTCG
>JAJDEM010000325.1 GCA_029259795.1 Planctomycetota bacterium
ACGACGTGCAGAGCCGCGGCAGGTCGCGGCTGAGGCCATCACTGAGGTCCAGCATGGCATGGGCGATGCCTGTGGCTTGGAGATGCGCGCCGGCCTCGACGCGTGGCCGCACGCTCAGGTGACGCCCGGCGCCCGACCCGCCGAGGGGACCGGTCACACTCAATGTGTCTCCTTCGCGCGCGCCTTTGCGCGTAGCGAAGCCCGCAGGTCCGGCGGCGCCAAACACCGTCACCGACAGCACCAACGGACTTGCCGCTGCGTTCGTGTCGCCACCCATGAGGGGACAATCGAAGGCGGCCGCAGCCTCTCGGAAGCCTCGCATGATGTCGGCGAACAGCGTCTCGGCGGCAGGGTGCGGCAGGACGATCCCCACCAGGAAGCCAAGCGGCCGGGCGGCCATGGCTGCGAGATCCGAGAGGTTGACCGCGAGGGCCTTGCGCGCGGCGCGCGCCCCGCCGCATGTCGCGACATCGAAGTGGACGCCGTCAATCAGGACGTCCTTCGCCACGGCGATGTCCCCACCGGGCGCCGTCAAGAGCGCAGCATCGTCCCCTGGACCCAAGCGGACGCGCGCATCGCCCGGCAGGTCCGCCAAGGCGTCCGCAAGCCAGCGATCCTCGCTCACCGCTCGCGTCCCGCGGGAATGCGCCCGTCGTCGGCGCCGCCGTCAGGTGACTGCTCGGCTCGCTCCCGAAGCCAAGCCTGCATGGCGACAAGCATGCCGCGCATCTCCTGGCTGGTGGCTCCGGGGTAGTAGCCGATCGCCTGCTTCGTAAGCCGGCCGTAGAGCAGCGCGGTCCGGAACAGGTAGCCGCGGTCGGGCGCGGCCCGCGCCGCGGCGCGGCGCCAGCCCCGCACGATGCCCCGAACAATCGGCTCCGGAGGCAGCTCCGCCAGGCGGGCACCGATGGCGTCCCGGAGCCGGGCCTCCTCGCCCAGTTGGCTGGCAAGCAGGGCGTCGATGGCACGGTCATCACTCGGCGCGGCACGCAGCAGTGCCAGCGCCGCGGCGGCACGCACCTCACGTGAGGGATCGTCGCGCAGGAACTCGATCAGGACCGGAACGCAGGCGATGGCCTCGACGCGGACCACGGCTCGCACGGCCTCCTCCCGAACGACCCAGGCCTCGTCTTGGAGTGCACGCCGCGCCAGCGCGCGGAACCCGGCAAGGCCGGCCAGCGCGACGGCCTCGCGGCGCAGCAGGGCGGCCCGATCCTTGAGCCCGAACGCCACGAGGGAGGGCGTCGCCTCCGACGGTGCCTCCCGACCGATTTGTTCGAACGCCGCGCGGCGCACCGTGAACTCCGGATGGTGCAGGGAGCGCAGGAACGAAGGACGGTTGGACAGCCAGCGCCGCGAGAGGCCCAGCGTCAGCCGACTCCACGCCTTCGCGAGCGCCTGCGCCTCGGCTTCGCCCAAGGCCTCCGAGTCGAGCACCCGCTCCAGAGCGGGGTAGGCGACGACCGAACCGAGCGCATGGAGGTCGCGATGGACGCGGCCCGGCGCACCCGGCCAGAGGGCACGAACCAAGTCCACGGCGTCGGCCTCGCTCACCGTCTCGGCAAGCAAGGCGATGGTCGCGGTCCGCTGCGCGCCAGACGCCGACTCCGTCAGCCGACGGCGCAGAGCAGGCTCCGCTGCGGCCCCCGACTCGCGTACGTCGCGGCGACTGGCCTCGGTCGGCTTGCGTTCCCACGCTGCGACGCGCGCCTCGCCCTGGGCCAGGCCGGCACCGCTCGGGACTCGCTGCGCCTCCTCGACCGTCGCGCGCATCGTCTCGAGTTCCGGGGCCGTCCCGCGCAGCCCCAGCGATTCCAACAAACGCTGCGCAGCTCCTGCGCGATGGTCCATGACCAGCATGCGCAGGTAGCCCTGCAGGGTGTCCAGATCGAGGACGGCGTGGCCGTCGCGCGCCACCCGCTCGCCGGTACGCCGCAACCAGCGCTGCGGATCCTCCTCGAGGCCCAGCAGTGGATGGGCGTCGGCAACGGCTCGCGTGGCAGCACTGGTCGGGAAGTCCCGATCGAGTTGCTGCACGAGTCGCCGCGCCAGCTGTGCGTCCCCCCCACTGCGTGACTCGACATCGATCCGCAGCGCGATCATCGCCGCGGGGTCCCCAACCCGCTGCATGGCTTGCGGGGAGAGGCTGCGCAGGCCGGCACGAGCGGCAGCCGTGTCGCCTTCGGCGAGAGCGGCGCGGGCGGCGAGGATCTTCAAGACATCCGCGACTTCGGCAGGCGGTGTCTCCGGAACGACGGCCTCGAGACCAGCCCGCCCCGTCTCGGCCAGGGCAGCCCGGGCCCGCCGCAGCAGCAACCACGGCTCCGGGTCTACCGAGGCCAGACGCTCGCCCAACGCGGCACGCGCCTTTTCGACCCAGCCGCCGTTCCCCGCGCCCACCACGCGCCCCAAGACCTCGTCGGCCGAGTCGCCATCGGCGACAAATCCAATCACCCGGCGGATGGCTTTCGGCTCCCCTTGGGCCGCAAGGAGCACCAGGGCGGCAAGCCCACTGGCCTCAGCGACGGAAGGGTCTTGACTGTCGATCCGCAGCGCATCCTCGCCTCGCTCGACCGCCCGACGGTACAGGGCTACGAGACGCGCTTCCGTATCCCCGGCAGCCGCAATGCCAGCAAGCAGCACGAACCAGCGCGGCACGGAACCATGGCGGTGGACGGCCTCCTGGAAGGCGGCCTCCGCCAGCGCCTGGCGCAGAACGAGATCCGCATCGAGCACTCCAGAAATCAACGGCTCACTGTTGACATGCACCACCACCCGACGGTGGCCCTCGAGGACCTCGGCACGCAGCTCATGGGTGCGTGCTTCGTCGCGGAAGGCCCGCAAGGTCACGCGCGGCCGGGAGCGGTCTCCGAAGTCGAGCCCCGTGACGACGGCGACGCGCTCGAAGGCACGCTCGACCCTGTCAAACCACGTGCGCGCCAGCGCCGGCCAGCGCGGATCGTCGGCGTAGATGCCCGCCTCGACGCCGGGCTGTGCCGCAAGGGGTCGGTTGCCCCCGGCCGCTCGTTCGCGGGGCGGGGCCGCACCGTCGGACTCCGCGGTCGGCTCGCGCCACGGATTGTCGCTCCCCTCGGACGCCTCCGGCGGGGTAGCCACGGCCGGATCCTCTGCGCGGCGCTCTTCACCGGGAACGTCCTCGCCACCGAGCGCGCCGGACGTCGCGTGCAGCGGGCCCGCGACAGGCAGGTCCACCTGGCAGCCGCCCGCGCCCAGCAGGACGCCGATCAGCAGCACGACGGAGGGCACACAACGCTTGTTCACGGCGAAAGTATCGCCTCAGGCGTTCATCGCGGGGTCACAGCGCCGCCCAGTTGCTGGCCCGCGAGAGCGGGATCCGCCGCATCGCGGAGGGCCCGGATCACAGCCACGCCTGTCGCCCCCGCCTCGCGGGCCCGATCGGCATTGCTGGCGTCGATGCCACCCAGGGCCACGACAGGGATCTCCACCGTCTGGACCAGCCGCTCGAACAGGGCCGTACCCAGGGGGCCGCCCTTGGCCGGGACACCAAACAACGGCGAAAGCACGGCGTAGTCGGCGCCGGCTCGGGCCGCACTGGCAAGCTCGGCCTCGGAGTGGCAGCTCATGCCAATCCAGCCGGTGAACCAGGGGCGCACCTTGCGCGCGGGCGGCGAGCGGAAGCCGAGCTGAACACCATCCGCTCCAACGGCCTGCGCTACGTCGGCGCGATCGCCAACGACGACCGAGCCGCCTCGCTCGTGGGTACGCCAGACGAGATCGCGGGCCGTGCGGTAGAGCTCGGCGCCCGTCGCGCCGGGCGCGCGCAGCCACAGACAACTCACGCCCGCTGCGAACAGGGTCTCCAACCGATGCCAGTCACGGGCAGCCTCGCGATCCACGATGTAGACCAGGCGCAACGCAGCGCGCAGCGAGCGCATGTTGCCCCCTGCCGAACCGTCTTCGGGTGTCGCCTCGTTGGTCATGGCGCCGCTCTCAAGCCTCCTCGAACAGGACGGTTTCCAACCCCCGCAGAACCCCGACCCGACCTGGCATGGCACGGACTCCCGCGACCACCCCCGCAAGATAGCAGTCACGCGATAGCGCGTGGTGTTCGAGCGTGAGCGTCTCTGCCTCGGCGGCAAATGTGACCTCCTGCATGGCCTGGATCCCCGGCAGCCGGCGGCTGTGGACCCGGACCCCATCGACATCAAGCGCGCGGGCAGGCGCCTCACTGGCGGCGCACCCGTGAGCTCCGGCGGCCGCGAGCCGCTCGGCGGTTCTCAGCGCAGTGCCCGAGGGGGCATCGAGCTTGCCCTCGTGATGGGTTTCCGTGATTTCCACACGGGGAAACCAGCGGACGGCCTCCTCGGCAAAGCGCTGGAGCAGGATCATGCCCAGGGCGAAGTTCGGCGCGATCAAGAGGCCGCTGCCAGCGGCCTGGGCCTCGCGGTCGAGCGCCTCCAGATCCGCAGGCAGGAACCCCGTCGTGCCGATGACGCCTTGGGCCCCCGATGCCACGATGAGTCGCGCGTTGGCGACGGCAGCAGCCGGGGTCGTGAAGTCGATGACCACCGAAGCCTCGGACGTCCGCACCGTCTCGAGAAGATCGTCGCCCGCGTCGGTTTCCGCGACGATGTCGAGGCCCTCTGCGGCACGCAGTCCCGGCAGCAAGGCCGCGCCCATGCGCCCTTTCGCTCCCGAGAAGAGAACCCGTATGGCGCTCATGCTTCCCCCCGTGCCGCGAAGCGGCGCACGGCATCGACCTGGCCGCCCGTCTCGATGGACCCTGGCCGCGAAGCACGCAACTCCGCGATCGCCTCGTCCGCGCTCAAACCCTGACGCGTCAGCCACGCGGCGATGACCGTGCCGGTCCGGCCGATGCCCGCCATGCAGTGCACGGCGACGGGACGCTCGGCCGCAACCTGATCCTCGATCCATGCAACGCACGCATGCAGCTGCTCGAGCTCGGGTGTCCCGAAATCGACCAGGGGAATGTGCAGCGAGGCGAAGCCTCCCTCGGCTGGATCCACATCCAGGGGGTGCTCGGTGAGCGTCAGGATCGCGGCTACGCCCGCATCGCGCAGGGCCCCCCAAGGCGCTCCGAAGGGGAATCCCATGCCAGCGACCTGGCCGTTTCGTACCCAGCTGAAATTCGCGAGCATGAGCCCCCCGGCGGCACCTTCGACCGCCGCACGATCCTACGCGCCCGGCTCGAATCCACATCCGTTGCGATTGAGTCCTTCCGTTCGTAGCTTCTCGGGGTGGATCTGCCCAAGTTTCTCACCCTCGGCGCCATTCTGATCGTCCTCATCGGGGCCGTCGTGCCCGCGCTGTCGCTGGACATGGTCGCCATTCTGGCAGTGGGCCTGCTGGTTCTGGGCGGTGTCTTGGAGCCGGGCGAGGCCGTTGCGGGCTTTGGCAGCACCACGCTGATCGTCGTGGCAGCCATGTTCGTTCTCGCCGAGGCGCTGCAGCGTACGGGTGCAGCCCGCGGGATCGGGCAGCTCGTCGAGCGGGCCTCCGCCCGTGGGCAGCGCTACCTGCTGCTCGCCCTGCTCCCTGTAGTGATGCTGCTCTCGGGGATCATGAACAACACCGGGGTGGTCGTCCTGCTCCTGCCGCTGCTCGTCGCGGCCGGCCAGGACATCGGCGTCAGCCCCAGCCGACTGCTGCTGCCGCTGAGCTACGCGTCGATCGTGGGCGGCACCCTCACGCTGGTGGGCACGACGACCACCCTGCTCGTGGACGGACTCGTTCGTCAGCACCTGGGCCCTGAGGCTGGCATCTCCTTCTTCGAGATCCTGCCGATCGGCATCATCTTCTGCATCATCGCCCTGGCCTATCTCGTGCTCGCGGGTCCGAAGTTGCTCCCCAACCGAACGGGCCTCGTCACCCCCATCAATGCCAGCGCAACCCGTCAGTACATGACGGAGATCGTGCTCGACGCGAAGTCGCGCTTCGTCGGACACCGCTTGGCCGAGTATCCGCAGATCATGCGCAAGCTGCGTGTGCTGCAGCTCGTCCGGGGTGAAGAAACGCACTGGGCACCGTTTCAGGAAGAGGTCCTCGAAGCGGACGACCTGCTGCTCGTGAAGGGCGCGCCGGAGGACATCGTCAAGCTTCTGCGCCAACCCGGCCTGAGCGGTCCCGCGGAGGACGACGAAGGCGGGCGCGTCACCGGAGTCGACCTCGCGCTGGCGGAGGTCATGGTGGCCCCGCGCTCGCGGTTGGAGCACCGGACCGTGACGGAGGCGCGTATTCGCGATCGCTTCGGCGTCGTCGTACTGGCCGTCATGCGGCATGGCGAACACCTCCGCGAGCACCTCGGCTCCCTACGAATGCGACTGGGCGACATCTTGCTCGTGCAGGGGCAGCCGGAGTCGATCGAGCGCCTCGCACGTCACGAGCGCGACCTGGTGTTGCTCGGTGGAACCCCGCCGCCCATCCGGCGGCGTCACAAGGCGCCCCTTGCCATCGGCACGGTGGCGCTGGCCCTCGGAGCCTCTGCGCTGGGGGCGCCGCTCACGGTCTGCGTCATGCTCGCGGCGCTGGTCGTCGTCTCCGGCGGCTGCCTGACGAGTCCCCGCGCCTATCGCTCGATCGATCTGCGGATCCTCGTCGTGCTTGGCTGCATGCTTGGCGTGGGTGCAGCGGCCAGCAAGACCGGGCTCGCTGCCAGCGTTGCGGATCCCCTCGTCGCACTCGGCAAGTACTTCGAGAGCGGCCTGGGCTCCCAGTGGGAGCACTACGGGGTCCTCGCGATGATCTACCTGACGACGGCCATCCTCACGGAGGTCGTCACCAACGCCGGGACGGCGGCCATCATGGTGCCCATCGCGCTCGAGATGGCGGACAAGGCGGAGACGTCGTACAAGCCGTTCGTCTTCGCCGTCGCCCTCGCCGCCTCTTGCTCGTTCCTGACGCCGGTGGGCTACCAGACCAATCTGTTGGTCTATGGCCCGGGCGGCTACCGCCTGCGTGACTACCTCCGGCTGGGTGCGCCACTCGCCATCATCCTGTGGATCGTGGCGGTCTTCCTACTGCCGGTCATCTACCCGTTCTAGCGTTCGGCTTGGCGACCCACCTCGAGCGCCTCCATGCGGGCCAGCTGCGCAAGCACGCCACGGACGACTTGAGCCGTCACACGATCGCTATCGTCCCGCAGCGGACGCAGCAAAGCGGCAACCCGACGGCGCAGGGGAGCCGGTGCAACGAAATCCAAAGACGCCTCCAGCTCAGCGTCGTTCTTGGGCGGCGGTGGATTGGCCGCCGCGGAAACGGCCACCGCAGCCAGCCGGCGATCGGTCGCGACCTTCGAGAGCAGGGCCGTGTCGAGCGCGTCGAGCGCAAACGCAGTCCCGTACCGATAGGACGCCAAGACCCTCAGCGCGGATGCACGCTCCTCGGCCTCACCGCCCAGGCGCGTCAGCAGGTACGCCCCGGCGGTGGGTCCGATGCCGCCGTAGATCTCAGCGAGCTGCGCGGTCTTCAGCGTGCCATCGCGTAGGCGCTGCCAAAGCAGCGGGACCGCCTCGGCTGCAGCCTCGCCCATCGAGCCGGCGGCTTCAGCCGCCTTGGCGGCCAGCTCCCCGTCGTCGACGCCGATCAGCGGCAGGACCAGCTCGCGTAGCTCCTTGCTCGAAGCGCCCAGCGCCTTCACCCCCATCAAGGCGAAGTAGCGCACGTTCTCGTCGGGGCTCTCGAGCGCACTGCGCAGGTACGGAACGGCGGCGGCTCCGTAGGCGCCCAGCGCCCTCGCCGCGGGGCCGTCACCGCCCTCATCGAGCGCCGTGCGCAGGCGCGGCAGGACCCTCTCGGGCAGCGCCCGCATGCCGCCGAGCAGTCCCATCGCGGCCGTGACGATACGATCGTCTGTGTCTTCATCCAGGGCCGCCAGCAGTACGTCCGCCGCGCCGGCAGCCTTCGGCCCGAGACGCTCGAACAGGCCAACCAACTCCCAGCGGACGCCAAACGCCTCGCTTTTCCACGCCTTGATGAGCACCGGCATCAGGGGTGCCAGCGCGTCGCCTTGCTGCTGCAGCGCGGCGAGTGCGATTGCCGCAACGTCCGCGTCCTCTCCGAGAATCCACGGTGTGAGCCGCGGATAGAAGGGCTCGAGATCGCCAGGTCGCGCGAACCGAAGGGCACGCAGGATCTCGTAGTCCAGCTCGGGGTCCTTGCGATCCAGCAGCTTCATCAGGCGCTGGAGGCCTTCCGGGCCCATGCCCGCCAGAGCCCGCCCCGGACCGAACCAGGCCGCCGCTTCCTCCGTCGCCATCTTGGCTTCGCAGAAGTCAGCCAACACGCTGCTGTAGGGCACGCCGCCGCAGACCACGGCCCAGGCAAAGCGCGCGATCTTCGGGTCGGGATCGCGGAACGCCTCGAGCCAGCCCGGGTCGGCGTAGGACTCGCCTGCCCGCGCCCACATGGACAGGATCGATATCGCCGCCATGCGGAGACGTCCCTCCTCCTCCGCCAGAAGGGGCTGCACCTCCGCGTACGGGAGCGGTCGGATGCGCGCCAAGAGGAAGGTCGCTCCCTGGACCGCCGCCCGGTCCCCCGATCGCAGCGCCTCGAGGAGGTAGGCCACCAGGGCCCGGTCGTAGGGGACATTGGCGCCCGTGCGACCGGTCCCGACCTGCTCGAGTCGCCGGCCCGCCGCCTCCGGGTCCAGCGCCCTGAGTTCGGCGAGGAGCCGGCTCGGATCAAGCCCACCCTGCGCGTCGCCCCCCACCGCGCGCGTGCCTGCGCCGGCGAGGGTGGGAACCTCGGTCGGAGACTCGCCTTCATCGGCCGCCGGAACGGCGGTCGGGGAGGTGCCCTCCGGGGGGAAGACGAGATAGCCGACGGCGGCCGCCGCCAAGAGTCCCAGCGCGAGGATTAGCCCAATACGCATCCGTTCAGCGGCCCTTCCTGGGGTGCAAGGCCTTGAGGACAGCCAGTCCGTACTCCGCGGCTGCCTTCACGCGCTCGTCCGTGTCCGTCTTGGCTCGCTCGAAGACGGCGGTCACCTTCGCGAGATACACCGGATCCGTGTGCGAGGTGAACGAAGCGCCCTCTCGGTACGGATCATCGAAGCTCGCGGTAATCGCAGCAATCGCCGCACGGCGGATCGCGACATCCCGCTCGGCCAGCAGCGTCTCGAGCTCAGCGAAGGCAAAGCCAGCCTCGCCCTGATAGCTCTTTGCGATGATGGCGCACTTCAGGCGCATGACCTCGTCCTTGCTACGCAGACCAACCCGCAGAGCGTCTCTTGCGGCCTGGCCGAGTCGCGGCAAGGTGTCCGCCGCGACGTTCGCACTCATCGGAAACTCGCGGGATACGAGCGCCTTCATGATCGCCGGGATCGCAGCGTCGGCCTTGGGGCCAATGAACCCCACCGTCCCCACGGCCCGCACACGCAGCATACGATCCTCCTCCTGCGCGATCATCGGGATCAGGACCGGCACGGCCTTCACTGCCTTGGCGCCCAGCAGCGCGAGCGTCCAGAGCGCTGCGTACTGCGTGTTCGCGTCGTCCCCCTGGATGATGGCCAAGGCGTCGTCGAGAGCGGGCTCGCCAAACGCGGCCAACGCCTTGGCGGCCTCGTCCGAAGCCTCCTTGCGAATGCGCTCGACCAGCACAAGGCGGGCGAAATGGTCCTCGCCTGCTGCGATGAGGCCGAGCGCCTTCGTGGCCTCTTCCGCCAACGGCTGGTTTGGATGCTCCAGCAAGGCGACGACCGCCGCTGTGGCACTCCGCGCGCGCTTGCCGATGGCGCCCACGACCCGTACCGCCTCGCGTGCAACGACCTCCGACGGCTCGCCCAA
>JAJDEM010000326.1 GCA_029259795.1 Planctomycetota bacterium
CCGCGTCGACGAAGACGTCGACCTGCTTCATGTTGACTTGCAGCGTGTTGTCGCTGTTCGTCCCCAGGACGAGGGCGACGATGGCCGCCAGGCCTAGGATCAGGAGCAGCACCGGGGCATTGCGACGCGGGCGAGCCGGTCGCTGGGGGGAGTCGGGCTGACGTTCGGGGTCGTTCATGGGCACGTCCGGAGTCTAAGGGACGGTCCGGCGACCCCCAGGGTTTCGCGCCCCGGCTCCGGCCGGTTGTTTCAGGATCAGCGCGGAATCGCGCTGCTGCGCCCTGCTTCCTCTCGCGGGGGGCTCCCGCGCGCGGGGCGGGCGCTCTGGGCGAGTCCTAGAAGGGCCGCTCCAGCACCTGGGCGACCCGCTCCGCCAAGCGACGTGTCCACTCCTCGGTGGCGGAGCCCTGCAGGCTCTCGCCGGCGACGTCGCGACTCCACTCGGCGTTGGTGGCGACCCGCTGCTGGCGAACCACGCGACCGGTGGCTCGCTCGGTGACCACGACGATCAGCCAGCCTTCAAGGCGCTTCTGGATGGGCTGGCCGTCTTGGTCGAGGATCGTCGGGATCTCGCGGGCGTCCATCCGCCCGCTGACGATCAGGTCGGCGTCGGCGACGGTGCCGAAGCCGAGATTGGTCCGGGCGCGAATCTCGGTGGCCACCTTCTGGCTCAAGCGCAGCGCGAGATCGCGGCGAAATCCCAGGTTCTCGAACGGCAGCACCGCGATCGTGCGCGCGCTCGGGAAATCGGTGAGGCGCTGGGTGCTGTAGCCGCTGCAGCCAGCGAGACCCAGGCTGCACAGGAGAGCCATGCTGCAGGCGATCCGCAGCACACGGGCCCCGAAGGATCGCGGGCCCACCCGGCGGCTCCTCGCGCGCGCCGACACTAGCGCCCCGCCGGCCAGGAGGGGGGCGGCGGCGGCGGCGGCGTGCCGCCCGGCGCGACCGGCAGCCGGGGCTGCATGGTGGGCCTGGGCTGCATGGTGGGCCTGGGCTGCGCGACGGGGCTCGGCTGCGCTAGCGGTCTCGGCTGCGCGGGCAGGGGCGGCGGACCGCCGCGGCTCGGCGTAGGAGTGTCTGTCACGCGCGGCGTCGGCACACCAGCGGGCGGCACGGCGCAGCCTGTGACCTCGCGGAGCGAGGCGACCGGCTGGCCACGCCACTGCGCGGCCGAGCGCCGGTACACGGCGGCGGCCTGGTGTTGTCCGCGCTGGGCGTAGAACGCTGCGATCTGATCGTCCTTTTGCGCGAGGCCCTCGCGCAGGGCGCGCCGGCGGCTGGTCACGGCGTTCACCTGCGAGCTGTACTCCGCCCGCCGGGCGGGGTCGCGCTCGAGCCGCTCGAGGTACTTCTCGTACTCGTCGAGCGCCATGCCGAGGCTGCTGTGGACGGCGCCCGCGTGCGCCTTGGCGCGCTCGTCATCCGGCACGTCTTCGCGCGGGTCGCGATCGACGAAGCCCGCGTGGTAGGCGCTGCCTTGATCGCGCAGGGCGTACGTGTCACCGAGTGCGCGGCGTGCCTCGAAGCTCCACTCGCTGTCGGGGTAGCGCAGGAGCAGCTCCTTGAAGTAGAGCATCGCGCGCTGCAGCTCCTCCGGGTCCTTCTGGTAGTGACGACCCAGGGTGAGGAGGGCGTCGTCCGGGTACTCGCCGGCCGGGACCGTCGTGGAGTTGTAGCGCAGGATCTCGAGACCGTCATCGTCGTTCTGGAAGATCGACAAGAGGCCGCGGCGCTCGGTGAGGCGCGCGAGGCCCGAGCGGTAGATCATCTCCTCGACCTCGGGGAGATGCGGATTGACCGGTGCAATCGCGACGTAGCTCTGCAGCGCGCGGACCGAGTCCATCCACTCGCGCGTGCGGTACAGATGCAGCCCCTGGCGGTAGCGGGCTTCGGCCGCGCGCGGGTACTCGGGAAAGTCGTCTGCGATCGTCTCGTAGAGATCGGCCTTCTGCGCGTCGCCCTGGGTGGCCGCGGCGCGGTCCCAGAGAACCCCCGCCTGCTGATTGCGGGCTGCGTAGGCGCGCCGGAGTTGCTCCTCGTCGGGCGTCGCGGCGGCTGCGGCCTGCTCGCTGGCGCTCAGTGCCGCACGGTCGCCGGAGCCGATGTAGGAGCCGGGCAGCTGGAGCTGGCGGGCGTTGCTCGAGCCCTTGGCTTGCAAGAAGCTCGGCATCTCCGGGGTCTGGACGTTGCTGCACGCCGGGAGGGCCAGGGCGACGACGAGAGCGAGGAGGACCTTGCGCATGGCGTCAGCCTAGCCCGCCCCGGGCCCCTCTGGGCAACGGATCCCGGCGGCCGCTGAACTTGGGGACTCCGGCCCGAGATCCGCCCCCAGCCCGACGCTCGGCGCGCTGCGGCCCCGCGCCTTGATCTTCGGGCCTACGCGCGCGGTGCGGTGTCGAGCGTGCCGGGCCGCCGCTCCAAGACATGCGGGACGAAGATGTCGTGCACGCTGCGCGCGGCCTTCACCGTACTGTCATCGAGCGGCTCGCGCTTGAGCTCCGGCAACCGCGCGGTGTACAGCCGTACCAGGCCCTGGCGAGCTGCCTCATCCAGCCGGAGCGACGGTCCCGGCGGGGCGCACGCGTCGTGCACCACGCCCCCGGCCGGCGCGGAAAACAGCAGGCGAGCCGTCGGGTCGAGCGGGGCTTCACAGGCCGCGCAGGCTTCCAAGCGGGGTCGATGACCGGCGGCGGCAAGCGCCCTGGCCTCGAACCAGGCCGTCCAGCCCGCCACACGATCGCGCGGTGCCGCGGCCTGGGCCCGCAGCGCCGTCAGCGCTGCGGCGAAGAGGGCTTCGGCGGGCAGGTAGGGGCGCATCCACAAGCGCAGCAGCGACAGGACATGGCACGCGCCGTAGAAGCGCTCGAGGTCGCGGCGCAGACCGCGCAGGTCTTCCTCTACGCGGAACCGCCGCAGCAACTCCATCTCGGCGCGGGGACGTCGGTGCAAGTGCGCGCTGCCGGTCGAGGCGAGCGCGAGGCCGCCCTGGAACTCGGGTCCGGGGCGATGGGCGCCCTTGATCAGTGCGGCCACCATGCCGTGGCCCGGGGTGGCGAGATGGACGACCTGACTCGTTTCGCCGAAGGGCACCACACGCATCACGATCGCCGGCGTCGTGTAGCGGCGCGCTCGCTTCACGCTGCGGACTCGCCTTCGTCCGGGTCGCCTGCCTCCTCGCTCAGCACGCGCAGGAGCAGGGAGTGGGCCGTGCGTTCATCGGCTTCGATGACCGTGATGATGACGTTCTTGATCTCGACGCGATCGCCGGGTGCAGGGACCTTGCCGAGGCGGTGGAACACGAGCCCTCCGAGGGTCTCGAAGTCATCCTCGACCGGCAGGTCGATCTCGTAGCGCGTGTTGGCCTCGTCGATCGGCACGCGGCCCTCGACGCGATAGATGCCGGCCGCCTTCTCTTCCTCGGTCGGCGTGGCGTCGTCGGCCGGATCGTCGTACTCGTCCTCGATCTCACCGACGATCTCCTCCAAGAGATCCTCGATCGTCACGAGCCCCTCGGTGCCATTGAACTCGTCGAGAACCACAGCCATGTGGACCTTGCGGGCGCGCATCTCCCGAAGGAGGTCGTTCAGCGACTTGTTCTCGGGAACGAAGAATGGCGGGCGCATCAGGTCGCGCACGCAATGCGTCGCCTCGGCGGCGGCGCCGCGTTTGCCCCAGTGCGTGAGCAGGTCGTGGGAGTAGAGCACGCCGATTACGTCGTCGCGGTCCTTGCCGTAGACGGGGACGCGGCTGTAGCCCTCCTCGAGGCTCACCTCGACGGCCTCATC
>JAJDEM010000327.1 GCA_029259795.1 Planctomycetota bacterium
CCACCCATCGGCGCCGGACCGCCCCCACCGTAGGGCGATGTTCACAAAGCGTGGTGGCCCCATGAAGACGGCACAGCCCCGCCGCCAACCGCCTCTGGAACCGAGCAACTGAGCCGAGCGAATCGCCCGCTCTGGATTCGAGCCACGGAGTCAGCCGCAACGCCGGATCAAGCCCCGCACGCTCGCGATCGGCGGCGTGGCTGGGAGCTGAATGGCTCATGAGGAGTAGGGTCGTCACCGTACCTCGCGCCTGGCGCGAGGGCGGAGTGGCGAGCCAGCGCAGCCGCTACGAGGGGACGACGGGTCTGTCACGCGAGTGCGACGAAGGTGTCACTCAGCCCCAGCCCAGGTCGCAGAACGTCCCTATGCAACAGACCGTACGCGTCTACCTAGCGGCCATCTGCTTCTGCAGCTCGAAGATCGGCAGGAAGACGGAGAGGCAGATCGTGCCCACCACGATGCCCATGACGGCGATCATGATCGGCTCGATGAGGCTCGTGAGTTGCTTGACCGTCGCGCTGACCTGGTCGTCGTAGAACTCGCTGATCTTCTCGAGCAGGACCTCGAGCGAGCCCGTCTTCTCACCGATGCCGACCATGCGCGTCACCATCGGGGGGAACACGGCGCTCTCGGCGAGCGGGCCGGAGAGCCCCTCACCCTGCCGCACGTTTTCACGGGCTGCGAGTACGGCATCGCTGATGATGCGGTTGCCCGACGTGTCCGCGACGATCTCGAGCGCGCCGAGGATCGGCACGCCGGACTTGAGCATCGTGGAGAAGGTCTTCGAGAAGCGTGAGAGACCCACCTTCTGGAACAGATCGCCGAACACCGGGAGGTGCAGCATCATCCAGTCCCACTGGTAGCCGCCCTTGTCGGTCTTCTTGTAGATATGGATCATGCCCATGAAGAGGGCCATGCCCACGAGGCAGAGCAGCCACTGCTCTTGGCAGAAGTCCGAGGCTGCCAACACGCCGGTGGTGAGGGCGGGCAGCTCGATGTCCATGGACGAGAAGACGTCCTTGAACTTCGGGACGATCGAGATCATCAGGAACGCCGTGATGCCGAGGATCATCACGAGCGAGACGACCGGGTAGGTCATGGCGCTCTTGATGTCGCGGCGCAAGCGCTCGCTGGCCTCCATGTAGTCGGCCAGGCGGCCCAGGATGTCGTCGAGCTGACCGGAAGCCTCACCAGCCTTGATCATGCTGACGTAGACGTCGGAGAAGACCTTTTCCCAGCGTCCGAAGGCCGTGCTGAGGTCCTGACCACCGCGCACGTCCTCGAGGACCTCGCGAAGCAGCATGCGGAAGTTCCGCGAGGCGGCCTGCTCGCGCAGGATCTCGAGTGATTCGAGCATCGGGATGCCGGCACCGATCATGGTGGCCAGCTGGCGCGTGAAGATGACGATCTCTTCCTTCTTGCGCACGCCCGGCTTCGAGCCGCCGAGCTCCATCGACAGAAGACTCGCCTTGGGCTCGTCGTCCGGCCGGAGCGCACGCTTGGCCGGCTTGCCGGGCTTCCCAGGCTTGGGGCGCGACGCGGTCTTCTCGGCGCCGCCCGAGCCCTTCTCCTCGACCCGCAGCGGGGTGAGGCTCCGCTTGCGGAGCTCCTCCAGGAGGCTGGTCTGATTGTCGGCGTCGATCGAACCGCGGACGGTCCGTCCATCGGCCCCAATGGCGCTGTACTTGAAACTGGGCATGTCGATCCTCGGAGGGGAATGGCGGGGACGGGGCCTGCTCTAGGAGCCGGCGGTCCGAATGTCCTCACCCAGGGTCACGCGCAACACTTCCTCGATGGATGTGTTGCCACGCGTGGCGTTGGCCAGGGCAGCGCGGCGGAGCGAGATCATTCCCTCCTCCAACGCCTTGTTGCGAATCTCGATGGCCGAGTGGCCGTCGATGACCATGCGCTTGATGGCTTCCGTGATCGGAAGCGTCTCGAGCAGCGCGAAGCGACCGGCGTAGCCACCAGCGCAGCGGCTGCAGCCGACGGCGCGGTGCAGCTCGATGCCGCCCTTGACCTCGTCGTCGGTGTACCCAAGGCTGCGCAGCTTCGCGGGCTTGACGTCGATGGGCTCGCGACAGCGGGTGCAGAGTCGGCGGACCAGTCGCTGCGCGGACACCAGCAGGGTCGCGGAGACGACCATGAAGGGGTCGACGCCCATGTCCACCATGCGCGTGATCGTGCTGGCCGCGTCGTTGGTGTGCAGGGTCGAGAGCACGAGGTGACCGGTCAGCGCCGCCTTGATGGCGATGTCGATCGTCTCGGGGTCACGAATCTCACCGATCATGACCGTATCGGGGTCCTGACGCAGGATCGAGCGCAGCGCCGCGGCGAAGGTCAAGCCGCTCTTGACGTTGACCTGGACCTGGTTGATGCCCTCGACCTGGTACTCGACCGGATCCTCGACCGTTACGAAGTTGTCCTCGGGCGACATGATCTCGGTGACGGCGCTGTAGAGCGTCGTCGTCTTGCCCGAGCCCGTCGGGCCCGTGACGAGAATCATCCCGTAGGGCGAGCTGATCGCTTCGCGGAAGTCGTTGAGCGCCTTGTCCTCGAAGCCGAGCTTGTCCAGTGACAGCGCCAGGTTGCCGGCATCGAGAATACGCATGACGATCTTCTCGCCGTGCACGGTGGGTAGGGTCGAGACACGGAAGTCGATCTGGCGCCCTTCCGCACGGACCTGGAACTTGCCGTCCTGCGGCTTGCGCTTCTCGGCGATGTCGAGGGACGACATGATCTTGATGCGGCTCGCGATCGCGCGCTGCATCCGCTTCGGCGGCTCCATCGCGACCTCGAGGCCCCCGTCGACGCGGTAGCGGATGATCACCCGCTTGTCGAAGGGCTCGATGTGGATGTCGGACGCGCTCGCCTTGATCGCGTTGTAGATGATCAGGTTCACGAGCTTGATGACGGGCGCATCGCCGTCGGCGGCGTCGGCCCCGAGATCGACGACCTCGTCGTCCAGCTCCTTCTTCTCGCGAAGCAGCATCTCCGGATCCTCAGCCTCATCGAGGATGTCGGCGAGGTTGCCCCCGTTGTCCGATGCGTAGATCCGGTCGATCGAGTCCTGGATCGTGGGCTCCAGGGCCAGGGCCAGGCGCAAGTCGCAGCCCGTCGCGAGCCGCAGATCGTCCTGCTGGACCACATCGAACGGGTTCGAGACCGCGAGCGTCAGGATGTTGCCCGTCTTGGCGATCGGCACGCAGCCCGACTCGCGGGCACGCTCGATCGGGAAGGCCTCGAGGGTGTCTTCGTCGACCTTGATGCGATCGAGGTCGATCGGCGGCACACCGAGGTGATCGGCGAGCACCCCGAGGAGCTGGCCCCCCTCCATGAGCTTCTTCTCGAGAAGATACTCGGTGACAGACTTCTCCCCGCTCTTCGCGACCTGCGAAGCCGCGGCGAGGGTCTCCATCTCGACGAGACCGGTCTCTTCGAGAATGCGAACAATACGTCGGTTGAAGCTGACCATCTCGTCTCCTTACAGGCGCGACAGCGTGCGCTTGAGGTCCTCGAGATCGCCCGAGTGCTTGAGTGCTTGGTCGTAGGTGATCGAGTTGTCCTCAACGAGATCACACAACGCCTGATTCATCGTCTTCATCCCGAGCTTGCCGCTCGTCTGGATGATGCTGTAGATCTGGTGCGCCTTGTCGTCGCGGATGAGCGCGCGCACGGCGGAGTTGGCGACCATGATTTCCATGGCCAGCGCTCGGCCACTGCCGGCCGCCGTCGGGATCAACTGCTGGCACATCACGCCCTGGAGCGTGAAGGAGAGCTGGGTCCGGATCTGCTGCTGCTGGCCGGTGGGGAACACATCGACGATGCGGTTGATGGCCTGGACGCAGTCGCTGGTGTGCAGGGTGCCGAAGGTGAGGTGACCGGTCTCGGCGATCGTCAGTGCCGCCTCGATGGTCTCCATGTCCCGCATCTCGCCGACGAGCACCACATCCGGGTCCTCACGCAGTGCGCTGCGCAGGGCCGACGAGAAGTCGCGGGTATCCGAGCCGATCTCGCGCTGGTTGAAGAGGCAGCCCTTGTTCCGGTGCAGGAACTCAATGGGGTCCTCGACGGTCAGGACATGGTCGGAGCGGGTCTCGTTGACGAAGTCGAGCATGGCGGCGAGCGTCGTGCTCTTGC
>JAJDEM010000328.1 GCA_029259795.1 Planctomycetota bacterium
GTGGGGTTGCTCTACATCTCGCTGCTCACCTACGCGGTCCTGAGGGTCCAGCTTTTCGATCTCGATCTGAAGCTCAAGTTCGTGATTCGGCAGGGAACCGTCGGCGCGGTCATCGCCGCGGGCTTTTTTGTCGGCAGCGAGTTGCTCGAGTCGATCGTCCCGGTCCAAGGCAATCTGCTCGGTCTCATGGTCGCCGGAGTTATCCTTCTCTTGATGCGGCCTCTTCAGTCCCTGGCAGAAGCGTTCGCGAACCGAATCATGAGCACGGTTCACGACACGCCCAACTACCGAGCTGGTCGCAAGCATGAGGTCTACCGCGCGACGTTCGAGAGTGCGACGGTCGATGGAGTTTTGACGGAGCGCGAGCGAGAGATTTTGGCGCATGTCCAGGGGAAGCTGGGCATTGCACCCGAGAAGGCGCAGCAGCTCGAGCGCGAAGTTGCAGCGCTGTTCGAGTAACCACCGAAAGAGAACGGTGACGGCGATATGACCGGACGACGGGAAAGAGGAACCATGAAGTGGATGGGCGTGGGACGATGGCACTGACACCGGATGAAGCGCTTCTGCGACTGAAAGACGGCAACCGCCGCTTTCTATCGGATGAGATTGTGGTGCCTCCGACCGACCACGATCGTCGGATGGAAATCGCGCTTGGCCAGCGCCCGTTCGCGGTGCTGGTCGGTTGCTCTGATAGTCGGGTCTCGCCCGAGCTCCTGTTCGGCGCCGGATTGGGCGAGCTGTTCATCGTTCGGAACGCCGGAAACACCGTCGGCACGGTGGCGCTTGGGAGCATTGAGTACGGCGTGCTGGTACTCGGTGCGCCGTTGATTCTGGTTCTGGGGCACCAGGGCTGCGGAGCGGTCGAGGCCGCGCTGCAGGTCGTACAAGAGGACGCCATGTTTCCCGGAAGCATTGGCCAAATGGTCGAGCCGATCATCCCGGCCGCACTTCGGGCCACCCGGACCGGTGAGGTGGATCGAGACGCGCTCCTCGACGCGGCCGTCGATCAGAACGTACGTCGCACCGTCAAGCGACTTCGGACTTCCGAGCCTTCGCTGATCGATCCGCTACACGCCGGAGCCCTCAGGATCGTGGGCGCGACCTACCGCCTTCGGGATGGCACGGTGGATTTCTTCATGGAGTAGCCGGCCCGGGGAATGAACGGGCCGCCGGCGCGAAGCCGGCCGCGCGGATCGCGGAGGCTCAGTGTCCGCGGACCCCTCGTCTGATCAGAACCTCGCCCGGAAGCGCACCCGTCGGTACACCCGCATCCACCACTGTCTGGCCGTTAATGAAGACGTACTCGATGCCATCGTTGCGGCCGCCCGGTTCAGACCCCGCCCTCGACGCCGACGTCGGTGTTGAACGAAGGGCTTCCCGTGCCATCGAGAACACGGCCGTTCCTCACGATCAGATCGTACGTCTGAGTCACGAGTGGAGCGGCCCGCGTCACGACGAATCCGGCGGCGAGGAGCAGACAGCTGGGCAACGAGCGCATCGACATTGGACCTCCCTCTTGGACGCCAAGTGTGAGCATCGCCGGCGGGACTGTCCAGTAGGAGTCGCGAGCCGGCCACACTTCATGAGCCCGGCCGGAAGCTCTCTGCTTGCCGGTGGAGGAGTTCGACCGGATCATTGGTCAGTCCGCGACCAGCCCCGCGGACCACTAGGCATGACCGCCGGGGAGCACCGAGATGACAACACGGCAGGCTCTATGACGGATCTGCGTGCGCACCTCGAAGCCGCGCTCGAACACCGCTACCGGGTTGACGCGGAGGTCGCGGAAGGAGGGATGGCTCTCGTCTTCCGAGCGCGCGATTTGAAGCACGATCGGAGCGTGGCGATCAAGGTCATGAAGCCCGAGTTGGGTGGTTCGGAGGCTCCCGAACGCTTTGTCCGCGAGATCGGTATCGCGTCGAAGCTCTCACACCCGCATATCCTCCCCGTCTATGACTCCGGTGAAGTGGATGGGATTCACTACATCGTGATGCCCTTCGTGGAGGACGAGTCATTGCGCGATCGACTCGAGCGAGGGGGCGCTGTGCGGCTAGACGATGCCGTTCAGATCGTCAACGAGATTGCGAGCGCATTGTCGTACGCGCATGAACGAGGTCTCGTACACCGCGACATCAAACCCGAGAACATCCTACTGCAGTCTGGTCACGCGATCGTCACCGATTTCGGTATCGCGCGCATCGTCGAAGGCGACGACGGCACGCGGTTCACGCGAACCGGGACGACGCTCGGCACGGTCGCGTACATGAGTCCTGAGCAGGCCGCCGGAGATGCGGAGGTGGACGCCAGAACCGATGTCTACGCGCTCGGCAGCGTGCTGTTCGAGATGCTCTCGGGCATGCCACCGTTTCACGGCATGAACCGCCAGGCCGTGCTCGCCGCAAAAATCACAGGCGCGCGTCCGGAGTTCCCGGGGGCCGACACCATACCGCCCACGGTGGATGCCGTCGTCGGCACTTCACTCGCGCCCGATCCCGAGGATCGATACCCGAACCCCACAGAGCTGGCGCGAGCGCTCCAAGAAGCGGTCACTCATCAAGCGATCGAAACGGCCGCCATGCGGGCCAAACGGGCTCGCGCGGCGCGGGGGGGCGGAGTCGTCGCGGCGGTCGGGGTCCTTGGCGCGCTCGCGTTTTGGTTGGTCACGCGGGCTGCCCAACCGGCGATCGGACGGGTCGCCGTGCTCCCGTTCGAGAGCGAACGAAACGACACCACCCAGACGTTCGTCATCGACGGCATGCATGAAGCGTTGATTCTCGAGATGCAGCAGGCCGGGCTCGAGGTGATCGGTCGTCGATCCGTGATGCAATACCGAGACGACACGACCCCCATTCGGGAGATCGCGAGCCAACTCGAGGTCGACGCGGTCCTCGAGAGTCGCGCGTTCTATGCCGTAGACTCGGTTGGGCTGAGCGTGAGCCTGCTTGACGGCGTCAGCCAGGCGGGACTCTGGAGCGCGGATTTTGGGGCACCCGCCAGCGGGATCGTCCGGCTTTATCGTCAGGTCACCCGCGCCATCGCCGATGAGATCGACTTTGCGCTCAGCCCCGAAGCAACCCTTCGTCTGGCGAGCGCGCCGCCCGTCGATCCGGCGGCATATGAGGCCTACCTCAATGGCAAGAGCCATTGGAATCGGCTTGCGCCGGAGGATCTGTCGCTCGCGCGGTCGTACTTTGAGCGAGCCCTTCAGATCGCGCCGGACTATGCGCTCGGACATGTCGGCATCGCGGTGCTGTGGTCGGGTCTCCAGCAGATGGGGCTCGTGCGCCCCGATGAGGCCGCCCCCCGCATCCGCGAGGCGGTTGCGGCTGCGCTCGCTTCCGACAGCACGATCGCCGAGGCCCACTTCGCCGATGCAGGCCTTCGGACTTGGACGGACTGGGACTGGGCGGGTGGCGAGGCTTCGTTTCTCCGCGCGATCGCACTCAATCCGAGCTATGCGGAGGCCCGTGTCTACTATGCACACCTCCTGATGCACCTGGATCGACCGGAGGAAGCGCTGGAACAGGCTCGCCGAGCCGTGGAGATCGAGCCGGTGAGTCCGTTGATCCGGTCGCTCCGCTGTGTCGTGCAGGGACTCGCGGGCAGGAGCGAAGCGGCCGCCGCAGAATGCCGCCAGGTGCTCGCGGAGGACCCCCGGCAGATCGTCGCGCTCGACGGGCTCACGGTCGCGCTGTTGAATCTCGGCCGCTGGGACGAGCACGTGGACAATCAGATCGTGCGAGCGCGAGAACTTGGCGTGGATTGGGCTGCGGACGTGCTGGAACGGTCTCGCGCTGCAAACGGCGCCCGAGCCGCTCTCGGTGAGGTGGCCGACTCGATGCAGGCGCGGTGGCGACGAGGCGAGTTTATTCCTCCGGGCGGAATCGCTGAGAACCTCGCCTACGCCGGGCGAACTGCCGAGGCACTGGACTGGCTCGAGCGCGCGTACGATGCGCACGATCCGATGCTGCCCTATTTGATCGAAGGGAGTTGGCCAGAGGCCTTCCGCTCGAGCCCGCGCTTCGCGGCGGTCTTCGACAAGATGGGGTTACCGCCCCGTCGTTGAAGGAGCGGGCTATCCCGTGGTGAGCATCCCAGCCGCGATCCCCGTCACCGTCTCGCGGAACAGTTCCGTCTCGGCTTCGCTCCACGCCGGCCGTGCAAGAAGTTCGATCTGGAGCAGGTTCAGGGGGTGGATCATGGGAGCCCGGTATCGAATGGACTCCTTGAGCCACGGTCGCTCGGGTAGGAGCGTGTCGGCACCGATCGCTTTGCACGCCAGGTCCCGTGCCGCCTCATAGTCGACCTCGAGTTCGGTCAAAACCTCGTTCGGAATCTCGGCCGCCAGCACGCGTCGATAGCGTCGCCACAGGGCGGGCTCGCTTTTCGCCAACGTGAACGAGAGCAAACGCGCGTAGGAGCGAAACAGCGGATCGCGTCCCTCTTCGAGGACGAGCGCCTCCTCCGCTCCGGGCAGATCGCGCCGATCGCGCCAGGCTCGACCGACACCCAGCCATGCGTGGAGGAGCAGCCGAGTTTGTGTCCAGCACAGGACCCAAGGGATGG
>JAJDEM010000329.1 GCA_029259795.1 Planctomycetota bacterium
AGCGTCGTCTTGCCGGCGCCCGACGGGCCGACGACCGCGACGGTCGCCCCCGCAGGGATCTCGATGCTCACATCACGCAGCACCGGCTTGCCCTCGATGTACTGGAACGAGACGTTCTCGAAGCGGATGGCGTCCGTCACCGGGGGGAAGTCGATCGCGTTCGGTCGATCGGGCATCCCCGGAGGCAGATTGAGGACTTCCGTGGTCCGCTCGATGCTGGCCATGGCGTCGAGCAGGTCGTTTGTCTGGCGGACCGTGCGCTTGATGGGCTGATACATGTTCACGAGGATGAGCATGAAGAGCAGGAGCTCGGGCAGGCCGACGTCCAGGAAGCCGCGCATGATGAACCAGCCGCCGCCGAGGACGAGCGCGACTGCCAGGAAGTTGTTGATGAAGGCGATCAGCGCCATGGAGGTGGACTTCGTGCGCTGGACCTTGAGGGCTGCGCTGGTGAGCGTCTCGTCGGTGTGGCGGAACTCCCGCACCCGGCGCTCCTCGGATCCGAACGCCTTCACCGTACGCACGCCCGAGAGGTTCTGATGCAGGCTCTCGACGAGCTCGGTCGCCTTCTTCTGGCGCTTGTGGGAGCGCTTCAAGGTGCGCATCGAGAGCTTCTTCATCGGCAGCAGGAAGGGCAGACCGAGGAAGGTCACGATCGAGAGCATCGGGGAGACCGCGAGCAGCACGATGAAGCTCGAACCCACCTGCTGCACCGAACGGAGCGATCCCAGCAGCATGGATAGACCACGCGAGTACCCCGAGCTGTCTTGCAGGGCTCGCTGGAAGATGTCCCCCCGCGTGCCTTCGTCGAAGAAGGCCAGCGGCTGGTCGAGCACCTTGCGACAGACGGCCTCGCGCACATCCATGCCGACCCGCAGCTGCGTCACCTGAGCCAGGTACGTGTCGCCGTAGGTCGCGACGCACATCAGCAGGGTGATCAGGCCGAACAAGATCAGCGTCGACAGGAGCGTCGCGTAGCGATCCAGTTGCTTGGTCCGGTAGGCCTTGAGCTCGCCGGGCGTTGGGTCCCCTGGCGGGTCCCCCAGCCAGGCCTCGGGAACGCCGCGGCCCGTGACCTTGTTCATCGCCTGGACCACGCCCTCGACGCGCTGGCCGAGCCAGCTCTTGGAGAACGCGCTCATCTGATCGACGGCTTCGTTCTTGCTGGCTTCCGCCTCGTCCGCAGGGGCCTCCTTGGGCGGCGCGATATCGCTGAGGCCGAGGCGATTGAGCACGGGGAGGACCATGACGATCCGCGCCACGTTCATGAAGGACATGATCGACATGAACAGGAAGGCGCCGACGAACGGGCGCCAGTGCGGCTTGCCCCAGCGGATGATGTCCGCGACGTTCGCGCGGAGCCGCCCGGCCTGGCTGAGGCTGGCCGCGGCGCCTGCCTGGGTGGGTTCGGCCGCGGAAGGGGGCGTGGGGGTGGGGCTCATGGTGGTGCGTGCGCACCGGGGCGCCTGCGAGGCGCGAGTGTAGAGGGCACGGGGAGGGTGGCCCAGCAATCACGCCTCTCGCGCGAATCGGGCGCGACCCCGCCAGGGGTCCATTGCACGGGCCGGGTTGACCGACCAGGGGCTGCGCGGTATCCCAGGGATCCCGCAAATCCGAGTCGATGGGAGTCCAGCATGGCCCATAACCCTGAAGATGTCCGCAACGTCGCCCTCGTCGGCTCGGGGGGGGCGGGGAAGACCACCCTCTCCGAGGCGCTGCTTCATCACTGCAAGGTCACATCCCGACGCGGCAGCGTTGAAGAGAAGAACACCGTATCCGACTGGGACCCTGAGGAGCAGGAGCGCCAGCAGACGATGCTGGCCACGCCCGTGCACATGCCGTGGGACGGCAAGCGCATCAACCTCATCGACACCCCCGGCGCGCTCGACTTCGTCGGCGAGGGGATCTGCGCCTTGGCCGCTGTCGAGACCGCCATCATCTGTGTCAACGCGCACGACGGCGTCAATGTCGCCACCCGCCGCATCTTCCGCAGCGCCCGTGACCAGGGGCTGGCTTGCATGATCGTGATCACGCGGGTGGACGGCGACAACATCGACAGCCGTGAGCTCTACGCGGGCATCCAGGGAGCGCTCGGTGAGCGGGCGGTTCCGATCAACCTGCCGAACGCCTTCGGCTCGGGCGCGAAGGACGTCGTCGACATCTTTGCTGAGTCCATCCCGGATGATCTCCAAGAGCAGGCGGCCGAGTTCCGGCAGCAGGCCACGGATCGCGTGGTCGAGTGCGATGACGATCTGTTGGAGAGCTACTTCGAGACCGGCGTCGTGAGCCAAGAGGATCTCGCTACCGCGTTCCCCCGGGCCCTGCGCCAGGGCAACATCGTCCCGATCCTGCACGTGTCTGTCGACCTCGACGTCGGCGTCCGCAAGCTGATGGACTTCATCACCCACGATTGCCCCGGACCGTCGACGCGTGCCGGCAAGGCCTTGCGCAAGGCCGAGACGGCCGACGGCCAGCCGACGGACGTCGCGACCGACGGCCCCTTCTCGGCGCAGGTCTGGAAGCTCTTCGTCGACCCGCACGTGGGCAAGGTTGCGTTCCTGCGTGTGTGGAGCGGCTCGCTGGCCAGCAAGACGCAGCTGGTCGTGAATCGGACCGGTGCGACCGAACGCATCGGCGATCTGCTCGACGTGCACGGCAAGGACATGAAGAGCATTCCCTCCGCCGGCTACGGGGACATCGTGGCGGTGGCCAAGGTGGACGACATCCAGATCGGCGATACCGTTTCCGATGGCAGCACGAGCTGGACCTTCGTTCCGATCCCGGTGCCCGTGCCCAAGGTCACGCTGGCGATCGAGGCGGCCAACCGCAACGACGAGACGAAGATCGGCCCCGAGCTGGCGAAGCTCGCCGACGCCGATGCCACCTTCCGCGCCGAGCGCGAGGAGGCCACGGGCGAGATGGTGGTCCGAGGCATGAGCACGCTGCACGTGGACGTCATGCTCAAGCGCCTGGCCCGCAAGAACGTCGGCGCCGTCACGCGTCAGCCGCGCATCCCGTACTTCGAGACCTTGGCGACGAAGGGGGAGGCCTCCTTCCGCCACAAGAAGCAGTCCGGCGGCAAGGGACAGTTCGCCGAGGTCCATCTGCGCGTCGAGCCGATGCCGCGTGGTGGCGGCTTCGAGTTCTCCGACGAAGTCGTCGGCGGGACGATTCCGCGGCAGTACATCCCCGCGGTCGAGAAGGGTGTACGTGAGACATGTGCGGCGGGCGTGATTGCAGGTTACCCCTTCATCGACGTGCGGGCGATCGTCCACTTCGGCAAGTACCACGACGTCGACTCGGACGAACACAGCTTCAAGTTCGCGGCCAGCCACGCCTTCAAGCTCGCGGTGAAGTCGGCGAAGCCTGTCCTGCTCGAGCCGATCATGAAGGTGCGTATCGAGGTGCCCTCGCGCTTCATGGGCGACATCTCAGGCGATCTCAACAGTCGCCGCGGTCGCATCCAGGGGATGGAGCAGGAGGGGGATACCGCCGTCATCGAGGCGGGCGTGCCGCTTAGCGAGATGATGCAGTACAGCACGGAACTCCGCTCGCTGACCGCAGGCGAGGGCGACTACGAGTTCACACTCGACCACTACGACGTTGTGCCGGCCCATGTCGCGGGCGACGTCATCGCAAAGCACGAGAAGGAGCTGACGCACGCCTAGCGCGCCCGGGCGCCCGCAGCCAGTCACTTCACCAGCCAGCTACTTCAACCGGCTCGCGTCCACGCGCGCGGGGATCCTGGATCATTCGCATGCGCCTTGCCCTTGCCTTGATCCTCACGGTGCTCCTCGGCAGCCCAGCCCTCGCCGAGGACACGGTCCGCGAGAAGGTCGTCGCGTGGATCGAGGAGCTGCGTTCGGATGACTTCCAGACGCGGGAAGCCGCTCGCGAGCAGCTCAAGCGGGAGGGGCTCAAGGCGCGTGACCTCTTGGAGGCCGCGCGCGATCACGAGGATCCCGAGGTGCGCAGGACGATACGCGCCATTCTCAGCCGAGCGCCCAAGCCGGTCACGCCGGCCGCTGCCCAAGTGGCCCCCGGGGACTTTCGCTCCCTTGGGACGATCACCCTGTCGGCTACGACCCAGCCGCTGGGTGAGGTACTCACGAAGCTCGGCGCGCCGGTCTGGGCACGGCTCGTCCCGCCCGAGGCCTTCAAGCTGCGTCCGGTCGATCTCAAGGTGACGGACATGCCCTTCTATGCTGCCCTCGACACGGTGCTCGCCCAGCACAAGCTCGTCGTGACGGATCCTTTCAACAACCTTGGCGTCGCGGCCGTGAAGCTGCGTGAGCCCGAGGTGGTTCCCGCGCCGTCGGCCGCAGCGGGGCCGATGCGCGTACGAGTGACCGAGGTCTCTGCGTCGCGCGCCCTCGGCACGAAGTCGCCGAACAAGTACGCCCTGTCGCTCGAGCTTGCGTGGGCGCCCTTCGTGCAGGTCGCGCAGATGGAGGCCCCGCGGATCGAGGTCGTACGCGATCCCGATGGCAAGGCGTTCCAGCCCACCGCCGCGATGAACCGACGCGTGACGTATGGCGTGAGCACCTCCCGCAAGCACCACAAGTTCACGGTCAGCGTCATGCCCGGGGAGGACGGCTGCAAGCCCACGATCGGCGTGTTGGAGCTGAGCCTGACGATGAACCTGCGCTATGACCCCGCGCGCGTCTCGTTCGACGCCACCAAGCCGCTTCCCCAAACCCAGGGCGAGGTGACCCTGCACGGGATCGAGGCGGTCGAAGGGGGCCGGGGCCAGTATGTCGTCGACTTCAGCGCGAAGCTGCCCGACGAGGCCGTGGCTCGCTCGCTGCAGGCCTTCGTCGTCGAGGCAGATGGCGCCCTCTCGACCCTCGGGGTCTACGGCGGCCGTTCCAAGAGCGGCGACGGGACCGTCCGGATCCGGGCGCGCGCCTACCGCGGATCGCGGGGGGCGCCGGGCGCCATTCGCGTGGTGTGGCACCGGCGGGAGGAGCGCGGCACGCTCCGCTTCCGGCTCACCGACATCCCGCTGCGCTAGCGCCGGGACCCTCCGGGCTCGGGCTCAGTTCCTGGGCTCCCGGGCCCTCAGCCAGCCAGGCCCTTGGTCCCCCTTGAGAGAACCCTCTGCTAGCCTGGGGCGTCCTATCTGCGACTCCTCGAGCACGGGGAGCAAGGAGCCTTCGCATGACCCGTTCCACCACCTTGCTCGGCATGACAGGCCTCTTGGTCGCAGCCGGTTTTCTTCTCGCGATCGGCGCGTCCCCGCGGGCGCTTGCCAAGGGCAAGGCCGAAGCCCACCTGCGCTACGCCACGACCTACGCCGACGCCGTCGCCCAGGCGCGCGCGCGCAATACAGTCGTCTTCGTCTCGTTCCACAAGGACAAGTGAGGCGGCTGCGTTGCACAGCACCGGTCGGTGCTCGAGAACAAGAAGTTCGTCGAATGGGCCAACGAGAACATCGTGGTCGTCATCGGTCATACGCAGACCGATCACCCCACGGAGGTCGAGGACGCCAAGGGCAAGAAGGTCACCGGCTGCCCGCTCTACAAGGGCATGACCTGTGAGCAGCATCGGGCCATCCCCGGCCAGTGCGGCAACCCGGGCGAGGGCATGCCGGAAGTCAAGTCCACGAACATGATGCCCAACTCCTGGCTCGTCTCCCCGAGCGGCGAGGTGACCAAGATCGAAGGCGCGGACCAGCAGTCCGGCGGCAAGATCGAGGAACTCGTCGCCGAGATCCAGAAGGCTGCTGGCAAGCACCTCTCCTACAAGAAGTACAGCAAGTACCTCGGTAGCTTCGAGGCGAGCGACGCGGCCCTGCGTGGCGACAAGCTCAAGGACGCCATCAAGGAGCTCGCCAAGGTCGAGAAGGATGCCAAGAAGCTCCCCGAAGGCATGAAGGCCGAGGTGACCAAGCGCTTCGACGCCATCAACGCCAAGGCTGTGGAGGCGCTCGAGGCCATCAAGGCCGGTGATGCCGCCGTGGGCGTCAAGGCCGCAAACAAGCTCAAGACGGTGGTGGGCAAGCGCTTCAAGCGTGGCTACCTCCCGGTCGTCGATCAGATCAAGGCCTGGCTCAAGGAAGCCAAGGCCGCTGCCAAGTAGCGTGTCGATGACGACAGACCGCGGCCCTCGCGAGCGCCCTGGGCTGGGACGGCTTGCGAGTTGCCTGGCCGTGGGCGCCTTGCTTGCCTTGGCATTTGTGTTCTTGGCAGGCGACCTGCAGGCCGGGGACGCCAAGAGCAAAGCGAAGGCGAAGGCCAAGGCGGCCAAGCCGAAGCACCTCGACTTCCAGGCGACCTACGCGCAGGCCCTGCTCGAGGCACGCATTCGAAACCTGCCGGTCTTCGTGAGCCGGCACAAGGACTTCTGAGGACGCTGCACGAGGCAGTACCGGTCGGTACTCAAGAACAAGTCGTTCATCAAGTGGGCCGCCGAGAACGTCATCGTCCTCATTGCCCACAACGAGCTCGGCCACGACTCCGTCGAGGTCAAGGGCTACGACGGCAAGCCTAGGAGCGAGTGCCCGCTGTATCCCGGGATGACCTGCCGGGAGCACTGCGATGCCTCCGTGGACCTCGAGAGCACGCGCGACGAGGCACTCGTCCCCGTGCCGTTCATCAAGCTCTGCCCGAACTCGTGGCTCGTGCCGCCGACCGGCAGTCCCATCCGGATCACCGAAGAGGATCAGTTCTCGCCCGCCAAGATCCGCAAGCAGGTCGAAGCGCTCCGCAAGACCCTGGGAGCCAGCGTGAGCAGCGCGCATGTCGATCAGGTGAAGAACGCCCTGGGCCAGGCCGAGGCCGCGTCCGAGGACGATGCCTGGGGGAAGAGCCTGCAGGCCCTGGCGGGGCTTGCGAAGTTCGTCCCCAAGCCCCATCCCGCGCTTCAGGCACTGGTCGGAAAGCGCCTCGCGCAGATCGATGAGGCCGTTGCGTGGGCGCTCGAGGAGTTCGACGAGGGCGAGGAGGCCCTGGATGTGCGGCGCAAGGGCGTCCAGGCCCTGCTGAAGCGCGTCGACGTCGCCGTGTACAGCAAGCGCCTCCCGGTGGTCGAGACCCTGAACGCCTGGCTCAAGAAGCACGCGCCGTAGCCCGTAGGGCGCCCCGGACCGTCGGTGGGAGGCCCTATCCTCCCGCCCATGGACGATCCCCGCCTGCCCCCCGCAGTTGCCGGCCGATCCGCGCTGCCGACCTTTCTCGCTGTCGAGTCGTGGGCGCGTGAAAAGACCGCCGACGCGCGTGAGCGCGCCGCGGCCCAGCGTGCCGAGGCCGAGGCCGAGGCTGAGCGCATTCGCCGTGACGGCGAGGCCGCGCTGACCCAGGCCGTGCTCGATGGCGAGACCGAGGCCCTGCGTGATGTGGAGAGCCGCACCCGCGACCGGATCAGCGCGGCGCGCTCCAAGATCACGTCGTGGATCCATCGCGCGGAAGAGGCCGCGCAAGCGTCCGTGCCCGCGGCGCTCGAGCTTCTCTGTGCGCCCGCCGCGCGTGAACCCGAGGCGCGCTGATGGTTGCAGCCCTCTTCGACGCCTCCCGCGCCAACGCGACCTTCCTGCACTACGAGGCCCTCGGGCCGCGCGCGGAGCTCGATCGCTGGCTGGGCACCCTGCAGGACGCAGGCGTCTGCCATCTCGCCGATGCCCTGCGCGAGCTCGAGGGCGAGGCCGGTATCGGTCGCCCCGAGCTGCGCGCCGAGGAGCTCCACGCCAACCTCCTGCAGAGCGAAGCCGCGCGGGCCTTGCGCGGCGTGTCGCGCGTGCTGCCGCCGACGCCGCGCGTTCCCGGTGGCGAGCGGCGCCCTGACTGGACCCTGGGTCCGGGCGGCATGGGGGAGCGCGACGTCATCCGCCTCAAGGATGAGGCGCGCAACATCGCCACCGCGTTGCACGCGGTCCTTGGCGCCGTGCGGGTCGCCGAGGCGCAGGTGGCCGGCTTGGATGCGGCAGACGCGGCTCTCGCGGCCCTCGAGGCGGCCAACGAGAGTGCCGCTGGTACCTACGTGTTCCGCCTGCCGCTCGAGACGCTCCGCATGCGCCGACTCAAGCGAGGGCTCACGAAGCTCGGCGCGAAGACGCTCCTCGCGCGCGCGCCGCAGAACCAGGTCCTGGTGGTGCTTCCGTCGACGCCGGGTAGCCCGGCAGGCAGTCACGCCGTCCTTTCGCTGGGGGCTTCGCTCGGGGCCGACGGAGCCTCCCTGCCGAGCGAGGTCGCCGGACTTGCCCCGACGGATGCGCGTACGCGCCTGGGCGAGCAGCTGCGCACGGCTCGTCAGTCCGAGCGCGAAGCGCGCCTGGCCCTGCAGGCGAAGGTGGGCGAGGTGGGGATCCGTGGTCGCTTCCTCCTCGACTCGCTGAGCGATGCCGAGGAGCGTACGGTGGCGCGTCGCCAGCTCGCCTCGACCGAGCACGTCACGGCCGCGCGGCTCTACGTGCGCCCCGAGGACGAGCCCCGCCTTCGCGAGCGCGTCCGTGCCGCGCACGGCGATGTCGTCGTGCTCCGCCCCCTGGCCGAGGCCGACGACGCGCCCACGCTTCCGCGCCGCATCGCGGAGGCGCCGTTCGCCGCGCTGCGGGGCCTCGTCCCCGAGCGCTTTGGCGATGTCGCTCCCTCGTCGGTGCTTGCGCTGCTCGCACCGATCGCCGCGGGCATCGTCTGGGGTGACTTGGTCGGCGGCTTGCTGCTCCTGCTCTCAGGCGGTCTGCTCGGCTGGCGGGCGGGTCCCGGCTCGCCGCGTCGCGACACCGCGCTCCTCGCCCAGGTGGCGGGCTTCGCGGCCATGCTGGTCGGCGTGCTCACGGGCCGTGCCTTTGGCAGTGCCGGCGAGGTGTGGTTCGGCTCGGGCTGGGGCGTGGCGCCGGCCCTGGACCGGTGGCTGCCCGGAGGCTTTGCGGGTGTGTTCCTCGTGCTCGGCGCGGGGGCCATGCTGCTCGCGGCCTGGGGGAGCGTCCTGGCCCTGCGGGCTTGGGGTCGGCGCCGCAGCGCGCGGGCCCGCAGCCTCATCCAGACATCGCTCGTCTACCTCACGGTGGCCGGACTCGCGGCCGCCGTCGCCGGACCGACCAGTCCCTTGTTCCCCGCCGCATGGCTTGCCGCGGGTGCCGCACTCGCGCTGTGGCTCCTCGGCGGCGCCCGGCACGTGCTCCTGCGCCTCGGCCTGGAGCTGGTCGGCGTGCTGCGCCTTGTCGCGGTCGCCGGCGCGGCCTTGCTCGTGTGCCAGGCCGTGTTCGGTTCCTGGATCGAGCTGAGCGTCCTCGACCTCACGGTGGGTGTGCTTGCCTTGCTCGTCGCCTCGCTGGCCATGGTCGCGGATCCCGCGCACGTGGCGATGGGCGTGCCCTACGACCTGGCGTTGGGTGGCCGGCGCTTGAGTCGGCCCTTCGCGCCCTTCCGCCGGCATGCGCGCGACGGCCAGCCGTCCAGTAGCAGTGCCCACACGGGCAGGGGGGGCGCCGCATGATCATGTCGGAGTCCCATGTCCTCGAGGCCCTGGCCCGCGTCGTGATGGACGAGACCGAGTCCGTGTGCCGCCGCGAGGAGGACCTCGCGCTGAACGCCTCGCGCGATCTCGTGCTGGCGGCCGAGGATCGGATCGCGGATCTCACGACGGCGGCCAAGGCCCTGGGGCGTACGCGCGGCCATGCCGCCGAGGATGCCGAGGTGCGCGCGGGCGAGGCCGAGATCGCCACAGTCGAGGACGGTGCGTTCGCCGCGCTCTTCGAGCGCTATCTCCGGCATGTGCTCATGGCAGCGAAGGCCCTGCCGCAAGCCGCCCGCTACGGCGCAGCGCTCGAGGCATGGGCCAAGAACGCGGCGCTGGCCATCGACGGTCCGGTCGAGGTCTTCTGCGCCAAGCGCGATCGCCCGGCGGTGTTCGACGCGCTGCTCGCCGCGCACGCCGAAGACTTCCACGTCCAAGTCGACCACCGGGTGCACGGCGGCTTCGTCGTACGCAACCTCGAGGGGCGAACGCGGTATGACTGTCGTCCGGAGGCCCTCGTGGAGGCAGCTCGTGATCCGCTGCACGCCCTGCTTGAACGCTCGGTCCCGCCGCCCCCGAAGGGCCTCGGGGATCCGATGCCGGACGAGCCGACGCCTGCCGAGGCGGCCGGGGGCGACGAGACGCGCTCGCTGGACGAGACGCGCTCGCTGGACGAGACTCGCTCGCTGGACGAGACACGCTCGCTGGACGAGACACGCTCGCAAGGCGACGGCTAGCTCCGCCGGGATGCCTCCGGCTGCGCCTACGATGGGCGCCGCATGACGCATCGCGCCCTTCCCTCGCAGCAACTCTTCGGCACCCTGGCCCTAGTGGGGGTGCTTCTTGCCGCGGTCGCGCTTGTGCTCTCGCCGGCCGTGGCGCGGCCGACCGCACGGGTGGCTGCGACGCTCGCGAGTGCCTTCGATGCCGAGCGCGCCGACGACTTGGTCATCACGCTGCCTTCGCTCGACGGCATCCAGCGCGGCCTGCCCGTCT
The DNA here is from genome assembly GCA_029259795.1 of Planctomycetota bacterium. Taxonomy (GTDB): domain Bacteria; phylum Planctomycetota; class PLA2; order PLA2; family JAEUHO01; genus JAHEIK01. The sequence goes on from JAJDEM010000329.1 coordinate 10,453, forward strand.
ACTACCTTCCCGAGTCGCCCGAGGCCGAGCCGATCGCGCATGTCACCGACTTTGGCGACGGAGCGGACGGACCGTTCGTGCGCCTGCGGTTCGAGCCCGGCGCGGCTTCGGCTGGACCGTGGCAGCTGGAGAGCTATCCACCGAGCCGCAAGCTCAAGGCGGCGTTCGAGATGGTGGTCACGAAGGAAGCAGCCAGCCGCTTTGGCCGCGAAATGGCCAAGCGGCTCGAACGCCTCTGGGCCGAGGCCATCCTGCCTGAGACCCGCAAGCGGCTGCCCGCCTTCCTCGAGCGCATCGATCCGAGCAAGGACACCCAATCGAAGGTCGTACTGCGCGCGTTCTCCAAGAGCGTCATGGATGAGCTCGAGCCGCTCCTGGATGACCTGGCCGCGCATGTAACGCGGGCCGTGAAGAAGAAGTTCGATGTGCTCGATCGCCTCGGCATGCTCTGGAAGGTGGTTCGCGGCGATGACAAGGGGCTGAAGGACGCGATCCTTCCGGTTGCAAAGGCCGCAGCCCGCGCGTGGTGGACCGAGCACGAGGCCGAGATCATGAAGGCTCTCGGGCGCGCATTCAGCGCACACGCGGACGAGTTCAAGGCCTGGGCCAGCGGCGAGTTGTTCGACGCGGCGCGGGAGGAGCTCGTGATGCCGATCCTCGTCGCGCAGGGCGAGCGCCTCGAGAGCGAGGGCGAGTTCTTGCTGCGTCGCGCGGCGAAGGAGTTCGTCGAGGCTCCGGAGGGTGGACTTCGCGTGAGGTTCGCGAACGTTCTGCGCACGCAGCTGCTCAACAAGAAGACCGCCTTGCTCTTGCTCGAGCGCCCCGCGGGTCCGCGCTGATGACGGACGCCACGCCCGTTCTCACCGTGACCGACCTCGCCGTGCGCACTGGCAGCGATCGGCTTCTGGATCCGAGCTCCTTCACCCTCCATGAGGGGGAGTGTGTGGTCTTGGTGGGGCCGTCCGGCTACGGCAAGTCGCTCTTCGCCGACTTGCTGCTGGGCTTTGCCGGTTCCCACTCCCTGGGGCTGGCTGTTGACGGCGCCCTCGTGCTGGACGGCACCTCGCTTCTGGATGCGGGCCCGGAAGCCCGCGACCATCGCGTCGGCGCCGTCTTTCAGATGCAGCGCTCCGGGCTCTTCGACGATCTGACCATCGAGCAGAACCTGCGCTTTGGCAGTGACGACCCGGGCGCGCGCGCGGCAGTGGTTGCCGAGCTGAACCTCGAGCGCATCCAGCGACCCGTGACCGAGTGTTCGGGTGGCGAGGGCGTACGGGTCGCTCTGGCCCGCACGCTGCTGCGCGGCGCCGGCGTGATCATCTATGACGAGCCCACGACGGGCCTCGATCCGTACAACGCGCGTGGGGTCGTGTCCGCCATCGCGGCGTCGCACCGCCGACTTTCGCTGATCATTACGCACGACTACGCGGCCTTCACCGACCTCGCGGATGTGGTGCTGTTCCTCGACCCGACGGATCGCACGATCAAGCGTCTCGACGCAACGCCGACGAGCTTCGCCCAGGTGGAGGCGGCCCTCGCACAAGTGCGACCGCCCGAGAGCGCGCCGACGCCGAGCGTCCCCTGGCTCGAACGCGCCAAGCAGGGCTGGGCGCGTCTGGCGCTTGGCACCAGCGCCGTCCTGCTCGATTGGGTTGCGCTCCTGGCCGTGCCGTGGGCCTTCCTCCGACTCGGCCATCCGCTGGACGGGCCGCGGATTCGCAAGACCCTGCGGCGCGATGTCTCACTCGGCGTTCTGGCGTTCGTCGGCCTGAGCGCGATGCTGGTCGCGGTGACGGGAACCTACTTCCTGTTCGAGCGCCTTCCCAAGCGGCTCTACACCGAGCCGATCGTTCAAGACGATCTCGTCGCGGGCTTGGGCCTCATCTATGCGCGCATCGGCATCCCGCTGCTGGTATCGGTCCTGCTCGCCGCCAAGCTGGGCTCTGCTGCGGCCGCGCACCTTGGCCACATGAGCCTCACGCGCCAGGTCGATGCGCTGGATCTGCTGGGCGTACCGCAGCGGCGGCATCTGCTCCTGCCGACCGCCTGTGGTCAGCTCGTCGCGGCGTGGGTGTCGACGGGCGTCGCGGTCTTGCTTAGCTACTTCACGGCGCTGGTGGTGTTCTTGGCCATGCATCCTGGCTACTCGGTGCAGTACTTCCACCACTCGTTCGGCCGCGAGCTCGATGGCGAGGTCGTGTTCTGGGTCCTTGCCAAGACGGCGGTGAGTGCGGTGGGGGTCGCAGCGGTTGCGTTCCGCGTGGGTACGCAGCCGAAGCGCTCGCCCGCGCTCGTCGTCAAGGGCATCCACCGCACGCTGCTGCGCGCGCTGCTTCTCGTTCTGCTGGTCCACGCGTTCTTCGCGTTCCTCGAGTACTGATCGATGGCCTCACTTGCTCGCGCCCTGGTTTGGTTCGGCCTGCTCCTCGTCGTCGTGAGCGCCTTTCTCCCGACCTTCCACTTCACGGCGTATCCCGCCGTCGTGACCGCGCCGATTGCAGTGCCGGCGAGCGCCTCGACCGTTCGCATCCATGTTTCCGGGGGCCGCGAAGTACCGGCTCAGGAGTTCGGCCAAGCCGTCGCGTCCGCGGTTCGCGGGCCTGAGCGGGCGCTGCCGTTCTGGCGCGTGCGCCGCTGGTACCCCTGGTACCTGGCGCTGCTCTGGATCCCCGCGCTCCTGCTTGTCCGCGGCCGCCCGGCTTCCGATCGCCGACGGCGCCTCGTTGGAGCCATCCTCTGGGCGCTGACGCTCGGCTTGCTTGTCTTCGAGGCTGCGTACCTGCACGCGGAGTACAACCCCTTTCTGCCCGGGGTGCTGGGCAAGGTCGAGGGGGTCGGGGCGTGGTTGTTCGTCGCCACCATTCTCCTGGCGCGTCGACGCGCGGATCGCCGCCTGGGAGCCGTAGAGGCTGTGGTGGCCTCGCAAGCTCTCCTGGGCTTCGTGCATGCGTTGACCCTGCCCGCCACCATGGCGCGCACCTGGATGGGGCAGCACTCGTGGAGCGCCGTGAGCGAGGCCGTGCTGATCAACTTCCCGCTCTCGTTCTGGCTGGGCACGCTCGGGCTCTTGTTGGTGGCTGTCCCTACGTACGTACGCCGGACCGCCTGACGTCCCCCGGTGACAGTACCGATGCTGGTCGCATGGCCGAGCTTCGTGCCCGCGGGCTTTCCTTGGTCACGATGCAGGCCGTCAGCACGACCTCGGCGCCCATCTGCCGCCGCATGGGATTCCGAGAGGCGTTCGAGGTCGCGTCGTGGTGTTTCCCGCCATCGGCCATCTATGGGTGACGGTCAGCCCCCGAGGGATCCCAGCAGGCTCCGGCTGCGCTTGAGCATGGTGGCACGGCCCTGCGTGCCGGGCGCATCCGACTCGAGGTCGCGGATGAGGTCCTCGAGTTCGTCTTGGGCAACGCGCTCCTGTTCGGACTTCGCTGCAGACTCCGCCGCGTAGAAGCGGGCGTAGTCGATCCGCCAGTGGCCGGTCGGGAACGCACGTGCGGCCTCCAGCCACGCTTCGCGGGCGCCGGCATGATCACCCCGGCTGCTCCGCGACCAGCCGATCTGGTAGCCCGCCTCCTGCGCAACCTCGGGATTGGCTTCTGCCAGGTCGGCCGCCTTGCGTAGCAAGCGCTCCTCGGCCTCGTGGTCGCCGGCTGCGCGCGCTTCGCGTGCCAGGCCGGCGTAGGCCTTGGCGCGTGACGGGGCAGCGAGCCGTTCGATGCTCGCAAGCCGTGCCGCGCGTGCCGTCGCCGCCCTGGCGCGCCGCGCTTCTGCTGAGGGTGCGGGCGTTTCGGAGGGCGCCGCCGAGGCTCCGGCGGGCCTGCGGGCTTCGAGCTTCGCGAGCCGCGCCTCCAAAGCCTTGAGACGCGTGCGCAGCGCGTTGATCGTCGCCGCGCCGTCCGTGGGGGCGGCCACGGGCTCGGGCTCGACGCGGCGTGGG
>JAJDEM010000330.1 GCA_029259795.1 Planctomycetota bacterium
ATTCCATATCGACATGCGGCGAACTGGGCTGGGGGCGATCAGGCCCCTTCATCGCACTCGCGTGACACCATCTTCGGGCAGAGGCGTACGCCACGCGCTCTTCATCGGCCTTCCGCTCCCCATCCAGCCCGCCGACCGCGCCCGCCCGCTCTACATCCCTGACACCACGGCCCTCAGAGACCGTCCTGCATGCAAGCGAACTTCTGGCGCAGGACACTAGGCGGCTAGACGGCACGCAGCCGCTCCGCGAGCTCGCCGAGCGCCATGGCCGTCGCCCCCCAGAGAAACACCCCGCCGACGTCGAGCCACGGCACGTCGATCTCACGACCGTGGATCTCCATCACGCGCCGCTTCCTGGTTGTTGGGTGAATCAAGTCGTCGAGTCCGACGATCACGATGCGCTCGACTTCGCTCGGCTGAGGCGTCAGCTCGAGCGGCGCAGGTCCGCACGCAACGAACACGTGCATCGTGGTGTGACTCACCGTGATGTGTACGGGAGCCAGGGCGCCGAGGGACTCGGGGGTGGCCGGGTTGAGGCCGACTTCTTCTGCGGCCTCGCGCCAGGCCGTCGCTTCGAGGGTCTCCCCATCGGCCGGCCGCCCTCCGGGGAGTGAGACCTGGCCGCCGTGTTCCCGAAGGTCGTGGCGACGTACGGTGAGAGGCAGGAACAGGGCTCCGCCTTCCTCGTAGACGTAGGCGAGGGCTGCCGCCTCCCGCGGCGGTCGCGCCGCCGCGTGGGCCGGCGCGGGTCCGCGCCAGATCGGCTCGAGCGACCGCTGGGCAGCGCGGCCATCGAACGGGGAGGCCCCCATGGCCGCGCGCAGGTCGCTGAGCGTCAGACGGGTGGTGTTCTGGTCCAAGCGGCAGTCCCCTGGCTCGCGCGGTCTCGCTGAGAGGGTACCCTTCGCCACCCGGGGTGCGCGCGCTTGGCCGCCACCCTGGCCCCCTACGCCTTTGGAGGCCGCCCCGTGTCTGAACTCCGCTTCGCCCGCTCCGCATCCGCCGCCCTCAAGGGAGCCCAGACCGCTGTGTTCCTCGTGCCGGAGGGCAAGCTCCGGAAGGGTTGGCTGAAGAAGGCCGTCGATGCGCCGTGGATGCGCCTTTTGTCCAAGGCCGCAAAAAGCCTCGAAGCCGGACCGCGTGGCAGCGTCGTCAGCGCACTGAACCCCGATGCGGGTCCTGAGCGGCTGGTCCTCATCGCCCTGCCCGACACGACGGCTCGCTACAACTGCCCGGCTCGCTCGGTCCATGCCGATGAGCTGCTGAAGAAGGCCGAGCTCGGCGGTGGCACGACCGCCGTCATCGCCTGCGCCGAACAGACGGGTCACGGCTTGCCGCTGGCTCGTGCGCTCGCCCGGGCCTGGTCGCTTTACTCCCGGGCGACCGGCACCCAGGGCAAGCGCGTCGCCCGCTTCTGCGCGCTGGACGGCAAGGGCGCCCCCGCGCCGCTCAGCAAGGCCGATCAGGCGATCGTGACCTGGAGCCGCTGGGCCGCACGCCTCGTCGACATGCCGACGGCCGAGCTGACGACGACCGAGTTCGTGCGCGAGACCCGCAAGGCCGCCAAGGGCCTGCCGCACCTGACGATCTCCGTGCTCGGCCCGAAGGATCTTCTCGCGAAGGGTCTCGGCGGCCTCCACGCCGTCGGACGGACGGCCGTCAAGGGTCCGCGTCTGTTGGTGCTTCGCTATCGCCCGCCGGGCGCCAAGCGTCTCGGCGCCTTGATCGGCAAGGGCATCGTCTACGACACCGGTGGCCTCTCGATCAAGTCCGCCACGGGCATGTTCGGCATGAAGATGGACATGGGCGGTGCGGCTGGGGTCGTCGGCGCCGCGCTCGCGCTGGCCGCCGGTGGCCACAAGCAGGCGTTCGTCTGCGCAGCGGCGCTGGCCGAGAACGCCATCGGCCCCGATGCCTACCGCCCCAACGACATTCTCGACATGCACTCCGGCAAGACCGTCGAGATCAACAACACCGACGCCGAGGGCCGCCTGGTCGTCGCCGACGCGCTCTCCTACATCGCCCGCACCTACAAGCCGGAGGTCCTCATCGACATGGCGACCCTCACCGGCGCCCAGTTGATCGCCACGGGTTGGCGCCATGCGAGCGTGATCAGCAACCGCGCCGGTCTCGAGGATGCGGCGCAGGCAGCCGCGCGGGCGAGCGGTGATCTCGTGCACGCACTGCCCTTTGCACCTGAGCTCTACCAGGTCGAGTTCGCCTCGAAGGTCGCCGACATGCGCAACTCGGTCGCAGATCGCATGAATGCGCAGACGTCGTGCGCAGCACAGTTCATCTATAGTCACATCGACGACCTGAACGTGCCGTGGCTGCACGTGGACATGGCCGGACCCGCCGAGCGCGGGGGCCGCGCCACCGGCTACGGTGTAGGACTTGGCGCACTGCTGCTTCGGAACATGGATTCCAAGGCGCTTCGTGCATGAAACCTGTGATTGACGACCGATGCCCCAGGATCCCTCCAACCTCACCGCGCTCGAGCGCTTGGTCCGCCACGGGTCCGAGGGCGACCTGCGCCGGTTCCTGCACCTGCTCCAGCCGCCCGAGATCGCGGACCTGATCGAGGCCCTGCGCGCCCCGGAAGACCGGGCGCGCACCTTCCGCGCCATCGTCGGCAAGGAAGACCAGGCTGAGGTCCTCTCCACGATGGAGGACCCCGAGGCCGCCGACGTCCTCGAAGACATGCATCCGGCGGATGCCGCCGACCTCATCGAGGAGATGGCGACCGACGACGCAGCCGACGTGCTGCAGGCCATGGAGGAAGATCTGAAGGATCAGGTCCTCGAGGAGGTCGAGCCTGCCGAGCGGGCCGGCATCCAGGAGCTGCTGACCTACCCGCCGGAGAGCGCGGGCGGCCTGATGCAGACCGAGTTGGTCCAGGTGCGCGGCAACCAGCGCGCCCGGAGCGCCGTCGAGGAGATTCGCCGCACGAAAGACGAGGTCGGTGAGTTGCACGAGATCTTCGTCGTCGACGAAGCGGGCGTCCTCCGCGGCTGGGTGAAGGAGCGCTCGCTGATCCTGGCCGAGGACGACGCGCTGATCCGGACGATCACCGAGCCGGCGCCCATCCAGATCCCGGCCCTGATGGACCAGGAGAAGATCGCGAGCCTCGTACAGGACTACGACCTGTCCTCGGTGCCCGTGATCGACGACGACGGCCGCCTGCTCGGGCGCATCCTGATCGACGACATCGTCGATGTCGTCGTGGAGGAGGCCACCGAGGACATCGCGCGCTCCGTGGGTACGACGCCGGAGGAAATCTACGAGCCGTCGGTCGCCGTGGCCCTGCGCTCGCGCTCGCCCTGGCTCTTCGCCACGTTCCTGGGCGGCATCCTCGCCGCGATCATCATCGGCGCGGGCGAGGAGTTGCTGGCCGGGGCTGGCCAGTTGATCATCTTCATCCCGGTGATCATGGGTATGGGCGGTGGCTGTGCAACGCAGACCGCCACGGTCACGGTGCGTAGCCTCGCGCTCGGGCGCATCGGCCTCGGCGGCGTGTGGCCCGTGGTGCGCAAGGAGGTCTTGGTCGGCACGGTGCTCGCCGCAGGTACGGGGATCCTGGTGTGGGCGTTTGCCGCGCTGCTGGAGCCGAGTCAGATGGCCGTCGCCTGGATCGCAGCCTTCGCCGTGTTCGGGACCATCTGTCTCGGAACGCTCTTCGGCGTCCTGACGCCGCTGCTTCTCAACCGCGTCGGCGTCGACCCCGCCGTCGCCACCCACCCGCTCGTCACCACCATGAACGACATCATCGGCTCCCTCCTGATCGTGGCCTTCTGCTGGCTGGTGTTGCTGTAGGGGGGAGTCGTTTGTCGCCTGCCGGTGTTCCGCGCAGACGCGCGGGTCGGGGGGGTCGCGGTGGTGGGGGCGTGTGGGTTGGGGGGGGCCCGCCGCGGGGGGGGGGGGCGGGCCG
>JAJDEM010000034.1 GCA_029259795.1 Planctomycetota bacterium
GGTCCGCGAGCAGGCTCTCCTCGAGATGCTTCAGCTCGTCGATGCCATTCACCACCACGCTCGGGTCGATCGCAAACAGCGACGGATCGTCGCTTTTGCCCTCGTAGTCGACGCTCGCGAGGATCCGCTTGATGCAGCCGAGGCGGGCAGCCTTCTTGTCGTCGGAGCGGATGATCCACCACGGACTGATCGTGCGGTTCGTCTCGGTCAGCATCTGGAACTTCTTGACGGTGTAGGCGTCCCAGAGGTCCTGCGCCCGCTTGTCCACGGCCGAGATCTTGTAGCGCTTCAAGACGTCGGTCGTGCGGGACTTGAACCGTCGAGCCTGCTCCTCACGCGAGACGGAGAAGTAGAACTTGAAGAGCTTGATCTTCGACTTGACGAGCAGTTCTTCGAAGGGGGCCACATCCTTCATGAAGCGCTTGTGCTCCTCGTCGGTACAGAAGCCCATGACGGGCTCGACCACGGCGCGGTTGTACCAGCTGCGGTCAAACAGCACGATCTCACCTGCGGCGGGGAGATGCGCCACGTAGCGCTGGAAGTACCACTGGGTCCGCTCACGGTCGCTGGGCTTCTCGAGTGCCACGACGCGCGCGCCGCGGGGATTGAGCGGGGCGACGATGCGCTGGATCGTTCCGCCCTTGCCTGCCGCGTCCCGCCCTTCGAACAGCATGAGGACCTGCTCACCGGTCGCCTTGACATGGTTCTGCCACTTGAGCAGCTCGATGTGGAGCAGCTTCAGGTCGTGTTCGTAGTCGAGCGTCCGCATACGCACGTGAACGGGCACGCGCTTGCGGCGCGAGGGGTCGTACGGGCGCCGCTCGCTCGCCTCGGGCGAGAGCTTGCCACCGCGGCCGGTCTTGCGCTTGGTGCGCCCGGCCTTGTTCTTTGCTGCGCGCTTGCCGTCGCTCGGAGTCGCGTCCTGTGCCATCAGTAGCTCCTAGCTGCGGAATGCGCCGTGCTTGCGGCGCTCGCGGTCCATGCGCTTTCGCTCCTTGTCACCGGCGATGACGATCTTGGGGTCGACGGCGAAGTCGAGCTTCCGGCTCCGCCCGCGGTACTTCACCGCCGAGAGGATCAGCTTCATCGTGTTGATGCGCGCCAGGTGCTTGTCGTCGGAGCGGATCACATGCCAGGGGTTGTGGGCGGTGTGGGTTCGCTTGAGCAGCTTGTACTTGGCTTCGGTGAACTCGCCCCAGAGCTCCTGCGCTTGAAGATCCACCTCACTCAGCTTCCAGTGGCGAAGCGGGTCGTTCTTGCGGCGATCGAAGCGCTTCTCCTGCTCCTTCTTGGTGACGGAGAAGTAGAGCTTCAGCAGGGTCGTCTTGCCGTCGGCGATGAAGCTCTCTTCGTACTCGTTCACGCGGGCCATGAACTGGCGGTACTGGCGGTCGGTGCAGAAGCCCATGACCGGCTCGACCATCGCGCGGTTGTACCAGCTGCGGTCGAACAGGGTGATCTCGCCGGCGTGCGGGAAGTGCTCGATGTAGCGCTTCATGTGAAGCTCGGTTCGCTGCTCGTCACTCGGCTTGCCGAGCGCGACCACGCGGTAGTGCTTCTCGTTCATGTAGCGCGTGACGCGCCGGATCGTGCCGCCCTTGCCGGAGGCGTCACGGCCGTCGAAGAGGATGATCAGCTTGCGCCCGGTTCGCTCGAGATGGGCCTGGAGGCGGATCAGCTCCGCCTGGTACGGCTTGAGTTGCTCGGCCGCCACGAACTTCGAGAGCGCCGCGTCGATGATCTTCTCGCGGTCCTTGCTGCGCAGCTCGAGCTTCAGCTTCTCGATGTACTCGGGCCCGAACTGGGGGGTGATGTCGGCACCGCGCCGGGTCGCGACGCGTCGAATGCTCTGCGGCTTCTTCTCTTTGCCGTGCTCAGGTTTGGGCGTCAAAGCGTCTCCCTCCGGGCGGATGAGGCCGGTTGTGTGCCACGCGTGACGCGTGCCAGCGCCAGCCGGGGACCGAGATCCTAGCGACCCTCGTCAGTCAAGGAGAGCATCTTCGTGATGGACCTCATGCGTTGGCGGTGTGGTTTGCGCTGGGCGTGTTGAATGAGCGGGTTCTGGGGCGGAGTACGCAGCCTGGGGGCGCAGGCTGCGCAGTGGGCCGCAGTCCGCAGTCCTTGCCGCGGCAGGCCGATGATCGACTACGGCAAGAACAAGACCAACGTCGGCAAGTGCTTCGCGTCGCTCGACGACGCCAGCGAGGAGGCGTTGGGCCCCTAGCCCGCGCGCTCTGGCAGCGATGGGGCGAGGCTCGCCGCACGCCCCTCGTTCGCCACTACCCTGAGTGGACGCTTGGAGGGACACCATGGCAGCGCGACGCTTGAGCGGTGTGTTGGGAATCCTGCTGGGGGCGGCACTGTTGGTTGTCGGCGTCTGGTGGCTGCTTGATGCCGGCGACGCGGGCGTGGAGCAGGATCTCTCCGCGAGCGAGAGCTGGGCAGCGTCCGCTGAGCCGGACGGCCCGGAGCTGGCAGCCAAGGGCCGCACGGCCGAGCGCCCGGCGAAGGGCGTCGCGGCGACGGGCGGCGGAGGCCTCGCGCGGGCAGCGCAGCCAGGCGCGCGTGCGGAGTCGCAACGGGTCATGGCGCCCGCTCCGAAGCCGAGAGCGGGTCATGTCGTCGGCGTGGTCACGGATGCCCAGGGCAAGCCCATTGCGGGGGCTGTCGTGACACTCACAGAGCAGGTGCCGAAGTCCCAGCCAGCGAACCGAGCGATCCCCGCGACACTTCGAACGGATGCGCAGGGGCAGTTCGCCCACGAGGCGGCAGGCAAGGGCTTCTACACCGTACGTGTCGCTGCGAAGGGCTACATCGCCCGCAACGCAAACGGCCTCTCGGGGGCGGCAGCGGTGCGCGTCGAGCTGCCTGTCGCGATGACGCTCTCCGGGGTGCTGCTCGAGAAGGGCACCGAGACGCCCATTGCGAACCTCGCGCTCTTTGCACGCGCGGTGAAGGCCGGCCGGGTGGGCGGGACGAGCGTGTCGGCGTCCACCGACGAAGACGGACGCTTCACGTTCCAGGTACCGAGCGGGGAGCCGCACTTCATTCAGTACCCCTCGGGGGGCTACGCGCATTGGGGCGTGAGTGGGGAGTGGATCCATGCGCGCTTCGGACCGTTTGCGGAGGAGGAACTCGAGCTCACGGTCGAGCTCGAGCGCGGCCTCGTGATCGCCGGGATCGTGCGCGACGCGTCCGGCGAGCCCCTGACGGAGCGCTTTCGCATCGAGGTCTTGGGTCACACCGCCAGGGGGGATCCGGACTACGACCGCCGGCGGTTCACCAACACGGATGCTCAAGGCGCGTTCAAGGCCACCGGGCTTCCTGCAGGGCGCTACCTCGTCAGCGTGAAGTCCGCCTTTGGCGCGACGGGTTCGGAGCTCACGACCCAGGCTGTGGATGGCGTCGCGGCAGGCACGGAAGACCTCGTGATCGAGCTTCGGCGTGGGGAACCCATGGTCGGTGAGATCGTCGACGACGCCGGGCAGCCCGTCACAGTCCGTGGCTACATCCACATCTACCCGCAGGGCAGCAGCGCCAGCAGCCCGGACTCGATCCATGCCACGCTGGATGGAAAGGGTGGCTTCACCAGTGCGCCGCTGGATGTGAGTACGGCCTACGACCTGCTGGTGAACGGGTTCGAGGGGTTCACCCAGACCCGCGTGGAGGGCGTCCGTCCCGGCGCGTCCGCCGTGCGCGTCACGCTGGAGCGTGCCGGTTTGATCAAGGGCAAGGTCGTCCGTGCTGATGGCGGCCAGGTGCCTGTGGGACTCAGCGTTCTTGCGACGGCGGTGGGGGTCGCACCGGGCACGAAGGGCGCGTACGGCTTCGCCTACACGAAGCCCGATGGCGCGTTCACGCTCAATGGCCTGGGGGCGTTCACCTTCCGCCTCGCCGCTGGCGGAGCCGAGAGCGGCTTCATCGCCGCGGGCACGGTCACGGGGGTCAGCGCAGGGGCCACGGACGTCGAGCTGAAGGTCAAGCGAGGCGTCGCGCTGAACGGCACGCTGCTCGACGCCCACGGCGATCCCGTCAAGACCCACTTGCTCTCGGCCGTCTCGCTGGACGGTTCTGGAAGTCCCTCGGCGTGGACGAGCATTCCTGGGAATGACGGCGTCTTTCACTTCGCGGGCGTGCAGCCTGGCAAGCTGCGGATCCTGGCGTATGTCGGCGGTACGCAGGTCACGGTCGGCGAGGTGACCGCCCCAGCGAAGGACGTCAAGCTGCAGTTGCCCAAGCCCTAGCGCGCGCCTCGGCTGCTATCATCGCGCCCGGAGCTGGGATCGGAGGATGGCCATGCGTTGTACGATTGCTGCACTGCTGGTTCTTGGCTTCCTCGCGCCTACCGCGCACGCCAAGGAAGGCTGGAAACCGCTCGTCGGCAAGGCACCGCCGGCGTTCCACGTCGAGAAGTGGCTGAACACCGACGGCGCACGCCCCAGCGCCAAGGCCCTGCTCGGCAAGGTGTGGATGATCGAGTTCCTCTCGGTCGGGTGAGGACTGACGGAGGAGGCCGTGCGCCTCAACCGCCTCTACGACGCCTACGCGAAGAAGGGCCTGCGGCTGATCGTGATCTCTCCGCATGGCGCCGCCGAGCTGCGCAAGGAGTTGATCGAGACCCACAAGGCGAAGTATTGGATTGCCTGCGACTCGACGCTCCGCACCACGATCGGCTACGTGGTTCCGAACGTGCCGGCCGTGTTCCCGATGACGTACCTCGTCAGTGGGCGTGGTGCCATTGTCGATCACGGGGCCAAGCTCGAGGCGACGATCGAGTCCCTCCTGCAGGAGGTCTTCGAGCCGGCCTTGGGGCGGAGTCTGCACAAGGTTCTTGCCTCCGCGCAGAAGAGCTACGACGCGGGCGCGGTCGGCGCCGCCTGGAAGGCGGCGGGAGCCAAGCTCGAGCACGAGGACGCGGCCGTTGTCGCTGATGCTACGTTCCTCCGCAAGCGCGCCGAGGCCTACGGCGCATTCAAGCAACGGATGCTTCAACGGGAGATCGACGCCGGCGCGTATCCCGAGTCCGTCGCGGCGCTCAAGGTCCTCGAGAAGGACTTCCGGGGCATGCCGACGGCCAGCTGGGCCAACGAGACCCGCCGTACCCTGGAGAAGGATCCCAAGGTGCGCGTCGAGCTGAAGGTCTGGGCGCAGTTTGAGAAGCTGCTCGTCAAGGCCGAGAAGGCCGAGGGCGATCCGAAGAAGACGCGCTCCGTGAACAAGGCCTTCAACGCCCTGGCGAGGAAGTACCCAGGCACACGCGCGGCGGCCGAGGCCGAGCGGCGACTGCTTCGCTGATGCGCCGCCCGCGCGCTTTCTTGGGGCTGCGGCTCCCTCGCGTGCGCCTGCTTGCGGTGGTCCTTGCCTGCCTCTGCGTCTTCAGCGCGGCGCCGAGAGAGGCACGCGCGGAAGGCAAGCTCCGCGTGGCGGTCTTTGAGTACGTCGACGCCAAGGAACGCGGGGCCACGGGCACGGACGGGGCGGTGCTGCACTTGAGGAAGGCGGGCGCCGAGGTCGTCTACCTGGATATCACGCGCTCTCCGCTCGAGCAGGACGTCGACGTCATCGTCTTCGGCGCGTTCTGTGATGCGTTGCGGGCCTGGCGCGGCTACATCGACCGGCACCGGCTGGACATCCAAAGCTTCATCGCCGCCGGCGGCTTGCTGGTTGAGATGGCCCAGAGCGACGACCGCTGGGCACTCTCGCGTTGGCTTCCGAAGGAGTTTACGGTGCGGCGCACCGATCGGGACGTCCACACGGTGCGCTTGGTCGGGCCCCGCACCCACCCCATGGTTGCGTGGGCGCCCGTTCGCAAGGTGAAGGGCGAGCGCTTCCTGCACTGGAAGCCGGCGGCTCGGGATCCTGTGAGTTGGGAGGGCTTCGCTCCGGTCGAGGGCGTGCAGGTACTCATGTCGGAGGACGCGCAACTCACCCGCCCGCAGATGGTGGTGGGCGCGTACGGCAAGGGGCAATTCCTGATGACGTCGCTGCATGTCGACCGGGTCTACTACCCCGATGGCTCCCTGCGGGTGAGCAAGGAGTCGGCGGCCGCGAGCAGGGCCTTCTTCAAGGCGCTCGTGAAGTACGGGGGTCTGGTGGGGCGCGGGAAGGCGCCTCCGGTGGTTCCCAGCCTGCAGGCACCCGTCGGTCCCGTCCTGGGGCACATCGATGACTCGGCGGTGCATGTCTGGTATCGACCGTCCGTGCCTGGCGTCTACGAGCTCGCCGTGCGTCCGGCGGCCGGCGGGACGATCTTCCGGGTGCGTGAGGAGAGCCTGACGAGTCGGGACCGAACGGTCCATTGGCAGATGGCCGGCTTGACCCTCGCGACGGACTACGTGTACACGATTCGCGACTCGGCCGGACGCTCCCTCGCCGAAGCCTCATTCACCACCGCGCCGGCTCCCGAGGTGCCTTCCCGCGTTCGCTTGGCGCTTGGCTCGTGCGCGAAGGTGGCAGACAGCGCGGTCTGGGACCGGATGGTGAGTGCAGGGGCGGACGCCATCGTTTTGCTCGGCGACACGCCCTACATCGACAGCACGCGCCTCGATACGGCACGCGCCCGGCACCGCCGGTTCCTGCAGACCCCGTCACTTGCCGCCGCGGTGCGGGAGATCCCACTCTGGTCAACCTGGGACGACCATGACTTTGGCAAGGACGGCGCGAACGGACTCCTGCGAGGGAAGGCAGGTCCGCGGCAGGCGTACACGGAGTACCGTGCCCAGGCACGCTATGGCCACGACGGGCAGGGTATCTACACGCGCGTACGCCACGGCCCCGTAGAGGTGTTCCTCCTCGACGCTCGCTGGTTTGCCGGGACCGAGCCTTCGCCCGCCGCTCCCAAGCAGCCGACGTGTCTCGGCCGGCGGCAGTGGGCGTGGCTCCTGCGAGCCCTGCGGGCCTCGAGCGCGCCGTTCAAGGTGCTTGCAACGGGGATGGTCTGGCACGACAAGGGCGGCAAGGCCACCGACGACTGGGCCAGCTACCTTGCGGAGCGGGATGCCCTGTTCGCATGGATCCGCTCGGAGGGCATCACCGGCTGCGTGCTGGTGGGGGGCGACCTCCAAGCCTCCCAGCACCTGGTCCACCCCGCACCTGGTGGTGAGGGCTATGCGCTGCACGAGATGATCGTCTCCCCCTTGCATGACGGCGTCCTGCCGGCTCTGGATCGTGACCACCCGCACAAGACATGGAGTGCGGCCGAGAAGCACGTCTTCCTGCTCCTGGACGCGGACACCAAGGCCTCGGTGCCCGCGCTCACCGCCAGCTGGATCCGTGCGGACGGAAAGGTGCTCCACAAGGAGCGACTTCGTTCCAAGGACCTCGGGGGGGAGTAGACTGCGCGCATCGCAGGAGGCCGCATGACCGCGACAGGTTCCGCCCTCGGCACACACGAACGCACGCCGCATCCGGTGTTTCTCCGCGCTGATTGGCGTTGGCTGGCGATGCTCAACTTTCCCGTGGATCCCGCGGTGCTTGGCGCGCACATCCCGGTGGGTACCGAGCTCGATTACTTCGAGAACCAGACGTACCTGAGTGTCGTGGGATTCCGCTTCCTCGATACGCGCGTGCTGGGCGTGCCGATTCCGTTCCATCGCCACTTTGACGAGGTCAACCTGCGCTTCTACGTGCGGCGCAAGGCCGCGGAGGGCTGGCGCCGCGGCGTGGTGTTCGTGAAGGAGCTCGTACCCAAGCGGGCGATCGCGTGGGTCGCGCGCACGCTCTATGGCGAGAACTACCGCGCGGTGCCGATGCGCCATGCCATCACGGAGCCGGAGGCCCCCAAGCCGGGTTCCGTCCACTACGAGTGGATGGTGGGGGGGCGCTGGCATGGCCTGAACGTGGGCATCGAGGGACAGCCGCACGCAGCGCCCGAGGACTCCGAGGCGCAGTTCATCACGGAGCACTACTGGGGCTACGCCGGCGGCGAGGGTCGCCGGACGGTCGAGTACGAGGTCCGCCATCCCAGCTGGAAGCTCTGGAACGCGACGCGCGCGGAGCTCGACGTCGACGTCGAGGCGGTTTACGGCGCTGAGTTCTCAGCGGCGCTGGATCGCGAGCCCACCTCGGCGTTCGTCGCGGAGGGTTCGGAGATCACGGTTCATCGCGGGAAGACGCTGGACGGCTAGCCGTCCTTCTTGGGCGCGGCTTCCTCCTTCTTCGGGGCGGCGGCGTTCACGGCGTACTTGGCCATCAGGGGTGCCCAGCGCTCGTCGCTGCGCAGCGGCTCCATGTCGGTGTCCTTGGTGCGCGCGTGCTCGAGGTTCATGGGGAAGTCGGTCTGGCTGGTGTCGCTGCCTTCCTTCTTGAGCCGCTCCCACGTGGTCTTCAAGTAGCGCAGGCTCTCCTCGAGGTGCTTGAACGCCTCGTCCTTCTTGCCCAGGCGGGCGTAGGTGCAGGCGAGGTTGTAGCGGTTGCCGAAGCGCATGAAGTGCTCTTCGCTGGAAGCCTCGGCCGCGACGCCTGCCTGGAGCACGCGCAGCGCCTCGGGGAGCACATCCTCCTGACCCGCGGTGAGCAGAGCCTGGCCGACCTGGAAGGCCGCGACCACGATCCAGCGGTCGGGCATCTTGATCTTGATGTCCTCCGCAAGGGCGAGCCGCCAGGCGCCCATGGCGCGCTGGGCCTGACGGCTGCTCGCGAGCACGCGGCCCTGCATGTAGAGCACGGGGCCTGCGCGTGCGTCGATGCGCTGGGCGCTGGCGAGCTGCTGCATGCCGCGCTGGTAGGTCTCGCGGTCCTGCGCGCCGGCCATCGTCGAGAAGGACAAGTCGCAGAGCTTGCGGAGGGCGACCTCGGCCTGCCACGCGACCGTGCTGTCGCGGTCCTCTTCGGAGGCGCCCCAGGAGACCGCCATGCGGTGCGGGCTGCCGAGCGGCCGGACGACCCAGCCGTCCTTCGCCGCAGCGTCGGCGAGGGCCTTCGCGAAGGCCGGCACGTCGACGTCGACACTCAGCCAGCCGGCGACCGCGCCCGTTGCGGCGTCGCCCTCGCCACGCTGCAAGGGCAGACAGCGGGCGTCGAAGCTGTCCGCCTCGATCCCCGCCGCCTTGGCGAGGGCGAGCAGGCGACCGACGCTCGGCGCCGTCGCGGGAATGACATCGGCCGTGCCGACGGCACGCCAACCCTCCGGGCGCGCGGCGTCCGCCGGAAGGATGTCACGCAGGGCGAAGGGCGCGACGATCGCGACGGGCTTGGCCTTGGCCGGCTCCGCCTTCGCGGGCTCCTCCTTCGCGGGCTCGTCCTCGGCGAACGCGACGGCGGGGCAGACGGTGGCAAGGATGCCCAGCAGGGCAAGCAGGTGGGGAGCGACACGCATCAGGGACCTCCATTCGGGCCCGAGAGTGTACGCGAGAGACCGGGCCCAGCCCGTCGCCTCCCGCTGCGCGGAGGGTCTGCGCTGGGTGGGCCGCCTCGGCTAGATGGCCTCGACCTGGAGGACTTCGGGAATGAGGTCCCGAAGGCGGCTCTCGATCCCCATCTTCAGGGTGGCCGTCGAGCTCGGGCAGCCTTGGCAGGCGCCCTTGAGCTCGAGGTAGACGACGCCCTCTTCAAAGCGGTTGAACACGATGTCACCACCATCGCGAGCGACCGCCGGGCGGATCTGCTGGTCGAGGATGGTCTTCACCTGCATGGCGACATGCGAGCTGTCCTCGCCGTGCGCATCGTCCGCCGTCACGAGCTCGCTCGTGACCACGGGGAGGCCGGCCTCGAGGTGCGCGGGGATCTCCGTGAGCATCGCCGTGTTGACGGCGCCGAGCATGTCCTGCCCGGTCACGGTGACGGTGATGAAGTCCTTCGCGAGCATCACGGCCTTGACGCCCGGGATCCGGAACAGGGCCTCGGCCAACGGAGCACCCACCGCCTTGGAGGCGTCGGTGAAGTCGAGCACTCCGCGGTCGTGTAGCGGCTGCGAGAGGGCGTACTTCAAGGTGTCGGGATTGGGGGTGAACTCGAGCGTGATGTCGACGCGCATGGGATTCTCCGCGTGGGGGGGCTCGTTCGATTCTACCGCGCCGTGACCGCAGGCCTTCGCAGCGCCCAGGCGATCCCGGCCATGCCGAGCAGGATGTAGACGAGGCAGCCCCAGGCCTGCCACTCCATGCTCACGCCCCGATCAAGCAGCCAGCCCAGGAAGAAGGGCGCGAGCGCGGTGGAGACCACCATCATCGAGGTGGCGAGCGCGCGGATGGCGCCGAGGTGCAGGACCCCGTAGAGCTCGGCCCACAGGGCACCGATGATGGGACCGCCCGCGCCTGTCGTAAGTCCTGCGAGGACCAGGTAGAGCATGGCGCCGGCGT
Organism: Planctomycetota bacterium; assembly: GCA_029259795.1. Classification (GTDB taxonomy): domain Bacteria; phylum Planctomycetota; class PLA2; order PLA2; family JAEUHO01; genus JAHEIK01. Next base: position 10,299 of record JAJDEM010000034.1, read on the forward strand.
CGTGATCAACGAGGCCGAGCACACCCAGACCCATGGCGAGCGGGACCAGGTAGGGCAGCGCGAGGCGCCGCGCACCGCCGCCATCGACGGCCCGGCCCGCGACGAGCGAGCTGATGAAGACCGCGATCGCGTAGCCCACGAAGCAGGTGGCGATCCACTCGATGGACCAGTCCTTCTGCTCCGCGAGGCGGCGCTGGTGGAAGATCAGGCCCGTGAGGATGAAGGTGGGGGAGAGAATGCCCGGCAGCAGGAGGTAGAAGCGCAGGTCCCGTAGGACCTGCGCGCGGGTCCACTGCCGCTTGGGCACGGGCGCATGCTTCGCGTGGTCGCCTTCGGCTGGTCCCGTGCCGCCATGGGTCTTCGTCAAGGCCGCGCGATGGGCCCGGTGGCGCTCGCGATGCCCACGCAGCAGCCAGAGCGCGAGCGGAATCATGACCACCAGCAGGATGCCGCCGAGGGTAGCCCAAGCCTCCCGCCAGCTCATGGCGCCCAGGAGGACAACGCCGAGCCATGGGAACACGGCGTTGCCACTGGCGAAGCCCAGCGCGGCGATGCTCACGGCCCGTCCACGCTGCCGGTCGTAGTAGCGCCCCATGCTCGTGAAGGCGGTGTGCCCCAGGAGGCCTTGACCGGTGAAGCGCAGGGCAAAGAGCGCAGCGACCAGCAGGATGGTCGAGTGGGCGACACTCATCAAGAAGCACGCGGCGACCGCACCCAGGCACACGCCCACCGTCCACTTTGGGAGGGAAACGGTGTCGATGGCGCGTCCGACATGGACGAGCGTGAATGCGCTGGCAAGCGTCGCGATGGCGTAGCAGAGGCCGTAGGCGCCGTCGCTCAGGTCGAACGCACTCTTCACCTCGTCGTTGAAGACGAAGATGTAGTAGGTCTGACCGAGGCTCGAGAAGAAGGTCAGCGCAAAGCCGAAGCCGAGAAAGCGCCATTCCTTGCGAATCAGCTGAAGGTAGGACGCCGCTGCCATCGGACAAGGCTACCAGTGCCGCGCGTTCCCACCCGCCACGGGGGCAGTGGCCAAAACGCAAGGAAGGGGCGGCTCGCAAATCGAGCCGCCCCCTCGTGGATGGCACCTGCCGGCGGGGGAGCGCGGGGCTCCTTGCCGGCAGGCTCGCTTGTGGCAAGACGCCTAGCGCTTGAGCTCCGGTGCGGGGGCCGGATCCTCCTGGGCCTTGGTCAAGGCGTCCTGGGCCTGGCTGACCTCTTGGCGGGTGCGCTCAAGGTCGCCCTGGGCGCGCTCACTCTCCATGGCGGCTCGCGAACGATCCTCATGGGCGAGGCCAAGGGCCGTCTCCGCTGCGGCGATGGCCGCAGCATTGCCGCCCTGCTCCGCGGCGTCGAGCGCGGTCGAAGCCGCCTCGTATGCCGTGTTCGCAGCGTCCAATGCGGCCTGCTTGGTCTCGACTCGGGCGGTGATCTCCTGGAACCGCGCCACGGCGCTGTCGTAGCCGCCCTGGGCGTTCTCCAAGCGGTTCGCCAACTCCTCTTCCGGCGTGTGCTCCGGGGTCGGGTTCAGCGGATCGTCGAGGCGTCGCACGTCGGCGGGATCGACCGGCGCGTTCGGGTCGACAGGTCGGTTGGGGTCCTGCTGGCTCTCCGTCTGGATCCGCTCGATCTCACGCTTGAGCCGCTCGGCCTCTTCCTTGCTGCCACCTTCACTACCGGCGCGCTCGAGCGCCTCCCTGGACTCACGCGCCATGTCGTCCCGACCGCGCTGGGTCGTTTCGACCTGTGCCTGGGCCTGGGCTGCTGCAGCGTTCGCCGCGTCGAGGGCCGCCTGGGCCGCCTGCGCCGCCGGACCGTCATTGGCCTCCTCGGCCGCTGCCAGATCGCGCTTGGCTGCCTCGACATCCTCCTGAGCCTTCAGGGCGTCCTGCTTCGCTGCTTCCAGCGCCTGGCCCGCCGCGGTCATCCGCTGCTCGGCCTCGGCCTCGGCGCTCGCCGCTGCTTCCGCAGCCTTGAGCTTGTCCTGGAGACCACGGAGCTGGAGGCGGCGTGCCTCGTCGTCCTTGGCGCGGACGGCGGCCGGATCATCTCCGGCGTTGCCGCTCGAGCCACCCGGGGTCTGGATCGGACCGGCGTCTCGCTTCTGGTCGCCGCCCGTGGGGGTGACGCCGATGCCGCCAGCCTTGAGGCCGCCAGCCTTGGTGCCGCCTGCGGAGGACGCCGCAGCGTCCGTCGGTGCCGGCAGCTTCGGTGCGACCAAGGAGGGAGGCAGCGGAGCGCTGACATCGCCGACGCCGCCACTGGCGCTGCCCTTGCGCGCGTGGCCGCCCTTGCCCGCCACGCGCTTCATGATCTCGACGTAGAGCATCGAGTCCTTCAGCTTCAGGCGCTGGAGCGAGTCCACGATGACCTTGTCCGCCAGCTGCGTCTTGGGCCAGGTGTTGAGCACGCTCATCGCGTCGGTGAGGGCCTCGGTGTAGAAGCGGTAGTTCCGCTTGAGCTCGATCTTGATCAGCTCGCGCTCGAGCGCACCGGCTCGACGGTAGACCGAGCGACGCTCGATCTTGCTGAGCTTCTTCGCGAGCGACGCGCCCGAGTCGACCTTGAAGGACGCCGTGACGTTCTTCTTCTTGCGGTCGGGGAAGTACGCGCCCCACGTGATGCTGGAGCCGCGCTTGAGTTCTTCCATGACGGCCGGCGGCAATGCACCCTCCATCACACCACCCGTCGCAACGAGGGGCGCACTGAAGAGGACGTTCTTGCCCTTGCGGAATTCAAGGGTCGCATCGTCGTCGTAGTCATCGGAGAACTCGACGCGCCAGGTGCTCATGCCCTCGCGGCGCACCTTGCGCTGAGGCCAGTACAGCATGACGCCGTGCTTCATCGCGCCGCGGTGCGTCTTGCCCTCGAGGTTCTCGTGCTCGGCAATGCCGATGGCGGCAAGGAGCGTCTTGAACCGTGAGGACTCATCGCCCGTGACGGCGAGAGCGGTCTTGACCGTCAGGTCCTTGCCGGCCTCGACCGAAAGCGAATCCTTGACGGACTCGAAACCGTCCCGCTTGAACTCGATGTCGTGCTTGCCCGCGTCGACGGCAATGACCACGGGCGTCGTGCCCGCGTTCTTGCCGTCGATCCAGACTTGCACGTCGACCGGGTCCGTTCGGAACGTGATGTTGGCAGCGTTGCTGCTCGCGCCCGGCGTCGCCTGCGGATCTCCGCAGCCGGCGAGCGTAAGCGCGAGGGCCATCGTCAAGACGACGGCCAGATGACGCGCGTAGTGGTTCATGTCTCTACCTCCAGCGTAAGTTCGGGCGGGTGCCATCCACTTCCACGCGGTTTGCGAGGAATCGGTCCCGACATCGGGGTGAGCGGAACGCCGGCGAGAGCATTTCGACCCCCGGAGCGAAAAAGCGAATCCCAGGGCGCAGGGTAGGGCAAACGGGTGCTGCAGAGCAAGGCACGGCGGGCCTGCTTGGCCCCCGCGGTCACGCGGAGAGCCCCATTGTCTGCCTCTGGCTGGATGCCTAGCCGCCAGCGGCCCGGATGGCGTCTTCCAGCTGGATCCGCTTCCGGTTCCAGGCGTTCTCTTCCTTCTCGACGGCCTTGGCGGCGGCGTTGGCCGCGTCGTAGGCCTCCTTGAGGGCATCCTCTTCGCCGGTGCCCTTGGCCCTCTTCCAGGCGGAGCGGGCCGGCATGACCTTCAGGCGCACGGCGCTCCAGTTGTCCGCGAGGGCTGCGCGGCTCTGCTGGTGCAGTTTCATCTCGGCTCGAAGCTCCTTGAGCTTCTTGGCCTTGGCGGCCTTCGCGTCGTCGCCATTGCAGGCAGAGAGCAGGCAGGCGGACGCGACAAGGGCGATCAGGAGCGGGGCAAGGGCGCGCATGAGATATCCTCCGGCTGGCCACGGCGTGCGGCCCCCAGCGTAGACTCTGCGCTCCGCGGAGGGAAGACCCATGCCCGATCGAAGCACCCGTCGCGCCCTGCTCGGCGCAGGAGCCGTCTTGGCGGCCGGCGCCCTCGTCCGGCGCGCCCACGCCGAGGAGCCGGCCGCGGCGCCTCAGGCCAGGGGGACGGCGGCCAAACGCCTGAAAATCCTCGTTCTGGGCGGCACGCGCTTCCTCGGCCCCGCCATCGTGGACTACGCCGTCGCACGGGGCCACGAGGTCACCCTCTTCAATCGGGGCCGCTCCAATCCGGAGATGTACCCGAAGCTCGAGAAGCTCAAGGGCAACCGCGGCAGCCACGGTGATGCGCGCCGCGGCCGCAAGGCGTCCCCCGTGGACCTCCGCGCCCTCGAGGGACGCACGTGGGATGTGGCCATCGACACCTCCGGGTACTGGCCGGAGTTCGTCGAGGCGTCCAGCAAGCAACTCGCCGAGCAGGTGGGGCACTACGTCTTCGTCTCGAGCATCTCCGTCTACCCCGCCTTCTCGAAGACCAACGAGGAGATCTTCGAGACGAGCTCGCTGGGCGAGCTCAAGCCCCGCGCGGAGTACAAGGGCTTTGACTACGGCGCGTTCAAGGCGCTCTGCGAGCAGGCCTGCGAGAAGGCCATGCCCGGTCGCGTGGCCAACGTGCGCCCGGGTCTCATCGTGGGCGAGCGCGACGCGACGCGCCGCTTCGGGGAGTGGCCGCTCCGTGTGCATCGAGGCAAGGAGGTCCTCGCGCCCGGCAAGCCCGAAGGGCATTGCCAGTTCATCGACGTCAAGGATCTCGGGGCTTTCTGCGTGAAGCTCGGTGAGGATCGTGCGGCCGGCGAGTTCAACGCCAATGGCTTCAACGGGCACCTGTCGTTCGAGGAGTTCCTGCACGGCTGCAAGTGCGCCATCGGGACCGACGTCTCGTTCACGTGGGTCTCCGAGGCGTTCCTCGAGAAGGAGAAGATTCGACCCTGGATGGAGCTTCCGAACTGGATCCCCGCGAAGGCGTTGGGGTGGGTGAACGTCGAGAAGGCGATCGAGGCCGGACTCACGTTCCGACCCATCAGCAACACGATCCAGGATGCCCTCGCCTGGGAGTTGAAGCAGAAGGCAGAGGCCGAGAAGGCTGTCGCGGCCTCGAAGGAAGGCGCGCGTCCGTGGCGCTGGCGCCTGGATCCCGCGCGCGAAGCCAAGGTGCTCCAGCGCTGGCACGACTCGCTGCTTCAGGGCCCCGAGAGTCCCTTGCTCGGAGGCGAAGGTGAGGAGCCCAGGAAGCCCGCCGGTGCGGGAGCCAAGAAGGCCCCCGGCAAGGCAGCTCCCCCCAAGGCGACTGACGGGAAGTGAGCGGCCTCTTCTCGAAGGAGACGCGGAGCCAGATCGCGATTCAGCCGGGGGAACTCCGGATCGTCGTGTGGGCCGGGCTGTGGTTCTTCCTCGTGCTGGGCGGGTACTCCTTGCTTCGCCCAGTGCGCGAGCAGCTGGGGATCTCCGGCGGCATCGACAAGCTCCCGTGGCTCTTCCTGGGGACCTGGCTGACCATGCTCTGCCTCCAGCCGCTGTACGGCTGGGTGGTCAGCAAGCTGCCGCGCCGCCGGTTCATCCCGCTCGTCTACCACTTCTTCAGCCTCAGCCTCGTGGGCTTCTTCGCGGCCCTGGTCTTCCTGGAAGGCGAGCCGCTGGCGTGGACGGGCCGCGCCTTCTTCGTGTGGGTGAGCGTGCTGAACCTGTGGGTGATCTCGGTGTTCTGGAGCTTCCTCGCCGACCACTTTGGCAGCAATGACGCCAAGCGGCTCTACGCCTGGATCGCGGTGGGGGGCACGTTCGGTTCGATCGTGGGTGCGCTGGTGACCTCCGGTGGCCTCGAGCTCATCGAGCGTTTCGGCGGCGATGCCGATGCGGCGGTGCCGTATCTCCTGCTTGCATGCGTGGTCTGCTTCGAGCTCGCCGTGCGTTGCGTGCACCGCCTGCTCGGGCTCTTCGAGGACCAGCCCGCCCGGGGCGTCGGAGTTGGCCCCCGTCCCATCATCGGGGGCAGTGCGCTCGCGGGGCTCTCCGCCGTCGTGCGCTCGCCGTACCTGCTCAAGATCTGCCTCTACCTGCTCTGCTACGCGGTGACCGGCACGCTCCTCTACTTCATGCAGGCCGAGATCGTCGAGCGCGCCTTCGACTCGCGGGCGGCGAAGACCCAGGCCTTTGCCGTGATCGATCTCGTCACGCAGGTGCTCACCCTCTTCGTCCAGGTGTTGCTGACCCGGCGCTTGCTCGCGGCCCTCGGGCTGGGGCGGACCTTGGGCATCCTGCCGATCCTTGCCGGGCTCGCCTTCGCAGCGCTCGCGGCATGGCCGGTCTTCGCCGTGCTGGTCGTCACCCAGGCGCTGCGCCGCGCGGGTCGCTACGCCGTGACCAAGCCCTCCCGGGAGGTGCTGTTCTCCGTGGTGAGCCGGGAGGAGAAGTACAAGGCCAAGGCCACAATCGACACGTTTGTCTACCGCACGGGTGACGTCGTGGGTGGGGGGCTGAAGGTCCTGCTCGGCGCCCTCTCCGTCGGCTTCGTGGCCGTCGCAGCGGTTGCGATTCCGGTGACCGCGGGCTGGGCGCTGCTTTCCCTGCGCCTGGGCCGCGAGCACGCGGTGCGAGCCGAGGCAGACCCCCCCCGAGGCGACGAGTAGCACCCTTCGGGCTACAGTCCGACGCCTCCGGGCGGGGCTGGCCCCGGAGACGCCGGATGGCGATCGGTAGTCGGCCCGGGGACCGCGCCCATGGCGAATTCGGCCGGCTACTACATGCAGCCCACCCTGCACGGCGACACGATCGTGTTCGTCTGCGAGACCGCGCTTTGGAGCGTCCCGCTCGGGGGGGGCGTCGCGCGGCGGCTGACCACGGCGGCCGGGGCGGCTTCGTTCCCGGTGTTCTCGCCCGACGGCTCGCAGTTGGCGTACGCAGCCCGCGATGACGGCCCCCAGGAGGCCTACGTCATGCCCGCGGCCGGAGGGCCGTCGACGCGCGTGACGCACCTCGGCGTCATGGCGTGCCAGCCGGTGGCCTGGAGCACCGACGGCAAGCGCGTGGTCGTGCGCAGCAACGCGGAGCAGGCCTTCCTCGGCAACATTCACCTTCACGAGGTGGCGCCCGGCGGTCACCCCAAGCAGCTGAAGGTCGGTCCCGCTCGCGCGATCGCGCGCGAGCCCGGCGGCAAGGGCGTCGTCTTGGGCATCAACTCAGGCGACCCCGCCCGCTGGAAGCGCTACCGCGGCGGCACGGCCGGCCAGCTCTGGATCGATCGGGCGGGGAAGGGATCGTTCGAGCCGCTGATCCGTCTGGGAGGCAACCTCGCCGCGCCGATGTGGATCGGCAAGCGCATCTACTTCCTCTCCGATCACGAAGGGCACGGCAACCTCTACTCCTGCACCCCGACCGGGCGCGGGCTGAAGCGCCACACCGATCACGAGCAGTTCTACGCACGCTTCCCCACGACGGACGGACGCCGGATCGTCTACCACGCAGGGGCGGACCTCTACGTCTACGACGTGCGCAGTGATCAGAGCGAGAAGGTGGCCGTCGAGCTGCAGAGTGCGCGCGCCGGCCGCCGGCGCAAGTACGCGAGCGCTGCGCGCTTCCTCGAGGATGCGGACTTGCATCCCGACTCACACAGCCTGGCCGTTACGTGCCGGGGTGGGGCCTACAGCATGGCGCTGTGGGAAGGCGCCCCCCTGCGCCACGGCGCGGTTTCCGCCGAGCGCCGCCGCTTTGCGCGCTGGTTGCCCGACGGCAAGCGCGTCGTGAGCGTGAGCGATGCGAGCGGCGAGGAGCGCTTCGTCGTCGAGAAGGCCGATGGCACAGGCCGCGCAAAGCGCGTGCAGGCCGACCTCGGCCGCGTGCTGGATCTCGCGGTCGCACCGGCCGGTGCGGATCGGGTCGCTCTCAGCAACCAGCGCCAGGAGGTCCTGATCGTGGACCTCAAGACGGGCACGGCGACCACGGTCGAGTCCAGCCGGCACAACCGCATCGGTGGGCTCACCTGGTCACCCGATGGTCGCTGGCTGGCCTACGGCATCCATGTGACGTCCAGCGCAGCAACCATCCACCTGTTCGACACGCAGCGCGGCAAGGTGCACGAGATCACCAAGCCGGACTTCGTCGACTTCAGCCCGTCGTTCGATCCGGACGGCAAGTACCTCTACTTCCTGTCACACCGGGTGTTCGACCCCGTCTACGACAATCAGTACTTCGCGCTGGGCTTCCCCCGCGCGGTACAGCCCTGCCTCATCACCTTGCACAAAGACACGCCGTCGCCGTTCTCCGACGCCGCGCGTGCGCCGAAGTCCATCGCGGGTGGCGGCGGGGATGAGAAGGGCGACGGCAAGACCACGATCCACCTGAAGGGCATCCAGGAACGCGTCCTGGCCTTCCCGACGGGCGAGGAGCGCTACTCGCGCATCGTCGGTGCGAAGGGCCGGGCGCTGTTTGCGCATCATCCGGTCGAGGGGTTCATGAACGTGCGCTGGAGCGACATGGGCGCGCCGCCGGCCAAGCAGATCCTCCAGTCCCACGTGTTCGCATCCGGCAAGACCGAGCCGGTCATCAAGGGCATCACGGACTTCGCTGTCAGCGCGGACGGCAAGGCCATGCTCGTGCGGGTGGGCAACCGCGTGCGCGCGCTCTCCGCCACGGCCGGCGCGAAGGAGGTCTCCGGCAAGGGCGACGCGGGGCGCGAGAGCGGCTGGGTCGATCTCGAGCGCCTGCGTGTCGAGGTCGAGCCGGGCGCGGAGTGGGGGCAGATGTTTGACGAGGCCTGGCGCCTCCAGCGGGATCAGTTCTGGGTGCCGGACATGACCCAGGTCGACTGGGCCGATGTCTACAAGCGCTACCGGCCCCTCGTCGATCGCTGTGCGACCCGGGCCGCGTTCTCGGACTTGATGTGGGAGATGCAGGGCGAGCTCGGTACCTCGCACTGCTACGAGATGGGCGGCGACTACAACCCGCCCGCGGCGTGGTATCAGGGCCAGCTCGGCGCTGATCTCGCGTGGTCCGCCAAGAAGAAGCGCTGGGTGGTGCGCTCGATTCCCCAGGGGGATTCCTGGGAACGGAAGGCCACCTCGCCACTCACGCAGCCGGGTGTGGGGATCAAGGTCGGGGACGAGATCCTCGCGGTCAACGGCACCAAGTGCTCCGCCAAGGTTTCCCCGGCGATGTGCCTCGTGAACCAGGCCAACCGTGCCGTGATCTTGAGTGTCCGCTCCGGTTCGAAGACGCGCAATGTGACCATCCAGACCATCGTCGGAGAGCAGATGCTGCGCTACCGTGACTGGGTGGAGACCAATCGCGCCCGAGTTCACAAGGCGACCGGCGGCAAGGTTGGCTACGTGCACATTCCGAACATGGGGCCCTGGGGCTTCAGCGAGTTCCACCGCTACTACCAGCGGGAGGTGGACCGTCCCGGTCTGATCGTGGACGTCCGCTACAACGGCGGCGGCCATGTATCCCAACTCCTGCTCGAGAAGCTGCGGCGCAAGCGCGTCGCCTACGGCTCGTCTCGGTGGATGGGTGTGGACACCTACCCCAATGATGCGCCGATGGGGCCCATGGTCTGCCTGACCAACGAGTTCGCCGGCTCCGACGGTGACATCTTCAGCCACTCCTGGAAGCTCTACGGCCTCGGGCCGCTGATCGGCAAGCGCACGTGGGGCGGCGTGGTCGGCATCTGGCCGCGCCACACGCTCGTCGATGGCACGATCACCACGCAGCCGGAGTTCGCGCACTTCTTCATCGACACGGGCTGGGGCGTCGAGAACTACGGCACCGATCCGGACATCGAGGTCGACATCAAGCCCCAGGACTGGGCGCGCGGCAAGGACCCGCAGATGGAGCGGGGCCTGAAGGAGATCACCGCGCTCATCCGCCGCGACAAGCCGAAGATCCCGAATATGCAGCCGCGACCGAGTCTCAAGGCCCCGCGCCTGCCGAAGCGCTCGTAGACTGTCTGTCGCGCGTCCGCGACGGATGCGCGGGAGGCCGCCATGCTACGAGCCACACCGCTCGTCCTCGCACTGGTCCTCGCGTTCGCCGCTGTGGCGGTGGGCGACGAGGGGCAGGGGCCCGGGGACACGAGCAAGAGCACCATCAGCCAGGTGAACCTGGGGACCTACTGGTACGGCGCCAAGATCTCGAAGGAGGACCTCAAGGGGAAGGTCGTCCTGTTCGAGATCTGGGGCTCGTGAGTAGGCTGCCGGCAAATCACGCCGCACTTGGTCAGGTTGGCCAAACGCCTCGAAGGCAAGCCCTTTCATCTCGTCGCCTCGCACTGCCAGGACACCTCCAACCGCAAGGACGTCGTCGCGTACGTGCGTGCCAACGGGTTTTCGGGCACGTCGCCCAACATGACGATCACGAAGAACGGTCGGCATCCCGACGTGCCGGGCGCAGGGTTCGTGCCGTACTACATCGTGTTCGACCACCGCGGCAAGATCCGCCGGCATCACCAGGGCGGTAGCTACCACGGTGGCGATCAGCTCAAGATGATCGAGTGGGTCGACAACCTCCTCAAGGAGGCACCGGCCGTCTACCTTGGCGAAGAGCCGTTCAAGAAGCACGCGAAGTTGGCAAGCAAGATCGCCTCGGGCAAGGGCCTCGGCGGTTCGCTCAAGAAACTCGACGCGCTGGTCAATACCGAAGCCGATGCAGGTGGCAAGGCAGAGCTCGCACGAATCCTCGCCGGCGTGACGCGCTATCGCGACCGGGAACTCCTCGCCGCTGCCGCCATGGAGTCCGCACAGCCTGGCAAGGTCGTTTCCTCACTCAAGGCGCTGCAGAAGATCGTCAAGGGCTCGACCCTCGCGGCGCCTGTCAACGAGAAGCTCAAGGAGGCAAGTGAGTCTGAGTCACTCGCCGCGGCCATCAAGCTCGAGAAGAAGTTCCTGAAGATCATCAAGAGCTACGAGGGCACGAAGGAGAGCAAGCGGACGGAGATCATGACCGACCGCGTGATCGCAAAGCTCGAAGCCCTCTTCGAGGAGGGCAGCGCCTCCGCGTTCGCCGCGACCATCGAGGACTACCTGGCCAACATGCGCTAGTTGCCTCGCGGCTAGCGGCGCCGCGTCGGGGGCCGCGACGGGGGCGTCGGACGCGTACTCGGCGGGTTCGGAATCGACCCTGCCTTCTTCGCGATGTAGATCGTGTCCACCTGATCGGCATCCGCCATCGGGTTGTAGACCTCGACCTCGTGGACGTCGACGGCGTCGAACACGCTGTCGAGGACGGCCGTGAAGTCGTCCTGGGGGCCGCCTGCGGACCACACGGCCAGGACCCCTCCGGGCTGCAGCAGGGAAGCCGCCTTGCCCAGCGCGGTCGGGTTGTAGAAGCCTTCGTGGGAGCGGTGCAGGACGGCATCGGGGGCGTGGTCGATGTCGACCAGGATCGCGCCATAGCCGTCCGCCGGATGCAGGACGTCTCGCACCGACGGATCCGTAGCGAGCACGAAGAAGTCGCCCTTGAGGAAGCGGCAGCGGGGGTGCTCGTGCAGCTCGAGCCCGAGCGGCACCAGTCCCTGTTCGTGCCAGCGAATCACGGGCTCGAGCAGCTCGATCACAGTGACGGTACGAACGCGCTCATAGCCCAGCGCGGCCCACGCGGTGTAGCCGAGGCCGAGACCACCAACGAGCACGTCGTAGATGCCGTCGCCGACGGCTTCGATCGCCTTGTGGGCGAGCACTTGCTCGGATTCATTGACGAGGCTCGACATGAGCATCTCGTCATCGCGCTTGATCTCGTAGATCGGGCCCGCTGTGAGGCCGGGGACCGTTCGCCGGCGCAGGACCAGCTCCCCAATGGGGGTGTCCTGCCGATCCAGTTCTTCGAAGAGTCTGCTCATGGGGCGTGGGAGGTGCCCTGCCCACCTCACGGATGAAGCTAGTGGCCGCCGACGCTGGCCCTAGGGAAAAGAGCGCGTACCACGCCGGAGGGCAACACCCGGCCAGCCGGCAGGGGCGCCCTCGGGTTGGCTGCGCAGGGGCCGCGTTGGTAGGCTCCTCGCCATGAAGCGCTGCCTTGCCCTGTTCGTGGTTCTCCTGCTCGTGACCGCCTGCGGCGGTGGAGGTGGTGGTTCCGGAAGCGAGGATCCGACCTTTGGAACCCCCGCGGGTGGTGGTGCGGGCAGCGGCGGGGGTGGCGGTGGCGGGGGCGCAGGAGCGACCGCGAACCCCGGACCGCAGATCGCGCTCCTGCTGGTGAACGGCCACAGCTTCGGGACGGTGCCGAACTACCTCGCGGCCTCGGCGGGCCCGTTCCTCGACGCCGCGTTGCGTACGGCGGGCTACACCGTGGAGACGACCTACTACACCGACGATCTTGGGGGCGGGAGCCCCGGCGGCTACGCCGAGTTGGTGTTGAAGCTGCAGCAGATCTTCGACGACTGGATCACCGGCCGAACCGGCCCGACGCGCATCGTGATCGTGCCGCAC
>JAJDEM010000331.1 GCA_029259795.1 Planctomycetota bacterium
TCGTAGGCCGGGAACGTCCCGTCGATCAGGCGGGAGACGATCAAGGCCCCGCCAGCGCGGAACATGACCTGGCGGTCCTCCACGGCGATGGAGACCTCACCCGCCATGTCGGTGGCGCCGAGGACACGGTCGAGGAGCCCAAGGCCCTTCGGACCCACGATGACGCGAACGTTGCTCTTGGCCTTCGTCCCAAGCTTGCCTGCTGCGCGTGCCAGGCGCCGGCCGTCTGTTGCCACGAGCTCGATGTCCTTGCCCTTGATGTTCATCAAGACGCCATGGAGCGCAAAGCGACCGGCTTCTGTGGCTGCGGCAAACCGCGTACGACGAATCAGATTGCGCAGGAGGTTTGCAGGCACGGTCGCGGCAGCGGTATCCGGGAAGTAGGGCAGCGCGTGGAACTCGGAGATGTTCTCTCCGCGGACCTTGAAGTGGCTACGGCCCGTATCGACGGACAGGGATCCACTGGACTCCTGGAGCGTGGTTTCTTCCTCATCAACCTCTCTGACGATCGAGAGAAGCCGTGCTGCCGGTACGACGAGAGAGCCAGCCTCATTGACGGCTGCGTCCTCGAGATGGAAGCGGATTCCCACGTCGAGGTCTGTCGCTTCAAGACTCACACCGGTGGTGTCGTCCGCACGGAGGGCAACGCACTCGAGGATGGGCTTCGGGCTCTTCGAAGCGGCTACCGCAGCACCGTGGCCGATGCCTTCGAGGAGCATCTGCGTAGGGAGTGTGACCTTCATGCCGAGTCCTTACTTCTGATCCAAAACCAGAATTGAATTTGGTATTCGTAGTAGTCGTATGGGAGCGCGTCGCATTCCCTCGACCTCGCACGGTCTCGTGTTCGGAACGCCTTGCGGTCAAACCACTTAGGTCGAAATGACAGTCGTGGAAAACGCTCCGGGAACCGACCCGCATTGTACGTATCCAGGGGCCGGAATCGGAGGGATTTCAACTGCCCCCAAGGGCCTCTGGGGGCTCGAAACCCCACCTTGCGGGCCTTCTCCCCAGAGCTGCCCACGCCCCCTGCCGGATGCCCCCCAGCTTCCCCACAGGAAACCGACAGGGACGTCGGCCCATGCGCTGCGCCCGGCCTGTGGAAGGTTCCGGGAGAAGGGGCGTAACGTGGTGTCAAGGCGTGGGTTGTGTCGTCAGGGTACGTGTGGAGACTCAGGCGGAGCCGACCTCGGGGTTGAGCTTGCCGCCGAGGCGGTCGGCGAGGCGCTCAAGGGTCGCTGCGAAGGCCGGATCGGTCTGGTAGCGCTTCTCGATCTTGCGGACGCCGTAGAGGACCGTGGAGTGGTCGCGGCCCCCAAACTGGTCGCCGATCTCGTCCAGGCTGAGCGAGGTGAGACGCCGGCCGAGGAACATGATGATCTGGCGCGGCTCGGAAATGCTCCGGCCCCGGCGCTTCGAGCGGAGGTCGGAGACCTTCACCTGGTGGCGCTCGCAGATGGCCTGCGTGATCTTGTCCAGCGTGATGCCCATGCCGACAGGCTGCAGGGACTGGCGCAGGGCGGTCCGAGCGACGCGCAGCGTGATCGGCTCCGCGAGGACGTCCGCGTAGGCCCGCGTGCTCAGTAGGGCTCCCTCGAGCTCCCGGATGTTGTTGCGGAAGTGGCTCGCGATGAACTCCACGACGTCGTTGGGGACGTCGATGTGCATCAGCTCCGCCTTGCGACGGACGATGGCCATGCGGGTCTCCATCTCCGGCTGTTCCAACTGCGTGACCAAGCCCCAGCCGAAGCGGGAGACCAGCCGGTCCTCCAGCGTGGGGATCTCGTTCGGGGCCGCATCCGACGACAGGACGATCTGGCGGTTGGACTGGTAGAGCTGGTTGAAGGTGTGGAAGAACTCCTCCTGGGTCCGCTCCTTCCCCTTGAGGAAGTGGATGTCGTCGATGACGAGCAGGTGCACGTTGCGAAAGCGTGCGCGGAAGCTGTCGACGTCGTTGCGCTGGAGCGAGCGGACGAACTCGTTGGTGAACTCCTCACACGAGAGGAAGCACACCCGGTCGCCAGGAAAGCGCGCCATGAACTCATGGCAGACGGCGTGCAGGAGATGGGTCTTGCCCAGCCCGACCGAGCCGTGGATGAAGAGCGGGTTGTAGGCCCGACCCGGGTTCTGGCCGACAGCCCGAGCGCTCGCGTGGGCCACGCTGTTCGCCGGGCCGATGATGTAGTTGTCGAAGGTGTAGAGCTCGTTGAGTCGCAGCGGTAGGTCGTTGTCCCCCGAGCCCTGGAACGGCGCCGGGTAGGCTCCCTGAGGCTGGGCCGGCACGCTGCGCTCGGGCGCGGGGGCGGCCACCTGGGGCTCCTCGGCCGCGGCGCGCAGCGCCTGGGGGGCGGCTCCGGCAGCGTCGATCTCAAAGCTCACGCGCACCGGGGCGTTCGACATGGTCTGGGCGGCCTCCCGGACGAGGTCGCTGAACTTGCTCTGGAACCACTCCTGGTAGAAGCGGTTCGGCAGACCCACAACCAGAGCGCCATCCGACCAGTCCCGCAGGGTGGCCCGCGAGAACCACGTGTCGAACTGGCGCTTGCTCAAGCGGGTCTTCACCTCGACCAGGAGCTGGTCGAAGCGGCCGCTGGCGTTGCTGTCAAGCGAGGAGCCTCGGTCGCTCATTCTTCGCTGTTCCTTCCCTGCCCTGGGCCAAGCAACCCGCGCATTGCACGAATCGTGGCCGTGTACCCGACGGAAGCGACCGCAGGCACCCAGGTGCACCCTCGATCACCGACCCCCCGTGAAGCCGTCGGCGCGCACTCGTCGGACGACGAACTCCCCCTGGGTCGTCGGCCGGCGAAGGCTCGCCGCGATGCATCACGAAGGAGAGAAGTTACGCACCTGAAAACAACGCGTCAACGGCGTATTGTGTACGCGCAGTTGATCGGACGAGAACAGGGCGTCTCAAGGAGAGCCGATGTAGTCAACGTCCCGCGTGCGGTCGCTGCCTTGCGCAATCAACGTCGTGCGAGAGAACGAAGTCGCGAAACGATCATGCCCAGGGTTGACGCGGCCCGACTCATGTGTTCCGCGCGCGTTCCTTCACCCACACTCAAGCGAATCGTCGACGACGCGCGCTTGCGCGACATGCCCATGGCGAGCAACCCCGGACTCGGGTCAGCGCTTCCCAGGGCACACGTACTGCCCGTTGTGATCGCAATGCCCTCCAGATCCATGTTGATCATGACGGCTTCGCCTTCGACGTCGGAGACTTCGAGCGTGAGGATGCCCGGTGCTCGTTCGGCGCCGTCGCCAACACGGAGGCACCCATGGTCTTCGCCCAGCTCGGCCCAGAAGCCCGCAAGCAGCGCCTCGTAGTGGGGCGCGCTCTTTGGTTGGCGCGCG
>JAJDEM010000332.1 GCA_029259795.1 Planctomycetota bacterium
CGCGGTGGACGAAGGGCGAGGACTCGACCTCGCTGCCCTTGTCGGGGTCCTCGTCCTCGTCAAACCACTCCTGGACGAGCCCGTCCGCGTCCGTGATGCGCCGCGGGGTGCGCTGGGCGCCGTACTCCGTGTCGAGGAACTCGGGCGTCTCCGAGTAGTCGTGGCGGATCGTCCGGCCGCCCACGAGGTGGACGGTCACCAGGCGCCAGCGGCGACTGTCGCTGCTGTTGCGCGTGTTGTCGCCCAGCATGAAGTAGGAGTCGTCGGGGACCGTGAGGCCGCCTCGGCGGGCGCTGGGGTTCGCGTCCCAGGAGTTCTCGTAGCGGAGGTCCCGATCGATGCGGAGGTCGTCGATGTGCAGCGGTCCGCCGGCGGCCTCGAGCTGAAAGCGCTGCTCGCCCTCGTCCTCCTGGGTGTCGATGAAGCGCCGGCCGTCCTCGAGGACTTCGACCTCGCTCCCGTTGATGTGGGCGCGGACGCGCCCATCGACGTACTCCAACTCGAGGTTGGTCGTCTCGCCCGCCAGCAGGGCCGTGGCCAGCGTCGCTTGCGCTACGGTTTCGTTGCCGCGTCGGATGAACACCTCCGAGCGACCCTGCTCCGTGTGCAGTGTCATGACGACGAGGAACTCGCCATCGGGCCGCCAGCGGAGCGTCACCCGAGTTGGTGCGTCGGCCCCGCCCTCAGGCGTCGGGTCCAGGCGCACCCTCATCCGGAACCGGACGTCGCGCACCAGCTCGCCGGCGGTGCCGGAGGAGTCCCAGGAGCGCGCGGTCGAGTGTTCGAAGATCTGGTTGACGTTGCGCAGGCTCGCGGCGGGCCCGCCGGCGTATGAGAAATGGTCGAGCGTCTCGAGACGCCACGCGTTGGGCGGGCCCTCGTCCGCCCGCCAGTAGGCCGTGGGCTGGTAGCTGTCCTTGGCGAAGGGATCGTCGTCGTCGCCTTCATCCCCGTCGTCGTCAGCGGGGGCATCCTCCGCGGGCGGTGGATAGACCCGTCGGTAGAACTGCTCGCGCACGGCGCGTGGCTTCTGCGGAATGCGCAGGTCGTCGTCGTCGTACGCCTCACCGGCCTTCCGGACCCACAAGTCGCCGTCCTCGCTGATGCGGCCGTGCTCGCCCGGCAAGAACGCGATGCGCTTGATGAAGTTGCGCGCGCGGTTGAGCGGGTAGCGGAAGACGATCACATGCCAGCGCTGGGGCGCACCGAGCCGATACGCCCACTTGTCGACAAGGATCCGGTCGCCCTCGCCGCCCTGGTTGTCGGGTTCCCCCCGCAAGGTCGGAAACATAGAGGAGGTGGGGATCTTGAACGCTTCGACGCAGAAGTGCTTGATGACCAGCGCCATCACCACCGCGACCGCAATGGCTTCGAGATTGTCCTTCAGGAACGCGAGTCCGCCGTCACCCGCGCGCGGCGGCGGCGGGAGGCCATCGGCAGGCGCTGTCCCAGCGTCTCGAATCACCGGCCCTTCTTCTTCCCCTCGTCGTCCCCCGATCCAAGGACGGAGAGGAATGCCTCCTGCGGAATCTCGACGTTGCCGACCTGCTTCATGCGCTTCTTGCCGGCCTTCTGCTTCTCGAGCAGCTTGCGCTTGCGCGAGATGTCGCCGCCGTAGCACTTGGCCGTGACGTCCTTGCGCATGGCGGAGATGGTCTCGCGCGCGATGATCTTGCCGCCAATAGCAGCCTGCAGCGGCACCTTGAACAGATGGCGGGGGATCGACTTGCGTAGACTGGCGAGGACCCGCCGCCCACGGCGCTCCGCGGTGTCACGGTGGCAGATCATGGAGAGGGCGTCGACCTCGATCCCATTGACGAGGATGCGCAAGCGCACGAGATGGGCCGTCTCGTAGCCCTTGATGTCGTAGTCAAGTGTGCCGTAGCCGCGCGTGGCCGACTTCAGCTTGTCGTAGAAGTCGAACACGATCTCCTGCAGCGGCACGTCGTAGACGAGCATGACGCGCGTGGGCGAGAGGTACTGCGTCTCGCAGTAGACGCCGCGCTTCTCGGTCGCCATCTGCATGATCGCGCCGACTGACTCATGCGGGACGATCATGCTGCAGTGGGCGATCGGCTCGCGGAACTCCACGATCAGGTTGGGATCGGGCACGTCGGAGGGCTTCTCGACGCGGATGACCGAGCCGTCGCTCTTGACGATCTCGTAGGTCACGTTGGGTGCCGTCTGGACGAGATCGACATCACTGTCGCGCTCGAGCCGCTCCTGCACGATCTCCATGTGCAGCAGACCGAGGAAGCCACAGCGGAACCCGAATCCCAGGGCTTCGGAGGTCTCGGGGTGGAACGTGATCGAGGCGTCGTTGAGCACAAGCGTCTGGAGCGCCTTGCGCAGGGCCTCGAAGTCCTTCGGGTAGGTCGGATACAGGCCGCAATAGACCATCGGCTGCGGCTGCCGGAAGCCCGGCAACGCTTCGACCCCCGCGGGCTGCGGATAGTGCGAGATGGTGTCGCCGATGGCGATCTCGGCCAGCGACTTGATGCTCGCGACCACGTAGCCGGACTCGCCGGCGGTCAGCTTGTCGACCTTGATCCGATTCGGCGCAAGGACGCCGATCTCGGTCACCTCGTAGTTGGTGTCCGCGCCGATCAGGAGGATCGCGTCGCCGCGCTTGAGCACGCCGTCGATCAGGCGGAGGTAGATCACGACGCCGCGGTAGGTGTCGTAGACCGCGTCAAACAGCAGCGCACGAAGCGGAGCATCCGGGTCGCCGACCGGCGCCGGAACGTTCGTGATCACTCGATCCAGCAGAGCCCTGGCGCCATCGCCGGTCTTCGCCGAGACACTCAGGACCGTTTCGGGGTCGATGCCGAGGATCGCCTCGATCTCCTCTTTCACCTGGTCGGGGCGCGCGCCCTGCATGTCCAGCTTGTTGAGGGCCGGGACGATCTCGAGATCGGCCTCGACGGCGAGGTAGGCATTGGCCACGGTCTGGGCCTCGACGCCCTGGGTCGAGTCGACGAGCAGGATCGCACCTTCGCACGCCGTGAGCGAGCGGCTGACCTCGTAGGTGAAGTCCACGTGGCCGGGCGTGTCGATCAGATTCAGGACGTACTGCTTGCCGTCCTTCTCGTACGGCATCCGCACGGCGCGGGCCTTGATCGTGATACCCCGCTCGCGCTCGAGGTCGAGGTCGTCGAGGACGAGGTCGGCCTTGGCACCGCGCTTCGTGACGAGGCCGGTGATCTCGAGGAACCGGTCGGCAAGCGTGGACTTGCCATGGTCGATGTGAGCGACGATGGCGAAGTTGCGAATGTGTTCGATGGGGCCGCGCGTCATGGGTGGGTGAGTCTAGGTCAGGCCTTGAGGCTGGTGGCCAGCTTGCGGAGGGCCTCGCCGCGATGGCTGATGGCGTTCTTGGCCTCCGGCGCCAGCTCGGAGAGCCGGCAGCCGCTCGGAGGGTGGAAGAACAGGGGATCGTAGCCAAAGCCCGCCGAGCCCAGGGCCGGCCAGCGGATCACGCCCTCGACCCGACCTTCGGCCTCGCCCAGGAGCGTGCCGTCCGGAGCCACGATCACGACGGCGCAGACGAAGGCCGCAGCGGGCTCCTGGAGGCCTCGGGCCTCCAGGGCCGCAATCAGCGCGGCGTTGTTGTCCGCGTCACTCGCGCCCTCGCCCGCGTAGCGGGCAGAAAACACGCCCGGCGCGCCGTCCAGGGCCTCCACCACGAGCCCAGAATCGTCCGCGAGGGCCGGGGCAGCGAGGATCGCAGCGGCGGCGCGAGCCTTCAGGAGGGCATTGGCGCGAAAGGTCGTGCCGTCCTCAACGACCTCCGGCAGGGGCGGTGCCATCTGCACGGCGAGCCCGGTCGGCGCAAGGATGGCTGCGATCTCCTCCGCCTTGTGGGCGTTGGTCGTCGCGACGAAGACGGAGTCCACGCTCACGCGAGCGGGGCGGCGAGCGCGGTGCGCGCCGCTTCCATTGCCGCCGCGGATCCCGTGCGGCCGAGCGCCAGGATGGCCTCGAGCTCTTCGGGGCTGAAGGGCCGGCTCTCGCCGGTCCCCTGGATTTCCAGGAAGTGACCGCCCGCCGTCATGACGACGTTCATGTCGACGTCGGCCCGGTGGTCCTCGGAGTAGTCGAGATCAAGGAGCGCCTTGCCGGCCACGATGCCGGCGGAGATCGCGCCAATGGGCTCGCGGATGGGCCAACTGGAGAGCGGCTTCTTGAAGTTGTAGTTCTTGAGCGCGTCGCAGAGCGCAATGTAGGCGGCGTTGACGCAGGCCGTGCGTGTCCCGCCGTCCGCCTGCAGGACGTCGCAGTCGAGCCAGACCGTCCGCTCGCCGAGCGCCTTCATGTCCACGACCGAGCGCAGCGCCCGCCCCACGAGACGCTGGATCTCCATGGTGCGGCCGTCGACCCGCCCCGTCGAGGTCGAGCGGGGCTTGCGGCTGCCGGTGCTGCCGGGAAGCATGGCGTACTCGGCCGTGACCCAGCCCGTGCCGCGTCCCGACATCCACTTGGGTACGCGCTCTTCGATCGTGGCCGTCACGAAGACATGCGTACCGCCGCAGCGGTAGACGACCGAGCCGGGTGACGCCGAAGTGAACCCGCGCAGCACTTCGACAGGTCGGATCTGATCCGGTTCACGGCCATCGCGTCGACTCATACTCGCCTCCTGGGAGGCGCCTGCTGTGCGGTTGCGGGCACGCGGTGCCAGCGCCCGGGCGCTTGCGCCAGCGCTCGCGCCGCCACAAGCGCGGCAGACTCCTCAGGCGGCGGATCCTACCTTCCGCCTTGGGTCCGAGCGCACGCCATCCGAGCGGCGCCGTGGACCGAAGGCTGGGGGCTCGGGCTAGCGGGTCGTGTGTGCGACGTACTCGAGGAAAGGGCGCCAGTCGCCGCCCACGCCGCAGACGTCCAGGCGCGTCGTCGGGCCGGTCGGATCGACCGTGCGGACCCGGACGTCGAGCTCGGTGCAGCGCCCATCGTCCCAGTCGAGTCGCAGGCGGCCGTGGTCGTCCACGCAGGCGCTGGACTGCACGACGACCGAGGCCTCGTGGCCCGCCAGACGCAGCGGCAGCGCGGGATAGCTCTGGGAGCCGAGGTGGAGTCCGACGCGGGGGGGCGTGGGGGGCAGGCGGTTGTGCATCGAAGGCGGACCTTTCGGACTTCCGCCATCCCTGATCTCGACGCGACCCCCCATCGACAGGAAGCCCCCACGGGCTTGAGCGACGGGCGCGTCCCGTCTTAACCGCCTCCCAGCGCCGGGGTTGCGGAGCAGGACGGAGCCGCACCCGGGTCAGGTCCCTGTAGGCTGCTGATTCGACCTACAGAAGCCTACGTGCGCGATTTGCGACTCGGCGTTGCGCCGCCTTCCCGGCCGGTGCATGACTGGGGGCGCGCATCCGTATCGTGGAGCGTCAGGAGAGGCGGGTAGAGCGCTTGGGGAGGTCCAGCAAGGGGTTCTGGAGGAAGTGGATCGTCAATGACGGTCGCTCCGCCACCATCCGCTTGCGGCGCGCGCGTCGGTAGGGAACGCCGCGCACAGGGGCCGTACTTCGGGTTGGACTGTGGAGTGTCCGCGGTCCCGAGTCCCACCTCTGGGGATTGTGTGTGTGGAAGTCGGCCAACGGGTCGGCGCGGTCCGGGGGGCCGTTTCGCCACGCCACATTGCTAGGAGATGCCTGCGGCCCTGTGCCTGTGCACGGGCCGCCGCACAGCAGTTGCCAGCCGCTCGATGCACCCCTGCGTGGTGCCGAGTGGCCGTGCAAGCGCCGCCCGAGGGTGTGCGCGTTTCAAGTCCACGGGCGCCCGGGTCCCAATCCATCGTCGCCGCCGGGCCTACGGCGACACCAAGGGAAACACCATGTTCAACAACACCATTCGCAAGAACTTCATCGCCAGCTTCTGCTTCTTCGCCCTGCTCTTCGCGGCCGCCGTTGGCGTCGTCGATGCACAGGCGGATCAGCCCATCGAGGAAGACGACATCGTCGCCAGCGTCTCGGTCGGGGATGAGTTCTGGACCTCACCGGTCGCTCTGAAGGCCCAGCTCGAGATCGCCACGGGCCAGGTCGCGACCGTCGAGACCATGACGCAGCTTCTCAACCGCCTGCCGCAGGCCACCGCCTCGAACGGCTTGCGCATCGAGGGTGGCTACGCGTCGCCGGTCGTCAAGACCAAGCTCGAGGACCTCGGCTACAGCAGCCTGACGAACATCTCGCAGCCGGCCGTTGCCGGCGCGACAATCGCTGTTCGTCACAGCCTGTAGGCACGTTCTGCCGAACGCGCCCGGGGGAATTCCGAGAGGAAATGGAATGGGGGGCGGAGCCGCGGCACGCGGCTCCCCTCCGACTTCCCCCCGCGGCTGGCGCCACCGCAGGACCGTCCAGAGCGCTGGCTAGCCGCCAGCACCCATGAGGGTGAACGGAGCCCAGTGGAAGGGGTGTGCGTTCTCTTCCCGCGCTGCGAGAGCGGCCGCGCGCAGCGCCGTGGCAGGCGCGAGGCCCGTCGCAAGCTTGCTGTGAAACGACTGCATGAAGGCCGTGGTGGCTTCGTCGGGTACCGGCCAGAAGCTCGTCACCATGGACGAGGCTCCGGCCTGCAGGAACCCGCGCACGAGCCCGAACAGCTCCCCGCCTTCCGTGACGCTCACCTTGCCCGTCGCGCAGCCGGCCAGGACGATCAACTCGGGGCTCAGCTTCATGGCGGAGATCTCGGGGATCGTGAGCCAGCCGTCGCCCAGCTTGATGCCAGACTCCATCGGATCTTCGCGATCGAAGCGGGCGTGGGCGGCGATGTGGATGATGCGCGCACGCCGGCCAAAGCGGGCCAGCGCCTTGCTCGACGCCTCCGCGCCGATGAACCGCCGATTGTGCGGGACGAAGCCCGACAGCGCTTCGACCTCGCGGCGAATGTCAGGCGCCGCCTGGTCGGGCACGCCGAGGAGCAGGGCCGTTCGCGCCCGCCGGCCACGCGATTGCTTGCAGTGGAGGTAGACGGAGGCACTCGGCGCCTGGATGACTTCGTGCGCGAGCAGCAACGGCTCCCCGCCGATGCCCAATGCGTGGAACGGGATGCCGTTGAGGTCGCCGTGCGGGACGACGACGATGCGACGGCGCGTGAGATGGGCGGCGATGGGCTCAATCAGGAGGCGGTAGAGCTCCTCCAGGACGGCGTTCGCGCTGGGCAGCAGCGCGTGACTGAGCGCGGGCATCGCACTCGCGGCGAGGTTCGGCCGATCGAGCTGGAAGCTCGTTCGGGTGAGCAGGTCGCGCAGCACATGGCGCAGGAGCGGACGCCGCATGACATGGAGGCCCTCGGCGTCCACGACGAAGGTGATGAGCTCCTCGTCGCCGAGGAAGAACTGGACGAGGGTCTCGTCGGCTGTGAGTTCCTTCTGGACCTCCTCCAGTCCGGGTGCCGCACCGCGCCGGAGCCGCACGCTCGCAGGGTCGTCCACGGCCAGCTCGCCCAGGCAGGCGCGGAGGCGACCCTCGCGGGCGGAGACCTCCTCGGCCCGCCGGTTGGCGTCGTCGGTGTTGGCGCCGCGCTCGATGGACGGCATGCGCGAGGCCAGCCCGTCGATCTCACGCTCCAGACGCT
Source organism: Planctomycetota bacterium (assembly GCA_029259795.1). Lineage (GTDB taxonomy): Bacteria > Planctomycetota > PLA2 > PLA2 > JAEUHO01 > JAHEIK01. The sequence continues at coordinate 7,564 of JAJDEM010000332.1, forward strand.
TCGCCTCGCGCTGCAGCTCGCGGTTTTTGCCCTTGGTCTCGTGCGGGTCCTGGTGACGCAGCAGGTCCAGCAGGGCGCGGCCACGCGCCTGTTCCGCCAAGCGAAACGCCTGCGCGCCGGCCGCCGGACCGCCGTGATCGAGGACCAGCCGGATGGCATCGCGAAAGAGCAGTGCCTTGCCCGTGAGGAAGGCAGCCATGTACTCGTCGGGTGGCACGGCCATCCGATGCTCCTCGAGCAGACGCGTTGCGCGGAGTACGTGGCGGACGCTCTGCGCGAGGTCGCCCGGCTCGTGGATGTGGGCCAGCTCGTGGTGGATCTCGCAGCGCAGCCACGGCAGCCCCTGGTCCGCGATCGACGCCAGCAGCCGGCCGAGGCGCGCTTGCGCCGCGCGCGCGTCGCCACCGCGGCGCTCGATCGTAGCGAGCAGGACCTCGGCGTAGCCGGCACGCTCATGCAGATCCTTCGCGCGCAGGATCTCGACCGCCTTCGCTGCGCGGCGAGCCGCGCGACCGGCGTGGCCCTCCTCGAGGTCCAGCTCGGCGAGCCGGTGGAGGGAGACACCCCACCACATGGCATTGTCGAGCTCGCGAAAGACCCGCTCCGCACGCTCCAGGCGGCGGCGCGCCTCTTCAGGCTTGCCGAGGCTGCGCTGGGCGATCGAGCTGAAGAACTCCGCGCGCGCGACTTCCGCCTTGATGCCCAGGTCGCCCAGGTCTCTCGCGGCCCGCTCCGCCAGCTCGGCGGCATGGCCGGGCAGGTTCATGTGCAGGCTGATCTCGGCTTCGTCAAGGTCGCAGAGGGCGACCAGCCGGCGGTCGCCGATCTTGACGAACTCTGCCCGCAGCGTGCGGAACTGGCTGAGCGCCCGGTGGAACTCGCCCCGGACGAACTGCAGGTAGGCGTGGTTGTACGCCGCGCGTAGCGCCATCGCGGTCGCGCCGCCGGCCTCGTGCTCGCGAATGACGCGGCGGTAGAGGCGCTCGGCGCTGTCGTAGCGCTCGAGGTTGGTGAGGGCCGTCGCGCGGTTCATGTCGATGCCGGTGATGGTCACCCGCTTGGCCGTGCGGACGAGCGTTCGGCGCCCGCGCTCGAACGCTTCCAGGGAGTCCTGGGCACGGCCTTGGGCCTGGTAGACGAGGCCCTCGGCGATGTCGAGGCGCCCGCGGAAGTCAGCCCAGCCCCGACGCGGAACATCGGCGCGACTCTTGGCGATGACGCCGAGCGCCTTGGGAAACTGCGCGAGCATCGCCAAGACCTGGGCGTACTGCAGCCCGATGCGCGCGCCATCGACCTTGGGCATGACGGCGCGGAGTTGTTCGAAGCGCCGCGCGGCGGCGCGGGGCTGCCCGAGAACCAGGAGCGAGCCGGCCATGCTCTTCAGCGCGATTTGCGCGACCCGCTCATCGCCTCGGCGTCGCGCGGCCAAGTGCGCGAACACCTCGATGCGCCGTGAGGCCTCGGGGTCTTGGGCGTGGCGCCGGTGTGCGTTGCGCAGCAACTCGATGAGGTCGACCTCGGCGAGTTCTTGTTCGCCCATACGTCGCAGGAGCGCGCGGCGCTGATGCGGTTTGGGTGTACGCGCCAGCTCATCGGCGAGCGGTTCGATGCCCAGCATGCTCCCTACTGGGAGAAGGCCACCCGGACGGTCGGCCCGTTGGTCGGCTCGATGTGGAGCTCGAAGTCGCCGGGTTCCCAGAACGGGACGGCGAAGTCGCCGACCTCGGTGAGGCGCGCGGCGCCTGTGCAGCCCTTCTCGCCCATGAGCGAGGCGTAGGTCGGCTGCTCGAACCCTGCGGCGCACTCCGCGGTCGGGGTGATGAGCTGTCCATAGAGCCAGCCGCCCGAGAGCGAGTCACCGCCTTCGTGTGGGACGAGGAGCTCGACGTAGGCATCGCCGGCTTGGTAGAGCATCCGCCGCTCGCGGGCACCCACATTGCGGAAGCCGAGTTGCTCCTCGCTGGTGCGCGTGTCGGCAATCAGCTCGGCATCGACGAAGTCCCGCTTCGCGGGCCCATCGCCCTTGGTCGTCCGCCGGCCCTCGGTCTCATTCGAATTCTGCATAGTTCGCTTACTGCTCATTGTAAGGGCTTCCCCTCATTCCCGGGCGGCATCTCACGCGCCGCGCCTTCCACAGGTGCCGGTTCTAGCATGAGCCGGAACACACTGCCCACCCCAGGCTCGGTTTCGAACTCAATCTGCCCGCCCTGCTCCTCGACGAGCCGCCGGCTGATGTAGAGGCCCAGGCCGGTCCGGCTTGCGGAGCCTGGCGCCCGGCCGCCCGGCGAGCCCCCATGGACGAAGGGCTCGAACAAGCGGTCCTGTAGGGCCTTCGGCACTCCGGGGCCATTGTCGCGAACCTCGATCAGCACCCGGTCTCGCCGGCCGTGAACGGAGATCTCGACCTCGCGGCCCCCGTCCGCCGCCGCGCGGATCGCGTTGGTGACCAGATTCATGATGGCCTGCATCAGCCGCGTGCGGTCTGCGAGGGCGTGGTGATGGTTGTCGAGGCTGCGCTTGATGCTGACGCCCGCCGAACGCTGGCTGGACTCGAGCAGTTGGAGGGTGTCTTCGACCACCCGCTCCACGGGAACCGCGATCCGGTGGTGCTCGTCACGCCGGACCAGATCCAGCAGCGCCCGGACGTACTCCTCGCAGCGGCGGGCCCAGGCGCGCATGGCCACCAAGGACTCCCGGTAGTCGGCTTCCTTGCCCTGCATGAGGGCCCGCTCCGCCTCCCCGAGCAGGGGCTGGATGAGGCCGGCGAGATCGTGGGCCATGCCGCCCGCCAGCAGCCCCGTCGAGGCCAGTCGCTGCAAGTGGCCCAGCCACTGGGTCGTCTGCTGCTCGCTCAGGGCGGAGTCCCCCCCGAAGAGCGCCTCGGGCTCCAAGCCACTTTCGTGGGGGCAGCGGTTCTCGTTGTGGGTCGGGAGGCTCATGCCGCGGGCTGCTCCCATCGGGCACCATGCCCGCTCGGTAGCCAACGCTCAGGCTTACAGGCGGGCGGGGTCGAGGACTAGCCCCCTTTTTGCACCAGATGAAGGTCGGCGTGAAGATGAGGGCATGCAATCTGCCTCGCTGCCCTTCGCCAAGCTGCACGGCCTCCGCAACGACTACGTCGTCGTGGACGCGACCGCTGCGGTACCGGCGGACCTCTCGAGCCTCGCCCGTGCCGTGACGGACCGGCGCGGCGGGGTCGGCAGCGACGGCCTCCTGCTCGCAATGCCCTCGGCTTTGGCTGACCTGAGGATGCGGATGTTCAACCCCGATGGAAGCGAGGCCGAGATGTGCGGCAACGGCCTGCGCTGCCTCGCGCTGTTCGCGGTACGCCACGCGCTCGTCTTGAACGGCACCTCCATGACCGTCGAGACGGGTGCGGGCATTCTGCACGCATCGGTTGTGGAGACGGGGGAAGGCGAGGCCCAGGTCACCGTGGTCATGGGTGCGCCGGTCCTCGGGGAGACGCTCGCCCGCTCGCTGGACGGGGCCGAC
>JAJDEM010000333.1 GCA_029259795.1 Planctomycetota bacterium
ATCTACGACCGCTTCGACTTCGAGGTGCCCCACGGCCACAGCGGCATCGGTGGCGAGGTGGGGGACTGTTTCCACCGGCATTGGGTGCGCGTGAAGGAGGTCGGCGAGTCCATCAAGATCATCCGCCAGGCGCTCGCGCAGCTGCCCGAGGGCCCGGTGATGGGCCGGATGCCCAAGGGCTTCCGACCGCCGGAAGGCGAGGTCTACGTGCGCGGCGAGAACCCGCGTGGCGAGCTCGCGGTCTACATGGTCAGCAAGGGCAAGCTCGACAAGGCCTGGCGTGCCCGTTGTCGCGGCCCGTCGTTCAGCAACATCGCGTGCATCACCGAGGTTGCGGAAGGCATGCTCATCGGGGATCTCGTGTCACTCATCGGCAGCATGGACATCGTGCTGGGTGAGGTGGACCGCTGATGCAGATCTGGCTGGACGAGTTGCGCGGCAGTGTGGGCTGGATCGGCGATCTGCCGGCCGGCTTCGTCTACACCATCGGCATCGTGGTGGTCTGCAAGATCATCCTCGTCTACGCGAGCCTGCTCGCGGGCGAGACGGTGTGGCTCGAGCGCCGGATCTCCGGACGCATGCAGGCCCGGATCGGCCCCAACCGAGTTGGCCCGCAGGGTCTTCTGCAGTTCCTTGCCGACGGCGTCAAGCTGCTCTCCAAGGAAGACATCATTCCGAAAACGGCCGACAAGCCGATCTTCCTGTTGGCGCCGATCATCGTCTTCGTCGGCGCGTTCGCAGCGTTCGCCGTCATTCCCTTCGGGCACGGCCTGGCTGCGGCGGACATGAACGTCGGCTTGTTCGTGGTGCTCTCGCTCACGAGCATCGAGGTCGTCGGCATCATCATGGCCGGCTGGGCGTCGAACTCGAAGTGGGCCGTCCTCGGGGCCATGCGCGAAGTCGCGCAGATGATCAGCTACGAGCTGCCGCTCGGCATCTCGGCGCTAGGCGTCGTCATTCTCGCGGGCACGATGAACCTCGGCGACATCGCGGATCAGCAGCAAGGCGGCTTCTGGAACTGGTACGTGTTCCGCGGGCCGTTCGCCTTCGCCTCGTTCTTCATCTTCTTCACAGCGGCGCTCGCCGCGCTCAAGCGCGCACCCTTCGACCTGCCCGAGGCGGAGTCGGAGCTCGTAGCCGGCTTCCACACCGAGTACACGGGCTTCCGGTTCGCGGTGTTCTTCCTCGCCGAGTACTCCGCGATGATCCTCTTCGCGATGCTCACAGCCGTGCTCTTCCTTGGGGGCTGGTCGCCGGGCTTCCCCATCGACTTCGATAGCGGCTGGGGCCGCTGGGCGGGCGTCCTCGTCCTCTTCCTCAAGACGATCTTCCTGCTCAGTGTGATGATCTGGATTCGCTGGTCCCTGCCGCGCTTCCGCATCGATCGCGTGATGTACCTCTGCTACAAGGTCCTCCTGCCGCTCAGCATCTTCTGTGTGGTCGGCTTGGCCGTGCAGGTACTCATCGCCATCGCGGGCATCGGCACGGACAGCGCCTTCGGCGCCTGGCTGGGAGGCATGTAGCGTGATCTCCTACCTCAAGAACATCTGGCACGGTGTCACGACGACGGCCAAGGGCATGCAGCTCACGTGGCGGCACTTCTTCACGAAGCCCACGACGATCCAGTACCCGGACGAAGGTGAGACGACCTACTTCAGTCCGTACGAGCGAGGCATCCACGAGTTCGAGCCCGAGGCGTGCATCGTGTGCGACCTCTGTGCGAAGGCGTGCCCCGTCGATTGCATCCGCATCGAACAGGACTACGGCGCGCGCGCCGGCAAGGGCAAGGTGCTCGCGGTCTACGAGATCGACTACAGCAAGTGCCTCTTCTGTGAGCTCTGCGTCGACCCGTGCCCCGTGGACTGCATCCACATGGGGACGCAGTACGACCTCTCGACCTTCGAGCGGGGCGAGCACACCAAGATCGACTTCATGAATGGCGAAGGCTGGTGGCGTACGGCGCTCACCTCCGCTCATCCGGATGCCGGTCTCCGTGCGCACCTCAAGGGGCCGCAGGCTGCACAGCCCAAGCCGTCCAACGCCGACGACGAGGGGGGCGACGCATGAGCCTGGCCTTCCTCCCCGACCTCAGCGGGCTCATCCCCGAGCTGATCTTCTACGGCCTCGCCGCGATGACGGTGCTCGCCGCCATTGGCGCGGCCGTGGCGCCCAAGATCGTCCACGCGGCATTCGGCCTGATGGCGGCCTTCTTCGGCGTCGCCGGGCTCTACGCCATGCTCGGCGCGGACTTCGTCGCCTTCAGCCAGATCATCGTCTACGTCGGCGGGATTCTCGTCTTGCTTGTCTTCGGCGTGCTGCTGACTGCGCGCACCGAGGCGTCCCTCGGGCTCGAGCGGCCGCTGCGGCGCGCGTTCGCGCTGACCACCGGCGCCGTGCTGTTCTTCGTGCTCGCCATCGCCATCGACAGCACGACGTTCCCCGCCGCGACCGAGGCGAGTGAGCCGCTGCCGACGACCTCGGCGATCGGCCACGCGTTCCTCGATCCCGAGAAGATGCTCATTCCCTTCGAGGTGGCCTCCGTGCTGCTCCTCGCCGCGCTGATCGGCGCTGCGTACCTCGCGCGCCGGCGGAGGTCGTCCTGATGCTCCTCGCAGCCGTTGGCCTCAATCACTACCTGCTTGTCGGGGCCGCACTCTTCTGCGCGGGCCTCGTCGCGGTCATGTCGCGACGCAATGCCGTGGCAATCTTGATCGGCATCGAGCTGATGCTCAACGCAGCGAACATCAACCTCGTCGCATTCGACCATTTTCGAGCCCAGATCGACGGCCAGCCCGTGATCGACGGGCAGTTGTTCGTCCTGTTTGTCCTCGTCATCGCTGCCGCCGAAGCCGCCGTGGCGCTGGCGCTCATCCTCAACGTCTTCGACACGCGTGATCGCATCGATGTCGACGAACTCGACACCTTGAAGGGCTAGCCGGAAGCATGTCTGACGCCACCCTCCAGACGCTGTGCTTCGTCGTACTCGCGGCACCCCTGCTGGGGTTCGCGCTGCAGTACACGCTCGGTCGGCGTCTGGCGAAGGGCGGCGACCTCCTGACGATTGGCGCCATCGGCGCGTCGCTCGTCTGCTCGTTGCTCATTGCCTATGAGGCGCTGCAAGGGGGCGCGGAGTTCACAAAGACCTTCGGACCGTGGACCTGGCTCCAGGTGTCGGAGACGTCCACGTGGACCATCGGCATCACGCTGGATGGCCTGACGGCCGTCATGCTCGTGGTCGTCACGCTCGTGAGCTTTCTCGTACACGTCTTCAGCACGGCCTACATGAAGGGCGATCCCAAGTACGGGCTCTTCTTCGCGTGGCTGCAGCTCTTCTCGTTCTCGATGCTCGTCCTCGTGCTCGCGAACAACCTGCTGCACCTCTTCATGGGGTGGGAGCTCGTCGGCCTCTGCTCCTACAAGCTCATCGGCTTTTGGAGCGAGAAGCCCGCCCCCTGCAACGCCGCGCGCAAGGCCTTCATCACCACGCGCATCGGCGACCTGGGGATGATGCTCGCCATCTGCATCCTCGGCGGTGCAGTCGGCTCGTTCGAGTTCGAGGCCATCTTCGCGGCCGCGGCCCGGGGTGACATCGCAGAGCCCTGGCTGCTCCTCGCAGGCCTCGGCTTGTTCATGGCGGCCGCCGGCAAGAGCGCTCAGCTTCCCCTGCATGTCTGGCTGCCCGATGCCATGGAGGGCCCTACGCCGGTCAGCGCACTCATCCACGCGGCGACCATGGTCGCGGCCGGCGTGTATCTGATCGGCCGCATGGCTCCGATGCTGACGCCGGACGTGATGGTCGTCATCGCCACGGTGGGGGCGATGACCGCACTCGTCGCGGGGCTCATCGCCATGGCCCAGAACGACATCAAGCGCGTGTTGGCCTACTCCACCGTGAGTCAACTCGGCTACATGTTCCTCGGGTTGGGTGTTGGGGCCTGGCACGCCGGGCTCTTCCACCTCACCACGCATGCCTTCTTCAAGGCGCTGATGTTCCTCGGCTCCGGCTCGGTCATCCACGGCTGCCACCACGAGCAGGACATGCGCAAGATGGGCGGCCTCCGCAAGAAGATGCCCATCACGGCATGGACGTTCTTGATCGGCGTGCTCGCCATCGCCGGCGTGCCGTGGATCACCTCCGGCTTCTACTCGAAGGACGGCATTCTCTCCGGCGCCTACGGCGTCAATCCGCTGCTCTTCTGGATCGGCCTCGGAGGCGCGGTGCTCACGGCCTTCTACATGATGCGCCTCTACGTGATGACGTTCGAGGGCGAGCCGCGCGACGCGCAGGTCCACGATCATGCGCACGAGTCGCCCAAGGCCATGACCGTCCCGCTGATCGTCCTCGCGGCGCTCACGCTCATCATCGGTCCGCTCGCGTGGCACACGCTCATGCTGGCGCCGCCGACCGGCGTAGAGCCTGCGGCCCTCTGGGCAACGCTTCAGAGCCTCGAGGCCGAGCATCACCACGCGGGCACGGTCATGTGGATGGCCATTGCTGCCGGCATCGGGGGGCTGCTCCTCGGCTGGCTCGTCTTCCATACGCGCCGCGAGAAGCTCGCGGCTCTCAAGGCGCCGCTTGCGCCCCTTGAGAACGCCTTCGCGAACAAGTTCTGGTTCGACGAACTCTACGACGCCGTCCTGATCCGTCCGGCCTACGCACTCGGCCGCGCCTTCAAGGTGCTCGATGAGCGCGTTGTGGACGGACTGGTCAACCTCGTCGGTCGCGGCGGCGTCACGACGGGCGACGTCTCGGGCGCGCATGACCGCGGCGTCGTCGATGGCCTGGTTCGGGCCATCGGCCACGCATGTCAGCGCCTTGGCGGCGTGTTCAGTGCGCTGCAGAGTGGCCGCGTCCGTCTCTACCTCTCGATCAGCGTCGGCGCTCTTGCCCTCGCTCTCCTGCTGGAGCACCTCCTCTGATGCTCACGCTTACGACCCTCGTATTCCTGCCCCTGGTCGGCATGCTGCTTTGCGCAGTACTGCCGAGCAAGCACGCCCGCGTGATCAACATCGCCACTTCGGCGCTGGTGCTCGTCGTGGCGGTCCTGCTCTGGATCCGCATGGATCCAGACGCCGCTGGATATCAGTTCCAGGAGTTCGCGGCCTGGCTGCCCGGGGTCGTCAGCGAGACAGGCATCCAGTACTACGTCGGCATCGACGGCATCGGGATGAGTCTGGTCCTCCTGACCGCGTTCGTGAGCCTCACGGCAGCCATTGCCAGCTGGAACATCGAGAAGCAGCCCAAGGGCTACCACATGATGTTCCTGCTGCTGCTCACCGGCATGCTCGGCGTCTTCGTCGCCCTTGACCTCTTCCTGTTCTACGTCTTCTGGGAGGTCATGCTCCTGCCGATGTACTTCCTCATCGGAATCTGGGGCGGTCCCCGGCGGCAGTACGCATCGATCAAGTTCTTCCTCTACACGCTGTTCGGATCGGTCCTGCTGCTCGCTGGCGTGATCCTCGTCGTGCTCAAGACGCAGTCCTGGTCGATTCCCGAGGTCACGGAGATGGCCCGCAATGCCGTAGCGTTCGGGAATACGGGCGGCGTGCTCGGCGACTCGGCACTCTGCCTTGCCGCGTTCATCGGGATGTTCATCGGCTTCGCCGTGAAGGTGCCGATGTTCCCGTTCCACACCTGGCTGCCCGATGCGCACGTCGAGGCCCCAACGCCGGTCTCGATGATCCTCGCGGGCGTGCTGCTGAAGATGGGAGGCTACGGTTTGATCCGGATCGCCTATCCGTTCTTCCCGCAGGCGGCAGTGGCGTGCGGTCTCGTGATCTCCATCCTGTCGGTCATCGCGATCGTCTACGGCGCGTTCGTGGCCATGGCGCAGACCGACTTCAAGCGCCTGATTGCCTACTCATCGGTGAGTCACATGGGGTTCGTGACGCTTGGCCTCGCTGCCATGACGGCCCAGGGCATCAATGGCGCGATGTACATGATGCTCGCTCACGGCACGATCAGCGCGATGCTCTTCATGATCGTCGGCGTGATCTACGACCGCGCCCATCACCGTGAGATCGCCAAGTTCGGCGGGTTGGCCTGGGTGATGCCCAAGTACTTCATCCTGGCGAGCCTCGCGTTCTTCTTCAGCTTGGGCCTCCCGGGCGGCAGCGGCTTCATCGCGGAGATCGTGACCTTTGTGGGCGCCTTCGCCGGCCCGTACCGCACGCTCGCGATCATCGCGCTGCTCGGGATCGTCATTACGGCGGCCTACTACCTGCGCACGCTCCAGCGGGTGTTCCTGCTCGACACGCCAGAGGTCTACAAAGACAAGGCCAAGTTCCCTGATGTCACCGGGCGCGAGCTGGCGGTCCTGGTGCCCTTGCTCGTCGTCACCGTCTACATGGGCATCGTCCCGTCCACCGCGATGGACCTCTATCACGGCTTCATCCACGAGACGCTCGTGCCGCTGCTCGAGCAGGCCAGCGAGCTGGGAGCAAAGTAGCCCGTGGACTGGACCCCGATCATTCCCGCCGCCGAGCTCACCATCGGCATCCTCGCCGTCATCGTCGTGGATCTCGTGGGACGCGGTCGCCATCCCTGGTTGACGACCGGTGTGGCATTGCTCGCCCTGGCCGGGGCTGCAGCCAGCGCCGTCCTGCAGCCGACGCTCGAGGTGACCGATGGGGCGCAGACCGTACTCGGCGTACTGCAGCTCGATCAGTTCTCGGTGGTGTTCACGGTCTTCTGCTGCGTGACGGGCTTCGTGACGATTCTCGCCACCGTGCGGGGCGAGGCCTTCAAGACCCCGGGCGGCGAGTTCCTCGTCTTGATCCTGAGCGCCGTGCTCGGCATGAATCTGCTGGCCATGTCGGTAGATCTCGTGGCGCTCTACCTCGCGTTCGAGCTCGTTTCGATTCCCGGCTACGTCCTCGTGGCCATGCGCCGCGCGGATGCGCGCAGCAACGAGGCGGGCGTCAAGTACGTGCTGTTCGGCGCGGTGTCCTCGGCGATCCTGCTCTACGGGCTCTCGCTCCTGGTCGGCTTCGCTGGCGGGACCTCCCTGGCCGCCCTGGGTGAGGCCGTGGCGGGCGGCGCGGTGACGACGCAGCCGCTCTGGATCGTTGCCTGCGTGATGGTCTTCGCCGGCTTCGCCTTCAAGGTGTCCGCCGTGCCGTTCCACTTCTGGGCGCCCGACGTCTACGCGGGTGCGCCGGCATCGGTTGCGGGGTTCCTCGCCGTGGCCAGCAAGGCCGCGGGCTTCATCGCGCTCATCCGTGTTGTCGGAGCGGTCGTCGGTCCGGCCGTGCCCGTCGCCCCGGATGCCCTGACAGCCTTCCTGCCCGAGGGGGGGGCGTTGATCACGATCATCGGGATCGCCGCGATCCTCACGATGACCGTCGGCAACCTCGCCGCGCTGCGCCAGACCGAGATCAAGCGGCTGCTCGCTTGGTCGAGCATCGCCCACGCGGGCTACCTGTTGCTGCTGCTCACGGTGTGGTCCGAGCAGGCCGTGGCCGCGCTGCTCTTCTACCTGATCGCGTACCTGTTCATGAACCTGGCGGCGTTCCTGCTGGCAGGCATCGTGATTCGTGAACGCGGCAGCGGCGAGCTGTCCGCGCTGCGCGGCTTCGGGCGCCGGAACGTCGGCCTCTCGCTTGCCTTCGCGATCGTGCTGTTCAGCCTCACGGGCCTGCCGCCGTTCTTCGGCTTCGCAGCGAAGCTCCAACTCTTCTACGTGGTGTTCGAGCGCGGCTACGTGTGGCTCGGCGTGATCGGCCTCGTCAACGGGGTCATCTCGCTCTACTACTACGCCCGCGTGCTGAGCTCGCTGTACTTCCAAGATGGCGAGAGTGATGCCCCCGTGATGCGGCTCTCGACCTTCGACGCCGTGTTCTGCACGCTGCTGGTCGTTCCGATCCTCGGGCTCGGCCTCTTCTGGTCGGGCGCGTGGCATTGGGCGCAGGCCGTTGCCGAGGACCTTCCTCTTGTGATGGGGGTGCGCTGATGACCACCGCCTCGAGCCACCTCACGCCCGAACAGATCAAGCGGCTGAACACGCTGTTCACGCGGACCTTCATCAGCGCGGCCACCTATGTGTTCGAGGCCCAGCCCTTTGAGGTGCCCGAGGACGAGCCGCTGCTCGTCCAGCTGGGTGCGTTGCGCGATCTCGATCGCGACCACGCCACGCTGCTCGCCAATCTGCTTCGTTCGTTTGACTGCGTGCCGGAGCCGGGCGTGTTCCCGTACTGGCACCGTGACCTCAACTACCTGAGCGTGCCGTTCATGGCGGCGTTCGTGGCGGATTCCCTCGTCGAGGACCTCGCGCTGCTCGAGCAGGCGCTCGAGAGCTCGCCCGTGGATGCGTCCCCCGCGAGTGGCGGGTCCGTGCGAGCGACGCTGCAGGTGATGCGCGAGGAGCGGACCGCGGTGCACGCGGCGCTTGCGCCGGCGGCGCAGGAGGCGCTTGTGCGCGAGGCAGCGCAATACGCTGCTGCCAGCAGCGCCATCCGCGAAGCCCGGCAGGCGCGCGAGGCGGCGGCCAAGGCCGTGCTCAATGCCGCCCGCGATGCGGAGCGCAAGGCGAAGGCCGACGCCAAGGCTGCCGCAGCAGCGACTGCCGCCACGCCGGCCGCCGATCCGACGGCCGGCATGCCCGACCCGAACGAGGAGGGCATCTCCTCGAAGGAGAAGGCCAAGCGCACGATGATGATCAAGCGTGCCTTGAAGAAGGCCGCCGAGGCGCCTGCGGCCGCCGCCGCCGATCCGACGGCCGGCATGCCCGATCC
>JAJDEM010000334.1 GCA_029259795.1 Planctomycetota bacterium
GCCGTCGCTTCCGCTGAGCGCCGCCCCATGGCAGAAGGCCCCGCAGCGGGGCCGCTGCCATCAGGTCCCTCTGCGTTGCAGCACGGGCCTCCGCGGCCTCCACGTGTCGCCCGCTGTGGTTTGGGCGACCCCCGGACCAACAAGCCCGAATGGCCCTGCACGTTGAACTTTCCGTTGTTCGCAACGGCACCTTGAGCCGTCGCTTCCGCTGAGCGCCATAGGCGTCAATCAGTTAACCCCCTTGGGAGCGCTGTAGATGTCAAGGGGGGTGGCGGCCGCGACGTTCGGGCCGGAGGCACGGACGTAACGCCTGGCCGCGGGGGGCGTGAGCCCCCCAGTAGACGACGCCGATTCGCAGGCGTCGGCCGCCGGCCGTCATGCCCGAACCGCGGGGGTCTCGATGCCCAATCCGCGTACGCACGCCAACTCTGGTTCGTACCCGCCCGCGGCAGGCACCGTCCGAGCTTCGGGCCGCCTTCAACGCGACCCCTCCGACCCGCGCGTCAGCGCGGAACTCCGGCCAGCACCCACCCGCCCGCGGCGGGCCCCTCCCAAACCTCAAGCTCCCACCAACGCGACCCCCCCCACCCGCCCATCAACCCGGAACACCGGCGAGATGCTCACATCCCTGGAGCTCGTCCCCCCCTTAGTGAACCGGCGCGCCGATCGTGCGGCCGGGGCTGCGGCGGGGGGCCCGCTTGGCGCGCTTCTTGGGGAACTGCGGCAGGGTGTCGGCGTTCTCGATGTACCAATCACGGATCTGCTCCGGACTCTTGTGCTTCTGCCCCATCAGCTCGTTCCAAGCCTTCACGAGGTAGGGCTCGAGCCAGGTCTTGGTCCACGCGGCGTCCTTCACCTGGATGTCGAGCACGACACCCTCTTGGATGGTCGCAACGTCGGGGTTGGCGATGTTGGAGGCCTGCGCGATCTCGACGTCGTAGTCACGGACGTAGGAGACCTGGTTGATGAACGAGACCACGTTGCGCGTCGACGAGCCGTGGCTGTGCATGCGCTTCACGATGTAGGGCGCGACGCGCTGATCACCCAGCAGAGCCAACGCCTCGGCAGCATTCGCCGCGATGCGCAGGTTCTTCGACGCCAGCGCTCGTGTAAACGGCACGGCGGTGTCTTCGTGGCCGAAGGCCTGCGCGGCCAGCACGGCCTCACGCCGGACCGCCGCACTCTTGTCGCGGGCACCGAGGAAGATCAACGCACGCAGCGCGGACTCGTCGCCCAGGCGCGCGAGGATGCGCGCCGAAGCAATGCGTACCTTCGGATCGGCGTCGTAGAGCGTGCTCAACGCAGCCTGCAGCAGAATGGCATCGTCGGTCTTCGCAAGCGCAAGTCGCGCCGCGCGCTGCAGCGGCGCCGCGCCTGTTGCGAGGGTACGGACGAGCGTCTTCGCCGGCTCGACCTCACGCGCAACCTTCAGGCTCGGCTGCGCCTTGGCAGCACCCTCGACCTCGGCGGGAAGCATCCAACGACCGCGGTAGAGCACGAGGCCCTTCTTGCGACGGGCCGCCGCGGAAGAGACCCAGTCGCCCTCGTGGCGCTCGAAGCCCAGGGCTCGGCGCGCGGCCGGATGATCGACCTCCGCCTTCAAGACCCGCTGCAACATCTCGCGGTGCAAGTCGGCGAGTCCCAGCTCCTCCGCCTTGAGCGCGAGCCGGTAGAGGCCGACCGCATCGGTCGGCTTCGCGGCATCCGCCGCCTTGCGCAGATCGGCACGCGGGCTCACGCCCAGCGTGACGGAGGCTACGGCCTCGCTGGCCAGCTCCACAGCACCCTTGCTTGTCGTCACGCGGTACCAACCCGACGGCAGCTTCTCGACGCGGCCTTCGAGCACGAGGCCCTCGGTGGTGGTCAGCACGTCCGCCTCGGCGGTGGCGGAGTCCAGGCCCAGAAGACAGAGCGCTGCCAGCGGCAGGAACATGAACAAGGCGGCAAGACGGGACGGGGTTCGAAGGCGCATGGCATTCCTCTCGGCGGGTTCCACCTTACCAACGCGCCTTGTGGGCCTTCGGCAGCCCCGGAACCGGGAGTCGCGCGAGTCAGGGACTTTCGGGGCGTTGCGGCCCTTCGCCCCGGAGATGCCTCCAAAGCCCAGCGATCAGGGCTCCGAGCAGGGCCGGGCAGAGAAACCACGCCAGACAGAGGAAGAGCAGGTTGGCTTCATCCGCCATCCGGTTGAAGTGGATCTTGTCGTAGAGGCGCATGGGGAGGATCCGGGCGTCGACCAAGACGATCGTATCGAGCTCGCGCAGCGCCATCAGGAACACCAGCACGCCCCCGCCGGCGATGCCCATCCAGGAGCCGGGCAGCACGATGCGCCACGCGCGGGCCCATGCCGGCGTTCCAAGCACGGCGGCGGCCTCCTCGTGTCCCGGACGGACCGCCCGGAGGCCCAGCCACGCGCCGACCAACGCAAACGGCAGGAACTTGGCCGTCAGGACGAGCGTCGAGCGCAGGATGCCCTCCTCGAGGGGCCGGACCCAATCCCCGGGGATCGACTGCCAGAAGAGCAGGGTGCCTGCGCCAAGCACGAGCCCCGGCACGGCCAGAGGCAGTGCCCCCACGGTCAGCACCGCCGTGCGCGCAAGGCGGCCGCCGCGGGTCGCGACGCGGGCAAGCGGCGCGGCCACGGCCATCGAGAGCAAGGCGGCGGCGAGGGCCGTCCACAGCCAACGATTGCGCTCCTTGCGGCTGCCCACCGTGCGGTCGAGCGTCGTGCTGAAGTCGAAGAGCCCGACACCCTTGGTCGGTGCCGCCGAGGGATTCTCCGAGCCGCCCGAGATCGACTCCGCGCCATCCCCCGCCCACGAGGCGATGCCACTGAGCGGTAGCACGAGGCTGACCCCGAGGACCGCAAGCAGGAACAAGCCCGCCAGCGCACTCCCCGGAACACCCAGCTCGACCCGCGACCGCTCCCGATGCCCGCGTGCGGTGTGCAGCGCCGGGGAGCGCCGGATGAGTGCCACCGCGAGAAACAGCAGGAGTACCGTCACCAGGACGAAGGGCGCGCTGGTCGCCACGGCGCGGGCGGTGTTCCCGTTCTGCTTCCACTGCAGGAGGATCTCGGTCGCGAACACGTGCACGGGCGTGCCCCCCGAGGGCAGCATGAAGCCGAGCACGTCGGGTACGGCGCAGTCCGTCAAGGCAATGACGACGGCCAGCACGAAGGCGGCCGCCACAGCCGGCAGCACGGCGGGGCGCGTGACGGTTCGCCACGCCGCCCGCGGGCCACCCAGCAAGCGCGCGGCCTCCCACGGGCCGGCCGGCACCGCGCGAATGGCAGGCGTGACCAGCAGCACGTAGAGCGGGAACAGGACGCAGCCGAACACGAGGATCGAGTTCGCGACCTGGAGCGCGCCGCCCTCCAGGCCGAAGCCGGCGATGAGCCAGCCCTGCATCGTGCGCGCTCCGCCGAGCGCGATGAAGAAGGGTGGCAGGATCGCCGGGGTCAGGCACGCAAGCAGCAACCAGATGTGGACACCTGGAATCCACGGCCGCAGCACCGCCGGCAATCGCAGACGGCGGGGCAGCTTCCACGGCACCCGCACCCTGGCGAGGATCCACGCCATGGGCAGACCCAGCAGCATCGCGAGCAGCGCACCGCCGAGACCGATCTTCAGACTGTTGCGCAGCAAGCCAAGCGTGCGGTCATCCGAGAACACCCGCACGTAGTGATCGAGCGAGTAGACCCGGTGAACGGCAGCTACGTCTTCGTTGAGCTCACTCCACGACCGCTTCTCGATCTCGTCGGCGCCCTGGAGATCGTAGCGATGCTCCTCGTCGGTGATGACCACCTCGCCCACGGCGCGGTGGATGCGACCGGAGGTGAGCTCGACTTCGTAGAACGTGACCGAGCGAAGCAGCATCGCCCCCAGGGGCAGGAGCAATGCGACGAGGAGAACCGCCCACGCAAGCCAGACCGCGGGCGATCGGTGCCACCGCATGGCCTCAACGCCTCCCGCTCGAGGCTACGCCCCCGTAGGGCGCTGTATCGCGCGCGGGACGCTTGGGGCGGGGGGAGGTCACTTGGGGCGGCATGCCACAGGCGTCCAGCGTATCGCGTGCCAACGAGGACTCACGGCGCCTCGGCGCCACCGCCGCGGGCCGCTTCCTCATCGGCCGCGGCTTCGAAGCGGGCGCGGAGCTGCGCCGTGATCGGCCCCATCGCGCCGTCACCGACGGGGGCATCGTCGATCGCGGTAACCGGCAGGATGCCCCGCACCGACGAGGAGAGGAACACCTCATCGGCCTCGCGGAGGTCCTCGGGCGCCAGGGTGATCTCGCGGGCGCGGATCCCCGCATCGGCGCAGAGGAGGAGGATGCGCGTGCGTGTGGTGCCGCGCAGGATGCCTGCCGCCATCGGCGGCGTCGCGAGCGCGCCCTCGCGTACGACGTAGACGTTCGCCGTCGTGGCCTCGGTGACATGGCCCTCGTCGTTGAGGAGGACGGCGTCGTCGGCCCCGGCCAGACGCGCCTCGTGCTGCGCCAGCACGTTGTTGAGGTAGTTGCCCGTCTTGGCCCCGGGATCGAGCGCGCGAATCGACATGCGGCGGCGGTCGATGAACGCCACATGGATCCCGCGCCGCACGGTGGCCTCGTCGGGGCGGTTGGCCGGCGCCGCGATGACGATGATCGAGCGCCGGGGCACCTCGCGGAAGTCCAGGCCCAGCGGGCCTACGCCGCGGGTCACGATCAGCCGGATGTAGGCGTCATCGGCATCGGTCGCTCCGGCGGCCCGGACGGTCGCCTCCACGGCCTCGACGAGCGCCTCCCGCCCGACCTGGAGGTCCATGTAGAGACGGCCCGCCGAGCGCTCGAGCCGGTCGAGGTGCTCGGCCTCCTGGATGAGCACTCCACGATGCCACCAGAACACCTCGTACACGCTGTCGCCGAAGAGGAAGCCGTGATCGAGGACGGGGAGCTGGGCCTCCTCGGCTGCCGTGATGCGCCCGTTGACGTTGATCCGCGTCTCCATGGTCCCATCCTACGGCGCGCCCTCCCTGCGCCCAGGCGCATGCCCCGCGGGTTCCGGGAATGTCGCCGCCCCTCAAGCGTTGCCTTGAGGTCCCCGCCCCTGGACGATGCGCGCATGGACGACCCGCAGAAACAGGTCTTCGAGAGTACCTGTCTGCCCTTCCTTCCCGACTGCTACGCCTTTGCCCTCTCGCTCACGCGGCGTCGGCATGACGCGGAAGATGTCGTCCAGGACACCTTCCTGAAGGCCCAGCGGGCGTTCGCCTCCTTTCAGCAGGGGACCAACGCCAAGGCCTGGCTGTTCACCATCCTTCGGCGACTGCACATCGATCGTTTTCGACGCGCACGCCTCCGGCCGACGTCGCTGCCCGAGGACGAGCTGACCGAGATGGCTCGAGGCGCCAGTGACATGCCCGAGGGCGCGCCGGACCTCCCCTGGGACCGCCTCGAGCCGGGGGCGGTCGAGGGAGCCATCGACGCGGTCCCCGACCCCTTTCGGCTGCCGGTCCGGCTGCGGGATCTCGACGGCTTCTCCTACCGCGACATTGGCGCCATCCTGAACATCCCGGCGGGCACGGTCATGAGCCGCTTGCATCGCGGGAGGGAATACGTGCGCAAGAGCCTCGTTTCCCTGGCGGAGGCCGCAGGCAAGGATCCTGAGGCCTCGACGCCCGGGTAACCCGGCAGGACTCCCCATGACGACCCCCCCCACCAACAGGCCGCACTGGCACGACGATCCGGTCGAGGTCGATCGCACGCTCGAGGGCGAAGCGCCCGACGGCGGCATGGAACCTGGACTCAGGGCCGAGCGCCTGGCCGACCCCGTCGCCGCGGGTCGGCTGGCAGCCCGACGGCGCTTCCTGGACGGCCTCGCGGAGGCCGGCGCGCGCTACCGGGCTGGCCTCGCCGAGGCCACGCCGAGCGGCCTCGAGACGCGGGTCCGCGACAGCCTGAACGCGCCGCGCTGGCCGCTGATCCGCTGGGCTACTGCGGC
>JAJDEM010000335.1 GCA_029259795.1 Planctomycetota bacterium
GGCGGGCGTTGCCGCCGAGGCGAGAACCACCCAGGAGATCCAGTCGCTCCTGACGGGTGCGCCCGCTGCCGCCTGGGAGGCGCTGATCGCGGAAACACGCGTGGACCGCGTGAAGTTCGGGCGCTCTTCGGTGACGCCAGAGCGCCTGTCCGCGGCATTGGCCCAGGCGATTGCCTTCGTCCAGGGCGGGCCGACGGGACGGTCCGTATGAGCGGCCTATTCGAGCGACTTACCGGCTTGGGGCTGCTCGCCCCCGGGGCCCTCTGGCTTGTGTGCGCGCTGGCCCTCGTGCTGCTTTGGCGTCGGCGCGGGCCGCGCCCCGACGTTGGCCTCGCCACCGCGGCCTTCCTCGTAGGAGCCACCTCGGCTCGTACCGTGCTGCGGCCGCTGCCGCGCCTCCTCGAGGTCGCGGGCCTGCTCTCGTTGATCGTCGCGCTCGCCCAGCCCGTCGCGCGCGAGCCCTTACCGCGTGCCAAGGAAGGCATCGACATCGTCCTCTGCATGGACACGTCGTCCTCGATGACGGCTCGTGATCTCGACCCCGCACGGACCCGGCTCGAGGTCGCACGCGACGCGGCGCTGCGCTTCGTCGCGGCGCGTCCCCAAGATCGGATCGGCCTTGTCGCGTTCGCGCGCTATCCGGACCTCGTCTGCCCGCCGACCCTCGATCACGAGGCGCTGGGCAGCGTCCTGACGGATGTGGTCGTCGTCGCCGGGGACGGTCCCGAGGACGCAACAGGCATCGGCGCAGCCGTCGCACGTGCGGCGGAGGTCCTGCAGCGTGGGCGCGCCCGTAGCAAGGTCGTCATCCTGCTGACCGATGGCGAGGAGAACGTCGCCCTCGAAGGGGCCGTGGGCGAGATCGCGCCGGTCCACGCCGCGCAGCTGTGCGAACGCCTTGGGGTGCGCGTGTACGCCATCGCGGCGGGGCTGCGACGACGCGACGCGACGGGTACGTGGGTTCGCCTCGACACCGCACCCATGCGCCGGCTCGCCGAGCGCACCGGTGGTGTGTTCCATCCGGCGAAGGACGCGCAAGCTCTGGGGCAGGTCTACGCCCGCATCGACGCCATGGAGCGTGCTGTCCTCGAAGACGCGCGCTTCGTGCTCATCGACCGACGCTTGGCGTTCGTCCTGTGGGCGCTGGGCCTGCTCCTGCTGGGGCGCCTGCTCCGCCTTACCTGGCTGCGGGTGCGCCCATGACCCGCCGCGTGGCTCGCGCCGTTCCTTTCCTTCTGGGCGTCCTCTGCCTGCTGCTTGCCTGCGGCGGTCTCGGATCCGACACCGCGGTCGGCGCTGCGCCCTGGGAGGGACTCGACCTCGTGGTCTGCCTCGACGTCTCGCGCTCCATGCAGGCGCGGGATGTCGCGCCCGATCGCCTCGGCTACGCGAAGGCTCAGATCGAGGCGCTGGCGGCGCGCGCGGCAGGCGACCGCATCGGCTTGGTCCTGTTTGCCGGCGAAGCCCGCCTGCGCGTGCCCCGCACCCGTGACGGCGCCTCCCTGGCCGAGATGACGCGCCAAGCGGGTCCGTGGGACGTCGCGCGCGGCGGCACCGACCTGGCGGCGGCCGCGGTCGCGGCGCACGAGGCCCTCGCGGCCCGCCGGGGCCAGGGCGCGATCGTGATCCTCAGCGACGGCGGCGATCTGGCGCCCGCGGATGTGGCCGTCGTCGCGGAGCCGCTGCGCCCCGAGGGGATCGCCGTGCACGCCCTCGGCGTGGGCTCGGCGCGGGGCGCGAAGATACCCACCGACGCCGGCGTGTTCGTTGTGGACGGCGAAGGTCGTGACGTCGTCAGCGCCTTGGGCGCCGACGGACTGCGCCGGCTTGCCGACGCGACGGGTGGAACCTACCGAGGCCACACAGCCGACGGCTTGGTGCGGCTCTACGAGGAGGCGATCCTGCCGACCGCCCGGCGGGTGGGCGCGGCGCGCGAATCCGAGGGCGAGGGCCCGGCCGGCCTGCTGCTCCTCCTTGCGCTGCTGGCGTTCGCGCTGGACTGGGGACTCGGGAAGCTGCGTTCTCGCCGCGTCCCGGTCGTGCTGGCGGGACTCGTGTGGCTGTGCGTGTTGCCGGGCTGCGCCGAGTCGCCTCCCGAGGACGCGGAGGCACGTGCGATGTTTCTCAAGGGCAATCAGGCGTTTGTGGACTCCCTCGCACTCGAGGAGGCCGGCCGCGGGCCCCGTGGCGATCCCGAGGCGCGCAAGGCGGCCTACCGGCGCGCGGAGGATGCGCTTGCGGCGTGGCAGTGGGCGGCCGCCACTCGCGCGGACTGGCCCGAGGCGCGGCGCAATGTCGAGCGCGGGCTGCTGCGCATGGCGAAGCTCCGCGAGAGGAAGCAGGACGACGGCTCGAAGAAGCCGCCGCCCAAACCGCCGCCGCCCGAGGTGGATGAGGCGGAGGATCCGCAGCCCAACCCGCTGACGAAGGTGATCGCGACGGAGCTGCCCTCGGGCGGTGTCCTGCGCATTTTGGATACGCTGCGGCAGCGCGAGCGACAGAAGATCGATCTGCGCAAGGCGCGCCGTACCCGGCGGCCCGCGCTCGGAGGTCGGGACTGGTGATCGTGCGCGTGCTCATGTGCTTGCTCCTGACGGCGGGCCTCCTTGCGGATGCCCGTGCCGCCCGGGCCGAGGAGCCGTCACCCAAGGCGCGGGCGTTCCTCGAGGTTCGTGCGGAGCCCGCGACGGCTGTTGTCGGCCAGCAGGTGCGCGTGACGCTGCGCATCGGCTACGACGCCGACTTCTTTGCCAAGCACGCCGTGACGCTGTTTCGCCAGGCCCTGGATCTCCAGGCGCATGTGACCGCACCCTGGCTGTCCTCGCTCGAGGACGCCGTCGTGATTGCGCGGGAGTCGCAGGACGCGGACGGCACCTACGTCCGCTTCGTTCTGGACGACGCGGTGACCTCGCTCCGTGAGAACGCGCCCGAGCCCCGCCTGGGGCTTTCGTTCACCGTGCTCACCGTCGAGCGCACGCTCATCGCGAAGCGCGCGGGGGCGCTGACGCTCGCGGCCCCGACCCTGCGCTACGCGTATGCGCCGGTCGTCGAGGAGAACCTGCTCGGCGTGCGCACGGCCGAGAACGCAACGCCGACGCTGATCACGGGCGCGGCGACGACGATCGTCGTTCGCGACGTGCCCGCGGAGGGGCGCCCCGCAGGATTTGGCGGCGCGGTGGGCAGCTTTCGGGTCGAGGCGCGTGCCGAGGCCGAGCGGGTGACGGTGGGCGAGTCCTTCGAGCTCGTCTTGCTCATCTCGGGCAACGGCAACCTCGGCCTTATCGAGCAACCCCGCTTGGGCGATCTCGAGGGCTTCCACCTCTACGGCGCCCGCGAGGAACCTTCCACCGATCCCGTGCCTGCGCGTCGCGTGATTACCTACGATGTGTCCCTGACGCGGGCGGATGTGCGTGAGGTCCCCGCGATCCCGTTCGTCTTCTACGATCCGGCCAACGGCTACCAGACCGTGCACACAGCCCCCGTGCGGCTGACCGTGAATGCTGCGGGTGCGGAGCATCCGGGCCCAAGGGAAGCGCGGACAGGCGTGCCGTCACCCGACGGGCCGCAAGACTCCGGGACACCGGGGCGGGAGCAGACGCCCGCCCCGACGCCGTTCCTGCTGCTCGCCGGGCTCGCAGCGCTCGTCATGCTGGCCCTTGCGGTCGTCGTGTTGGTGACCAAGCGTCCCCGACGCACGCTGCCTGCCGTCGTGGCGGCTGCGCCGGATCGCTCGGCTGCTCGAACACGGACGCGCGACGCGCTGCTCGCGTCACTCGCCGGACCCAAGGACGGCATCATGCCTGCCTGCACCGCCTTCCTTGCGGAGCACCTCGGCTGCGGCGAGGGCGCGGTCATTGGACCCGATCTGTCGGCGCGCCTGCACGCGGGCGGCGTGGAGGCTGCTGTCGCCGGCCGGACCGCCGCGGCCTTGGAGGCGCTGCTCACGGCGCGCTACGGCGGTACGGCGGACGCGGCCGCGGCGGGGGCGCTCGACGAGGAGCTCGTTCGCACCCTCGCCGCGCAGCTTGGGCCGCGGTCCTAAGCGGATCGGAAGGAACGGCCAAGGCCCGCCTCAGGCGCCAGGGGCATGCTCGCTCTCGTCCTCGAGAAGGGAGTCCAGCATGCGGCGTTCGATGGGCCTGTTCCTGCTGGTCCTCGTCGTCATCGCCAGTCTCGTCGCACTCCTCGGGGCGTGCGGTGGCAGCGCCGCCTTTTCGAGCCGGACCGGATTCCTGGGCGCCAGCCCCGACGGAGTGACTTCCCGCTAACCCGGATGTTGCGTGAAGCGTGCGCCGCCTGGCGCGAGATCCGCCCAGGGCGCGGCTCGGCGGGCGAGGGCCCGCGTTGTTCGAGGCAACACCCTGCTCTCGGGCTGCACTCGCGCCCGAGGTCGAAGCCGAAGGGCGGATTCGGTGCTGAGCCCACCATGGACGCACTTCGGCAATGAGATCGGGTGCGAGGGGGCCCGAGAGCCGCACGATTCAACCTGGCGCGTTTCAGGGAACACGGACG
>JAJDEM010000336.1 GCA_029259795.1 Planctomycetota bacterium
CCCTCGTCACCCTGGGCCTCGACGACGTGTTCCAGATGTTCGACTCGGTCGAGGGTGGCGTCATGCACTTCCGCACCGGCGAGGACGTCGGCGAGATCAGCCTCGAGGGCGGCGAGCACGACGAAGCCCTCACGGGCAGCGTGCCGATCCTCTTCCGCCCCCGGACCGACGGCGAGGACATGCCGAATCAGGTCGGGCACATCGTCTCGCTCTACGAGGATGGGCTGCTGTTTCGCTTCGAGTCGGCGGATGACTCCGCCGAGGCGGCGAGCTTCCTCAAGCAGGGCACGATCCTCAAGCTCAAGTTCCGTCAGCCCTTCGCCATCAAGGAGTACTACTTCGAGATGAGCGGCGAGATCACCGAGCTCACGAAGATGGCGCTCGGCGACGACGAAGCCCTGACGGCCGACGCCGTGAAGGTGCGCTACGAGGACATCAAGGACGACGACCGCACGCACCTCGAGCAGTTCGTCCGCGATCAGGCGTCGTGGAAGTCCGAGATCGGCTCGTAACCCGTCGCGGGCGACGCTTGCGAGGCAGTCAGTCTCGCTTCGCTGCCAGCCTCGCTTCGCAGTCAGCCTCGCTTCGCAGTCAGTCTCGCTTCGCAGTCAAGACCGCCGCGATCTCTGCGTCGGTGACGTCTTCGACGATCCGCGCGCCCGTGGACCCCACAGGCAACGCGAACACGTGCGCCGCGCCGGAGGCGCGCTTCTTGTCCATGCCGAGCGCAGCCTGCAGAGCCTCGGCATCAACACCCGCCGGAACGTCCACCGGAAGCCCCAGGCGGCGTAGGTCCGCGCGCTGCGTGGCGCGATCGGCATCGGACATGAGGCCGCGGCCCACGGCGATGCCGGCCGCCGCATCCATGCCGATGGCCACGGCCTCGCCGTGGCGCAGCCGCTCGTTGCCGAGCACGCGCTCCAGCGCGTGACCCACGGTGTGACCGTAGTTCAGCAGTCGGCGTTGCCCGCCATCGCGCTCGTCGGCTTCCACGAGCCGCGCCTTCACGGCCACCGCCCGGTGGATGACATCGAGCCACGCCTCGGCGTCGGTCGGTGCGCCCTCGCGCAGGCGGGTGAGGAGTACGGCATCGCTGACGCGACCGCACTTGTAGAGCTCGGCGAGGCCGGCCACTCGGTCGCGAGGATCGAGCGTCTCCAGCGTGCGCACATCGGCGATGACCAGTGCGGGCGGGTGGAAGGCACCGAGCAGGTTCTTCCCGGCGGCGTGGTTCACGGCCGTCTTGCCGCCGACGGCCGCGTCGGCCATGCCGACGACCGAGGTCGGCACGGCGATCCAGGGAATCCCTCGGCGCACGGTGGCCGCGGCAAAGCCGCCGACGTCCAGCGCGGCCCCGCCCCCGATCACGACGACGGGCTCGTCGCGACGCAGGCCGATCCAGGCATCCTGCAGCGCGCTCAGCGACTCACGCGTCTTCGCGGCCTCGCCCCGCGGGAGTCGGACCTCGAGCACCTCGAGATCGGCTGGCGCGGCAGGCAGGGGCTGATGGGCCGCGACATGGCTGTCGATCGCGAGGCCGCAGCGCGCCGCGGCGGGAAAGCGCGCCCGCACCGCGGCCCAGATGTGGGGCAGCAGGCCCGCCCCGAGGCGCACGTCCGTCGAGCGCGCACCCAACTCGACGCGCTCGCGCCGAGGCTCGGCTCCGGCGCTATCCATCCGCGTCCGCAGGCGGATCCTCGAGCGACCCGGTCGCCGCCGGGCGACCGGCGGTCGGCCCCTGCCCCTTGGCGCGGGCGCGACGCCGCAGGTCCAGGCGATGGGCTTCCATGCGCTTGACCTGGGCACGGCCACCCCGAATGAGGACGAAGTAGAAGAGCAGGCCGAAAATCACCATCGCGCCCGCGACCCACACCATCGTGTCGCGAATGCGGTTGGACGCGGCGTCCTTGGGGAAGGGCTCGGCGTGCAGGACGACGAACATCGGCATCGTGACCGGTCGCGCACGACCGCTTCCGTCCTCGTGCTTGAAACGCGTGTCGTAGGTGAGGTTCTTCACGAACACGCCGTACACGTAGATGTTCTCTTCGCGCTTGCCGGTGATCCCCTCGAACGAATCGATCGGGTAGGGCAGGAAGCTGCGGAAGGCGACCGTGCGGTAGTGGTCAGAGAGCATCGTGAGGATCTGGAACTCGTCTACCCCCCACGGGTTGCGCGGGATGCGCTCCCAGCCGTACTGGAGGACCTCCCCGATGACGCCCTGCATGCGGAACACCTTGCCGCGCGAGCCCTCCGTGATCGGGCGCGGGTCGTCCTCGGTGACGATGCCGACCTCCTTCTTCCAGCGCTGGAAGCGATCCCGTCCCCAGATCTCCCACGGCAGCTCGCCGCTCTCGATCAGCGCCTTGATCTTGGCGTAGCCATGGTGGCGCGCCCACTGGATCGTCTCGTAGACGGCGTCCTCTTCCCAGTTGCGTGACTCGCGGTTGAAGCGGTCCCCCACCTGCGACCAGAGCGCCTCGTCGAGCCGTGAGATCAACGGGTTGTGCTGCTCGGGCGGGAGCACGATGCGCCACTGGCTTGCGAACAGTGCCGGGGTCTGGTCATTGAGCTGAATGCGGCCAAGGGTTCCGACGCGGTCCTGGAAGTAGACGCCACGCACACGGACCCAGTGGTCCTTCTGGATCGCGTCGGCCTTGACAAGCGGCGGCTTGGTGTCCAGCGGCGGTCCTTCACCGACATCCGAGGCGAGCGCGTACTTGACAGCGACGAACTGCGTGCCATCGGCGCCTTCCATGACCACGGACCACAAGCGGCCATTGCCGGTGGCGTCCGCCGTCGGACGGTACTCCTCGCGGGACACCTCGATCACGCGGCCGAGTACCTCGAGCATGCGACCGCGCAGCGGCGCCGCATCCTCCACCAGCCTCCCCGCGGCGAGCTCGGCGGCCCGTGGGTGCGCCTCGACCGGGCCCAGACTGCCAGCGCGGGCGATCTCGCGCATGTACTCGATGCCGCCGGCGGCCCAGCGGTCGGGTGCCGCCTTGCTCGCGGTCACGCGCTCATGCAGCACCTTGCGGTCGAGGGTCGGTGTCGGCGCGGCGCTCGGCTCCTCGTCTTCGGCGGGCGTCTTGCCCTTGCCGTCGAGGTCTCCCGAGCGGGTGCCTGCGTAGATGAGCAGTCCAAGAATCAGCATGCCGCCCACGTACATGGAGAGCTTGAGCCGCTCCTGGGCGCCAAAACCTGTCTGCCGGTCCTTCTTCAGATCGTCGAGCATGGATGCTCCCGGGGAACGGCCGGCGGGCACGCGAAGGGTACCACCGGGCGTGGGGCCACGGCTGTGGCGGCGCGTTCATCCTCGCAAGACAAGCCGATCAGCGCCCGTTCTTCACCGGCGATGCGGGCGGCGGGGGCGGCGCCGGACGGCGCGGATCGACGGGGGCGCTCCACGGCGGGCGCGGAGGCTGCGGCAGCGCGCGAGGACCCACCGGGCGGTCAGGCGGGGCGGTGGGCGTGCGGTCTGCGGGCTTCGTGCGGCGCACGATGTCCGAAGCCCACGTGTCGTCGTGGATGCTGGCCGCGTCGCGGGTGTCGCGCCACGGCGCCACCGGGGCGCCGGCAGGTCGAGCGGGGGGCGTAGCGCTGGGCGACGGCGGCGCGATGGCAGGCAGGCCGGCAGGCGCGGGGGTCGCCGGGGACGGGATCGCTCTGGACGGGATCGCTGTGGACGGGGGCACTCGCGGTGCGGGGCCGGCGTCGAGATAGGTCGACCACGCAGGCCGGGCCGGCGGGCCTACCGGGAGATCGCGCGGCGGACGCGGGCTCGCCTCGGGCAGGTCACGGGGCGGGGGCGGCAGGCGATTGCCGGGGACACGCCCTTCCACGAACGCGGGGGCTGCACGTGCCGGGTTCGGGCGTGCCGGGTTCGGACGACGGGTTGCGGGCGCGGAGGCCGTCGGCGGCGGCGCCCAGGTCGGACTGGGCACCCAGGTGGGCGGCGCAGGACGGGGACCCGGCGCGCGCGGGACCGGCGGGGTCGGCTCGGGCTCCCGGTCGCGCCAGACCCGCGGGCCCGTGATGTCGGAGGCCCAGCCCGGGTCGCGAACGGTCCCGGCGTCGGCGGTCTGCTGCCAAGGCTTCGGTGCCGGCTTCGGTGCCGGCTCGGGCCTCGGCGCAGGCTCGGGCCTCGGCGCAGGCTCAGGCCTCGGCGCGGGCTCAGGCCTCGGCGCGGGCTTGGCTACGGGGGCCGGGCCTGGCTTCGGATCGGGCTTCGGATCGGGCTTCAGCACCGGCACCGGCGTCGGTCGCCGGGAGGGCTTGCGAAGCGCCTTCGCCGCATCCGTGGTGCCGGGCTCGGGTACGGGCTTCGGCTCGGGCTTCGGCTCGGGCTTCGGCTCGGGCTTCGGCTCGGGCTTCGGCTCGGGCTTCGGCTCGGGCTTCGGCTCGGGCTTCGGCTCGGGCTTCGGTGCGGAGTTGGGCGCAGGCTTCGGTGCGGGCTTCGGTGCGGGCTTCGGTGCGGGCTGCCGAATCGGCACCTTGCGGCGCGGCCGAACGCGCGGCTTGGGCAAGGGCTCGTCGGCCTTCACCTCCGGAACCTCCCAGAGGGCGGCGGCCAGCAGGGCCCCAACGAACAGCAACAAACGCGCGAACTTCACCGAAAGCATGCCAGCACGGTAGCGCGAAAACTCCATGGCCGGAAGCGCTAGGCGCCGCACCGCACACGAACACACTCGCGAACCACGCGGGTGCGCTCGGCGCAGACTTCAACCACGCGACAGCGCCAGCCCGTGAGCCGACGGACGGGGCGCGTACCGGTCTGGACCCGCTCGACCCGCGTGCCGCAGCGCACGCGGCGGATCTGATGGCCTGCCTGGTAGGTCTCGCAGCGCACGCCCGCCTGGACGCGCGTCTCCGTGAAGCCGCACGGGCGGCGAACCGTGCGTGTGCCGCTCTGGTAGCGCTCGCGACGGCAGCCGCAGCTGACCAGACGACGTTCCCCCGTGCAGGGATCGCACACCTCCCGCGTGAGGGGGATCTCACGGGTCGCGTAGACCGGCACCTGGATGTCTTCGAACTTGGGCGTGCGGCAGGTCCGGTAGACCGGAATCTCGCGCGTCCGATAGATCGGTACCGTCACCTCCGTGTAGGTCGGCGTGCACTGGTTGCAGTAGACCGGCACCTGGACCGTCTCGTAGACGGGCTCGCGGATCGTCTGCGTGACGGCGGGCACGGTCACGGTGCGCTCGATCCACTGGGTCGTGTAGCGCGGACAGGGGTCACAGCACGGGTCGCCTGCGAAGGCCTCGGGCGCGGCGCCCGCCACGAGGAGCAGAAGCAAGGCGAGGGGAAGCAGGATCCGGGCGGGTCGAGCGCATGTCATGGCACACCTCCTGTTCAGTGACCTACGAGGATGCCGAAGGGCGCCCGCCTGTCAACCGGCCGCCGTGTGGCACGGACGATGCGCCTTCGCCGTCAGGAGGATGTTCGTCACGCCCCCTGGATCAACCGTCAAGGGCCTCGGAGACCGCGAGCTCGACCGGGCCGTACTTCTCGGCCACGACAAGGATCACGCGGGTTCCGTCCGCGAGCTGGTGCGCCACCCAGCCCTTTCCGTTGCTTGCGGCGGCCTGCCAGCCCTTCGGCAGCCACGCGGCATGGAAGGACGCGGGCAGCGTGGGCTTGCCACCGCGACTCGTCACGATCAGGGTCTTGCCACGCGCGGCCGCCAGGTTCTGCACCCAGCGACTGTCGAAGCGCTTCTCGACGAGGAACCCGAGCGTGCGCGCCGCTTCGCGCGCGTAGGTGGCCGCTCCACTCTGCCCCGTGATGAAGACGCGCCACGGTGCGAGCAGGTCGCGCGAGGCCGCCCACGGAAGGCGCTTCACCTCGAACGCGGCGATGTAGGCCGCAAGCTGCTGACGAAACAGCGTCGGGCGGTTGTCCAGGACGCCGGTGTAGGGATCGCCGCTCTTGTCGTAGGCAAGGAAGCCCTCGGGGAGCAGCTGACGCCGGGGATCGTAGCTGTCGTAGATGCGCGCCGTGACGGGATCCACCAAGCGCCACGCACCGGCAAGATGCACTTCGAGGAATGTGCGCGTTGCGGGAAGCTCGCGGCTCCCTCGCATCTTCGCTTGGCTCAGCCCGGTCTGCGATACGGCCTTCACCCAGGTAACCGGAACGCCCGTGGCCCGCAGCAAGACGCCGAGCCCATAGGCACGCTCGCTCTCCGTCGCGACCCGGCCGGACTTGACGACCTCGTCCATGGTCCGCCAGACGGGCGTACCCGGCACGACGCGGAGGTTGCGCCGCGTCCAGCGAATGATCTTGCCAAGCATGCCTACGGAGGGCGCGCCGGCACCGCGTAGCTGCCTCGCGATGCCGTGCGTGCGCTGACCCGCGCCGATTTTCGGGCCCATGGCGAGGTAGGTCTTCGGCGCCTTGTAGTCGACCCGGTCCAGGCGCGACGGGGGCGCATCTTCGGCGCACGCCGGGGTGGCCGCCGGCAGGAGCGCGAGCGGCAGCGAGACGAAGGCGAGCAGGAGGAGCAGGCGGGCAGTCGAGCGCATGGAGATCTCCGAGGACCGTTCGGGCGGGTTATCGCATAGCGGGCCTACAATCCCGCCCCCATGGCCGACCTCCCCGCCCTTCCCGAGCGCATCGAACAGCGCGCACACCTCGAGGCGCTGCTGGCCAGCGCGACGAACTACGAGGACAAGCTCCCCCGCGACCCGCTCCGAAAGGCCTTGAATCTGGGCCGCGTTGCCGATCTGCTCGCCTCGGTCGGCGATCCCCAGCACGCTCCGCGCACGGTCCACATCGCCGGCAGCAAGGGCAAGGGCTCCGTGGCCCGCATGGTCGCGAGCGGTCTGCGGGCTGCCGGGCGGGGCCCGGTGGGTCTCTACACCTCCCCCCACCTGGAGGATCTGGCCGAGCGGATCGCCATCGACGGGCAGCCTGCCGGCGGCGCTGCCCTCGCCCGGGCGGGGCAGCAGATCCTGCCTCACGTGCGCGCGACCCGCGGCAGCGACGACGCGCCGACCTTCTTCGAGCTGTTCACCGCGGTCGCCTGGCTGGTCTTCCAGCAGGCGGGCTGCAGCGACGTCGTCTTGGAGACGGGCCTCGGCGGCCGCCTCGACGCGACCAATGTGTGCGCGCCCGCCGTCACGATCCTGACCCTGATCGAGCTCGAGCACACGCGACTGCTCGGCGACACGCTGGCCGCGATCGCGGCCGAGAAGGCCGGCATCTTGAAGGCGGGCGTGCCGGTCATCGCCGTTGCCCCCCCACCCGAGGTGCGCGCCGTCTTCGACGAGCAGGCAGCCCTGGTTGGCACTTCGATCCGCTATGTCGACGACGACGTGCCGGCGGGCCTGCGCCTTCCGGGCGCGCATCATCGCTCCAACGCCCGGGCCGCCTTCGAAGCACTCCAGCTGCTTGGCGTCGACGAGGCGACCGCGTGGCGCGGCATCGGGAACACGAAGCTTCCCGGTGTCCTCGAGGTGCTGGCAGAGCAACCTCGCGTCGTGATCGACGGTGCGCACACCAAGTGCTCGGCGGAAGCGACGCGACACGCCGTCAACGAGCGCTGGCCCGACGGGCCGGTGGTGCTGCTCACGGCGCTGCTCGAGGAGAAGGACGTCGCCGGCGTCGTCGGCGCGCTGGCGGCGGACGTCACGCACGTCGTGATCACACGCGTCGACTCGCCGCGCTGCGTGGCGCCGAACGAGCTGGCGACGGCCATCGCGTCCGTCGTGGATGCGCCGATCACGGTCGAGCCCGATCGTGCGACCGCGCTCACAAAGGCACGGGCACTCGCCGGTCCCGGCGGGACCGTGCTCGTCGCGGGCAGCATCTACCTGGCCGGCGAAGTACGTACACAGGTCCGTGGATCAGCGACGTCGTAGGCCGCTGCTGCTTGGGCCGCTAGTCCCTTGGCCGCGACTTCCTCGGACGCTAATCCCCAGGAAACAGCACCGTCCGGCTGCCGTCGGCGGGATCGACGCGCACCACCTGCCGGTAGCCGTGCCCGTCGAAGCCATCAAGGCCGATGACGCGATCCTTGGCGTCGATGCCGATGGCCTCGAATGCAGCAGCTTCGGGTACCGGGCGCGTCTCGCACAGGGGCACGATCTCGTTCGTGGCTGCGCGGAACAGCACGGACTGAATCGTCACGTCCTTGCTGTTCGCGCGCACCTGGCGCATCACAAGCAGCACGATGTTGTCGCGCCGGTCGGTGCCTTGCATGTTCGGGTAGATGCGTGCGAGCGGGGTATCGAAGAAGCCCTTGGGTGCCTTCACCGGCGTGCGCACGTTGGCGCGGGGGTCCCAGAGGACCATCGTCTCGCGATCCCCCTGCCGCTCCCGGCAGAGCAGGCGACCATCCGACAGCGCGTGAGGCACGACGTTGAGGGGGTTGGCGCCAGCGAGCTCGGGGCCGACCGTGTGTGTCTCGAGATCAAGCAAGCGATAGCGCCCGGGGGCGTCGTTCGCCGTTTGCAGGGCCACGAGTGCGTAGCGCGGCCCGAGGATGAAAGGTCCAAACGGCCCGGGACTCGAGTTGCCCAGGGCCTTGACCTGCGCGTCCGTCGTGGCACGGACTACGCCCGTCGTCGCATCGACTGTGAGGAAGTGGTGGTGGTGGATGCGAAGACTCCAACAGCCCGTCTGCGCGCGCCACTGCGCCAGCTGCGGGGCATTCCACCAGCGGAGGGCTGGCGTCTTCACCTCGACCGTCGTGCCGTCCTCCCGCACGATCTGCCCTGTCACGGACTTCGGTTCGGGGGAGCGATTCAACCCAAAGGGATAGCCCTTGAACTGCAACCAGACGGGACGACCCTGCGCGTCTTGGACGGGGACCGCGCTTGCCGCGATCTGGATGGAAGCTGCCTCCGCAATGGCCTTGCTGAGTTCACCCAAGGGCGGGCGGGCCTGCTCCGGGCGCTGTAGGGAGAGCACCCGGTGGTCACCCTTCCCGTCGGCGTTCTCGAGCCAGGCATGCGCCTTGGGCGCCAGCGATCCGCGCGATCCGAATCCGCTGACGAGAAACCGACTCTGACCGGCGAGTTTGGTGCGATCGCTGAGGTCGAACCAGCTCAGCCGTGCATGCACGCCGCCGATCGCCGTGACAGCGCCAGTTTCCAGGTCGATGCGCACGGGCTTGGACCAGGTGCCGCGGTCGGCGTCGAAGGCTCGGACGCCCGTGCCATACGATTCCGTCGGCCCCTCCGGCCAGAGCCCGCGGTCCACACGCAAGCCGTACGCGTAGAGGTAGCGCCCGCCGGTGGCCAGTGCGACCGGTCGGTGCAGCCCAGGCGCGGGCTTGCTTCCATGCCGCGTACGCCAGGTCACAAGGCGGAAGCCCTCATGGGCAGGATCCAGCGTGTCGAACGAGGCGAAGGCCGAAGCCGTCCACGCCGCGCCAATGCCGCAGCCCACAAGCAGGACGAGCACGCCCCAACTCACGGCCCGGCGCGCGCCGTTCAGGAAGCGCTGGCCATGGAGCCAGCTCACCGCGAGCGCAACGAGCGCGAGCGCAAGCGCCGGCCACGCCGCCAGGGGCAGCGCGCCGAATCGGCGAAGGTCGTAGAAGTCCGTGCGCGTGACCGTGAGGATGAAGAGCGGGATCGCCAGCAGCACGGGCAGGAAGACGCCGATGAAGAGTGCGAGCGGCACGCGGCGCGTCCACGCCGAGGCAAGGAGGCCGAAGGCCGCGAGAGTCAGGGCGACGACAGCCAGGTCGGCAATGATCCAGCGCGGCCAGAGGAGCAGGCCGAGCTCGGGCGGCGGAGGCATCCCCTCG
>JAJDEM010000337.1 GCA_029259795.1 Planctomycetota bacterium
AGGGGACGCCCCGCATCATGCTGCGACTTCGGCAGGCCCTGCTTGTTCCCGTTTCCGGCGTTGCTCGACTTCTTCGGCTTTCCAGCCATGGACCACGATCCCTTGACACATTCCCGAGCGCAGTATCGCGGAAGTCGTTTCTGGATTGCAACGCTGAAGTGCCCGCGGCCGGCTGCAAGCGGGAGCTACGCCCCTCGCCGTTCGGTACTTGGTCGCATGGGGCAGGCTAGCGCGGCTTCCAGGTCTGCGCGACGCGGCCCAGGTGCGCCGCCCACTTGAAGGCCGTATCGGCGCGGATGCTCTGGACGAACAGGAGGGCCTGGTCGCCAGCGAGCCTCACGCGCAGCTCGCGCACCCACGGGATCCCGCCTCGCGTGTCCTCGATGAGCGCGTGCAAGAGCTGGCTACCCGCGACCTCCCGGACCTCTTGCTTCACCACGCGGAACGCGCTTGCGCGCGCCTTCATCCGAGCGAGCACCGCGGCACCCAAGGCGTCGATCGTGAGGCCCTTGGCCTCGCTCACGCGGCAGGCAATGAACGCGTCGCCCTCCGGCGCCTGGGCGACGAGGTCCATGCCGTCCGGTTCCACGCGCCAGTTCGAGGGCGCCTTGACCGTGTACGGATGATTGGCTGTCGTCACCTCGCGAAGGGCAAGCTCGGGCAGGGCCTCGGGGTCTCGCAGCGTCCAGCGCTTGGCGATGGCCGTGTACGCAGGCGCCAGTGAGCGCCTGCGCTCGGGCGGCCCGGCCATGATCAACATCCAATGCATGCTCGGTGTGCTCAGCAGGTACACCTCGGCGAAGGCCTGCGTGCCAGTCAGCTCTGCTGCGCCAACCAGCCGCTCGACGGGGAAGCCCTTGAGGGTGCCGACCGTGGTCTTCTCGACCTTCCACTTCGTGAAGGAGCTGGCGATGTGTGTCTTCGCCCTCGTGACGAAGGTTGCGTGTTCCCTGCCTTCGCGTCGCATCCACGTGAGGTCGACCAAGGCGTTGCCATCAGACGACGCAACGCTCAAGCGCCCCGGAGCCTTCGTGACCTTCCAGCCCTTGGGGACCGCGAGCTCATAGAGGCCGGCCGCATCGCGCAGGTCGACGAGCGGCAGCGCAGCGACCGCCGGCTGCTTCGGGGGCGTCGGCTTTGCGCCCGGAATGCGGAACCCACGAAAGATTGCGACGAGATTCGGCTTGTGGCGCTCCCACGCGTCGGCAGGAGCCGAGAGCGCGAGGCTGTACTGCAGCTTGCCCGCCACCACGCAGATCCACTCTTCGCGTCCGACGCGCTTCGGGTAGCGGTGGATCGCCGTGATCGCCGAAAACGGAGTCTTCGATCCAAGGAGCGTCCCGCCGGACGGCTTCCGGAGCTCGGTCTTGCGGCCGAGGGCGTCGGCCTGCGAGGTCAGCGCCTTGCCGACCGCCGCTGCGTAGGCAGCGGCGTCGGCGTGCTTGCGCGGAGTGATCTGCAGCGTCGCTACCGCGCCCTGATCCGGGGCTTGGATGCGCACACCCACATCACCGACGCGCAGGAATTCCCAGCCGGCGGGGATGGCGATGTGGAACCGTCCCTTCGGGTCCTTGTGGGTGCGCGCCGCCGTGGTCGGCGGGGGTGCGGCGCGCTTGCCGAAGAACTCCTCCGGCGCAGAGAGTGAGGCGTTGGGTTGTACGGTGGTGTCGATCTGCAGGCTGTCCACGATGCCGGCCAACTCCTCCTCGTGGCTCTGGAACGCCTCCTTCGCAGCCATGATGAGGAAGAGCACGTCGGCGTGCTTGGTCTGCAGCAGGATGAACAGCACGCGATGGGGCTTGCCGCCGAAGTCGCGGGTTGCTCCCATCACGTGGCAGGGCAGCCCGCTGATCTCACCGGCGCGCTCCTTCGTGAACGTGAAGCCCGCGTTCGCATCCCGCCGGCTGCTCTCTTTCAGCGTCTTCACGAAAGCCGCGAGTGAGGCGGCCTTCCGCGGCCACCAGTTGAGGAGGGCGTAGGAGGCGAAGTCTCGCCCCTGCATCTCGAGCTTGCCGGGCTGGTTCTCGACCACCCAGTGTGCAGGGAGCGTCAGGCGAGCCAGGCCGTCCTTGGCGGTGTACACCGCCGAGGAACCGGGTGGCGTCGTGGTCGGCGGTGCCGTGCCAGGCGGGCTGCTCAGCGCGGTGATGCCCCAGGAGGCGAGCGTACCCGGTGGCAGCGTCGGCAACTCCGGAGGCGGCACGCCCGAGCGGCGCAGGGCCTGGATGTCGCAGAGCAGGTACGTACCCGCTTCCATGGACTTGCGCAGGATGGCGTCCCCGTCGGAGAGGGCTTGCTCGAAGCTGTGGGCCCCACCCTCCTTCCGAATCGAGATGCCCGTGCTCTCGATCGGAAGCAGCTTGCCGCTGGGCAGTCGTACGGCTGGGAATGCGTGTCCAGGCACGACGACGAGGTAGGCCGCGAGCCCTCCGGCTTCGCAGGTACTCGCAAACAGGATGCTCAGATCGATGCAGGTCCCTGCGCGATTGCGCAGCACATCACGCCCGTACTTCACGTGTTGGCGGAGGCCGCGCTTGAAGAGTCCGGGAGGCCACTGGTAGGCGATGCGGTTGTGCACCATGAGCGCATAAAGCGCGCGCACGAAGCGCAACGCAGATTCGTCATCGACGCCCGCGGCCGCGCCGCGCGATCCCGCGGCGACCATGCCCGCGAACTGCTGGATGACCGGGTCGGTGTGCGAGATGAAGGTGCCCGCCAGTAGGGGTACGTTGTCGAAGAGCTCGTCCCAGAGGACGACCTCGGATTCCGGCAGCGAGGAGAACACAGCCTGGTTCATGCCCAGCAACGTGATGCGATGCGTGTCGGAGCCTTGCGCGCGTTGTCCGTCCGAGCCGGTGTAGGACCACTCCACCTCCAGTACAGAGGGCGTCTCGGCCGTGAGCTCGCGCACCTTGTGGTCGAAGATCGGGTAGTACGCCTCGACGGCCGTCTGTCCGGGCTGGAGGCGCGGAGTCCGCTGCCATGGGCTCCAATCGGCGTAGTTCACGATGCGATAGCGGACGCGGAAGTCGCGCGCTGTCGCGTTGCCGCCATTCCGGAATGTCGCCCGCGCGACCCACAGTCTCTCGAACTGCGGTAGGCCGTAGAGCTTGTAGAAGCAGCCCATGATCTCGGGCCGGACCTCGACATCGCTCACGAGCCGCACGTCGCCCTGCGGGTCGCTCGCGATGGGGGGGAGCTCGCACTCGATGCGGCCACGCTTGGCATTCCAGCGGACCCTCTTTGTTCCCTCCGGGAAGCGCAGGCTCGTGGTGACCAGCTGCGTCGCTGCGCCGTCCTGCTTGATGATCGAAAGCAGGGTGAGCTTGCGGTCCGAGAGGTCCAGCACCTCCTGTTGCTCGGGATTCGAGACGGGCGTCCACCAGATGGCCCCCGCGTTCTTCATCCCCGCCAGCATCAAGGCCGTGACCCGGATGCTGCGCGCCTCGTCGTCGTAGGCGGCCTTCGCGTGGCGATAGATGTTTGTCTGTCCGTGGACGCCCAGGCGCCGCAGGAGCATCTGGGTGTTCTTCACCTGGCGCTTGAGCGAGTTGTACGAACGCAGCGGCAAGCGCACGCTGTGCGTGAGTTCGATGTCTCCGGTGAGGCGAACCACACCCGCCTGTGTGACCCGCTGGCTCTCCTGTTCCTCAGCCTGCGCTGGCGGCGTGCTGGCGCAGGCAAGGATGACCGTCGTGAAGAGCCCAAGGCCGAGCGCTCGTGTTTGCATGGAAGCGCCTCCCGTGCGCCCTCTCCACAATGCACAGCACGTGCCGCGGAGGCGCACGGCGGCGGCCGTCGGCACAAGGCCGACAAGTGGCGGCTCAGAGCGCGCGCCCCGAAGTTTCGGCCATCGAGCACGCCCGCCCCGCAGTCCCTGCTGGGTACCCATGCCCAACTGGCGTGCCGCCCCGGCGCGGCAGCCCGTTATTGAGAAGGAGTCTCAACTGCAAGTAGGCTGCCGCGTGCGCGTCCGTCGGCCTCTTGCGGCTGCGAGAGCGCGCCACTGCGAGGGTGGGCCCACCTGGAGTCCTGCTCGAGCGCTGCAACCGCGTGAAGCCGCACGGCAGGCCTTGGACCCAAGACCCCCTACGAATGGCCCCAGGTCGGGGTGTAGACAGCGTGCTCGGCACTCAGCGCTAGCGCCCGCGCAGGGCGATCGGACTGCCTTCGAGGTAGATGGGCGCATGCGTGAGCGCCTTGGCGAATCGAATCACGCGGAGGACGTCACCGTAGGGCGTGCTCGGCCCGCGCGGCGGCGGCGTGCTGATGTAGACGCTCCCGAAGGCGGCAGCTGCGCATGCCTTCTTGAGCGCGGCCTCCACGGCGGCCATCGAGGTCAGGTAGGCGGGCTCGCCCGGGATCCCGCCGCGGGCCAGATCAAAGGCCGCGTCCCCGACGCGAATCGTCGTGTAGGCCCGGTCGGGGTGGATGAGGTCGCGCCGGAAGAAGCGGATCGTGAGACGAGGCCCCGGCTTGACGGTGCTCGTCTTGTGCAGCGCCGCCGGCTCCAACGCTTCGCCCTCCTCGGTCACATCCATGTCTTCGAGCTCTTCGACCAACAGTCCTTGGTCGCTCGGCAGGTCGATTCGAGTCGGCGCGGCGTCGCCGCGCTCGCGGAGATCGATGTGTGTGATGCGCACTGTCGGGTGTGCAGCTGTCTGAAGCGCCCACTGGACGTACCGCCACTTCGCCCCCGGGCTGGCGTCGACGCGCAGGACGATGCGGGCGTGACCGCTGGCGTTTCGAAACCTGGGATCCTCGAGAGCCTTGGCCATCGCCGTTCGGAGTTGCTCGAGGACGTCAGCCGCGCCGTTGGGGTCGTCCTGCCCCAAGTCGCCCTTGGTGAGCAACGTGCGCTCGGACGCCGCGCCGAAATCCAGCGCGCAGCTGCCGTCGGGCGCGAGGAAGAAGGTGAGCCAGGGAAGGTCAGCTGTCGCCGCCGGCCCCGACGACGACTCTCCCTGATCGCCGCACGCACCGAGGCCCGCGAGCATGAATGCCACAAGCAAGACCGTTCGTCGTTGACGCATGCCTACACCCCGTCCTTCGCCCGACGCTTCTTCCACTCGTCTGTCAGCAGGCCGGCGAAGCCCCAGTCCTCCTCGTCGATCTCCTGGATGACGATGTGGATGTGCTCGGGGTTCTTGCCCAGGACTCGAACGAGGGAGTCCGTGAGGTCCTTGACCAGGGCGGCCTTCTGCTCGCGGGTGGCGCCCTTGGTGATCTGGATGTTTGCGTACGGCATGCGGGCGTCTCCAACGTCTCCGCCAACGGTATCGGGCGATGTGGGCGATCGGGCCGTTTTCGGTCTTGGCCGGCGGCGTCAAGGACTCACCCCGCGCGCCGGCTTCACGCAGAGGTCCGCGTGTGGCACGCAACTCGCGGAGAGGAGATCATCATGCGAACCCTCAGCCTCTCCCTTGTCCTGCTCACGTCCCTCGCTCTCGGTGCCTGCGGCGGCGGTGGTGGCGGCGCGTCTCAGGCCCCCGTCCAGCAGACGGAGGCCAAGCTCTTGGAAGGGACCTACCTCGGCACGGCGTTCACGATCCTCAGCGAGCGGGGGGATCCGGTCTCCGAACAGACGGTCGGTAGCTACGGGGGCGGGCTTGCGCTCCGTTTTGACGGCACCTACGTGCAGACGCTCCTGATCGATGGCATCGAGACCGTGAGTCTTGGCACGTGGACCGTCCAACACCACGTGCTGCAGATCACGCCGGCTGATGGCTCCTGCGCCTACGAGGCGACCTACTCGATCAACGGCGACGTCCTGGTCATCGATGCCGTGTACCCCTGCGACGGCGTCAACCGGATCACCCGCACCTGGGTGCGAAGCTGACGGGCGTTCTCGCACAATCCGTAGCCGGAGGCTCTGCCTGCCCGGCCCGTAGAGCGTCTCTTCGAGAGCGCGTTGGATGTGCGGTCGAGTCGGGCGTTCGCGCGCGTCGTGGTGCGCGCATGCCGCCGATGGCCGCTCCCTGAAAGGCGCGGCAGAGACCGAGATCCGCGACTCACTTCAGGGCTGTGCAGCCGGCGACTTGGGCTGTTCGCAGCGCGCCGGTGTCCCTACGAGCTCGGCAACTCGGTGATCTTCTCGCTCTGCGCCGTGCGGAAGGCCTTGATCGCCTCGGCGGCGGCGGGGTTGCCGACGGCGACGATCTGGGTCGCGAGGATCGCAGCCGCGCTACAGAACGAGGACGAGTACGGCGACAAGCGACATGACGAGCGTCAGCAGGCTTCCCACACGCACGAAGTCGCGCGTTGCGTAGCCGGCGGGGCCCATCACCATCAAGTTGCAAGCGTGTGCGAACGGCAAGATGAACGTGCAGCTCGCGCCCATGGCGACCGCGAGATACGCACGCGCGATTGGGATGGTGTCGGCCCCGGCCACCTGTGCGGCGACGGGTGCAAGGATGACGGCGGCCGCTGCATTGTTCGTCGTCGTGCTGAGCAGGGCCGAGAGCAGGAACAGGCACGCAATCAACCCGGGCGCGCCGCCGTGCTCGAAGACGCCTCGCAGCGCGCCGGCCATCTCCCCCGCAACGCCGCTCTGGTCGAGCGCGATGCCGAGCGGGATCGTCCCGATCACGAGCAGGAGAATCGTGTAGTCCACCGACTGGCGCGCACCGCGCGGCGACAGCACGCCCGTCATCATCATCAACAGCGCCGCGCCCATGCCGCTGAGTGCGAGGGGCATCCAGCCGAGCAGCGGGGGCATGAGGGCAACGGCCAGCAGCAGCAAGGCCAGCGGCGCGCGGCCAGCGTCCTCCTCCTCGCCGCCACCGCTCCCCAGGACGAGGAAGTCGGCGTCATGCGCCAGGGCGCGCACCTGCGTCAGCGTGCCGGAGACGAGGAGCGCGTCACCCAACTCCAATCGCTCGTCGCCCAGTCCCGCGGTCGTAACCGACTCGCCGCGCCAGAGCGACACGACCGTAAGGCCATGCTTCTTGCGGAAGTCGAGCTCGAGGAGCGTCTTGCCGATCGCCTGGCTCCGCGGGGCGAGGGTGACCTCGGCGAGCGTGACGCCGCGTCCAAGCAGGCGCTCGATGTCTCGGGACTCCGCGAGCCGAGGTATCAGGCCGTGTGCTGTGCTGAAGCGCGCCACGTCCTCGTGCTCGCCTTCGACGTACAAAACATCACCGACCGCGAGGGCGAGTCCGGGGCTCGGCTGCACAGATCGCCGGCCGAGCCGCCCGGCCCGCAAGACGAGGACGACGTCGAGTTCAAAGTCGCGCCGCGGGCCGATGTCGCGAATTGTCTGACCGATAAGCGGGGACGCGCGGTCGATGCCGACATGAAAGAGCTTGCGCTTCAAGCCGTAGGTTTCGGCCAGCTGCTCTTGGCGCTCTGCGTGCCCGGGTCGGCGCTTCGGTCTTGTGTCCGGCAGCAGTCGCCAGCCAATGGCCGCCATGAACGCCGTTCCGGCAATGACCACCGGGATGCCTACGAACGAGAACTCGAACATGCCAAGCGGTGTGCCCGTGCGGAGCCTTAGGTCGTTGGCCAGGATCAGGTTCGGCGTCGTTCCGATCATCGTGAGCGTGGCACCGAAGATGGCGCCGAAGGCAAGCGGCATGAACAGGCGCGAGGGCGGGATGCCCGTGCGCCGGCTCAGGACGGCGACGGCCGGCAGGAATATGGCCACCGTGGCGGTGTTGGACATGAAGCCGCTGAGTACCGCCGCGCCCGCCATGATCACTACGATGGTGCGCGCCGGGCTTCGTCCCCCGAGCCTCTCAAGCCCGCGTGCCGCGATGGTGGCGACCCCGCTCTCACGCAATCCCGCGCCAAGCAGCAGGATGGCCGCCAGGGCGATCACCGCCTGGTTGCCAAAGCCCCGCAGGCTCTGCTCCGCGGTGAGGACTCCAGTGGCGGCGAGAACGACCGGAATCGCAGCGGCGGTCGCCGCGAGCGGAATCCAGCGACTCACGAACAGTGTGACTGCGCCCGCCGTGGTGAGGAGCGCCACCCAGGCTTCATGGCTCATAGCAGGTGACTCTTGAACAGGACGGCGAAGCCCAGGAACGCGAGGAATCCGACGATGTCCGTGACTGTCGTGAGCACGATGCTCGAGCTCTGGGCAGGGTCGAGCCCGAGCTTCTTCATCACCATCGGAATGGACGCCCCGGCCAGCCCCGCGCACGTGAGATTCACGATCATGCCGAGACCGACGACGAGCCCGAGCCAGGCGTTGCCCATCCAGGCCCAGGCCACGGCTGCGGTGACGAGGCCGGTCACGGTTCCGTTGATGATCCCAAGCGTGCCCTCTTTGACGATGAGCGAGCGCACGCTCTCGGGCGGGATCTCGCGCATCACCAGACCGCGCATGACGATCGCAAGCGACTGCGCCCCAGCGTTCCCGCCTTGGCCGGCAACGACAGGCAGGAAGATCGCCAAGGCCGTGACTTGCGCAATGATGTCCTCAAAGCCCGCGACGACGGCCGCTGCAGCGAATGCCGTGAGCAGGTTGACGTGCAGCCACGGCAGGCGCTTGCGGATCGAGTACCGAAGCGGCGAGAAGGCCCGTTCCTCGGCGCCGACACCGACCATCTTCTGGAGGTCGCTCACGGCCTCGCTCTTCACGCCGGCGAGCAGTTGCTCGACCTTCACGACACCCAGAAGCTTGCGGTTGGAGTCGACGACGGGTGCGGCAAAGTACCGCCGCTTGGCGAGCTCGTCGGCGGCGGCCTGCTGATCCATGAACGGTTCCAGCGTGAACACATCGGCGGAGATCAGCGTGCCGAGCCGTGTCGCGGACGGCGCCAACAGCAGGTCATACGCGCTGACGACGCCGAGCAGGTGGTGGTCCTCATCGACGACGTAGGCGTAGCTGTGCTTGGAGCGACCATGCGCTTCCTTTCGCAGCTTTGCCACGGCCTCGCGCACGGTAAGTGCCTCGAGGAACGCGACGTAGCGCACCGAGAGTACCTGGCCGACGCTGCGCTCCGGGTACGTCAGGAACTCACGCACGTGATCGCGCATCTTCTCCGGGAGTAGCGGCACGAAGCGCGCCCGTACATCACTGGAGAGTCGCGCGAAGATCTGGGCAGCCCGCTCCGGATCCATGACCTTCACCGCGGCGGCGAAGAGCTCGGCGGAGCCGCTGTTGAGAAGGGCCGCTGCATAGCCGGCCTGGAGGTGGGGAAACGCCTTGGCGGCCAGGGCAGGGGGCAGCTGGCGCATCGCACCAATGAGCTGCTCCTCGGGCATGCCTTCGAGCAGCCGGGCTGCGGTCTGTGGGTTGGTCTCGACGAACTTCCGGACGAGCGGTACGAGCGGGTTGTCGGCAGCCATGGCGCTATTGGGCTGGCCAGCGAGCGTTCTGCCAAGCAGAAAGCCGATCCCCAGTGCCCCCCGCTACTCAAGCGGGGGCTCGGGGCGAAATCGCACTACAGCGTCGGCAACTCGGTGATCTTCTCGCTCTGCGCCGTGCGGAAGGCCTTGATCGCCTCGGCGGCGGCGGGGTTGCCGACGGCGACGATCTGGGTCGCAAGGATCGCAGCGTTCTTGGCTCCGGCCTTGCCGATGGCGAGGCAGCCGACGGGGACCCCGCCCGGCATCTGTGCAATCGACATGAGGGCGTCAACGCCGCCCGTCGACCAGCCCTTCATGGGAACGCCGAGCACCGGCTTGGGCGTCATGCTGGCAAGCACACCCGGCAAGTGCGCCGCGCCGCCCGCTGCACCGATGAACACCTTCACGCCGCGCCCCTCGGCCTCCTCGACGAAGGTGTGCAACTGGCCCGCTTGGCGGTGGGCGCTGATGGCACGGCACTCGTGCGTTACGCCCAGCTCGTCGAGCATCAGGCTCGCGTGCTTCATGGTGTCCCAATCGGAGGGCGAGCCCATGAGTACAGCTACGTCGATCGGCTTCGAGTCGGTCATCGGGGGGGGGCTCCTGCGGGGTGGCAGGCACGATGCGCGACGAGCCCTCGGGGGGCAAGAAGAGTCGCCAAAGATGTGGCGAATCGGGGCGTGTTCCCGGCCCGCGTCCGCGGCCGGGCATGGCTCCTCCTGGGATGGCGCTATCGGGCGCCAGCGTGCGGAGGCCTGCGCGTGGGTGAGCGGTTCGGTGCTGGCACTGCCGCGGGTGCATTCGCTACCCTGCCTGCGTGCCCCGCACCCTCCTCGCCGTGCTGCTGCTCCTCCTCGTGGGTATGCCTGCGGCTGCCGAGGAGAAGCGCAAGCCGCTGACGGTCGAGCAGGCCAGCGAGCGGGTG
The DNA here is from genome assembly GCA_029259795.1 of Planctomycetota bacterium. Lineage (GTDB taxonomy): Bacteria > Planctomycetota > PLA2 > PLA2 > JAEUHO01 > JAHEIK01. The sequence continues at coordinate 10,220 of JAJDEM010000337.1, forward strand.
CTGGCGGCCGCCAACGCGAAGGACAACGCCGCGCTTCGGGCGTTGGCGGGCCGAGACGACCCCGATCCCTGGATCGTGGTGGAGTTGCTCTTGGTCAAGCAGCATCGCGCCGCCGCTGTTGCATTCGCGCAGGTCGCACGTGGCGCGGCCACCGAGGCGCTGGCGCGCTACGCCGAGACACACCGCGATCCGCTCCGGCGCCAACGCCTGAAGGCCCTGGAGAAGCTCAACGCGGCGCTCGGGGTGGGGGCGTGGGCGCAGGCGCTCGCGGGGCTGGAGGCCAAGGATGCGCCAGGGTTGGCCGACTCACCGACCGGGGTCGCCGGCACCCGACTCGTCTTCGGCCGTGGGCTGGCGTTGCGGGAGCTGGACCGGCCGGGCGAGTCCGAGGCGGCGTTTCGCCTTGCCGCGGAGTCTGCCCTCTCGATCGGTTGGCTCACCCGCGCCACCCTGGCGCTCCACCGCGCCGGGCGGCAGGCGCATGCCACCGGTGACCGCAAGGGTGCGCACGCGCACTGGGTCCGCGCCCACCAAACGTCCCAGAGGCTTGGAGATCTCGAGCTTCAGGCCATGACGCTTAGCAACGTGGGGGTGGCACTGCTCGACCTCGGCCGAAGCGCCGAGGCGCGGACCGCCATCGAGAGTGCCCTCGGCATTCGCCGCCAGCTCGCACGGCCGCTTGCACTTGGAGAGAATCTGGTAAACGCTGCCGCGGTGTACCAGCGCATGGGCGCGTACGGGCGCGCCCTGCTCGCGCTCGACGAGGCGCACGCACTCGCGACGCGTGCCGAGGATCCTGCGCTGCGCGCCACCGTCCTCCTGGGCCTCGGTTCGATGAAGCTCCTCGTGCGAGAACCGCACGCTGCCTTGGGGCACTTCCAAGCCGCGCTGGCGATCGCAAGAGCGCGCCAGGATCCCGCTGGCATGGTGCGCGGGCTGCAGGATGTCGGCGCGTGCCTTGCCACCTTGCGCCGTCTCAAGGAGGCCCTGGATTACTACGAGCGAGCGCTCTTGATCTTGCGAACGCGTAGCGACGAGCGCGCCGTGGGTCGCGCTCTGACAGGCATGGCCGGGGTCTACGTGCGCATGGGCCGGCGAGCGGAGGCGGTTGACGCATTCGACGAGGCGCTGGCCATCCAGCAACGAACCGGCGACCCCGCAGGCGCGGCTCTGACCCTGTTCCGCCTGGGCGCACTCCACGGCGAAGCGCGGGAGCATGCGCAGGCCCGCGCGGCCTTGGTGCGTTCGCAGGCCATTCTCGACGACTTGCCGAAGCCTGAACTCCAGATGCGCGTTCACTGGGCGCTCGCCGGCGTCCACTATGGCCTGCGGGAGTGGCGTCTGTGCGTGGACCGCTGTCGCAAGGCGGAGGAGATCGCCGCAGGTCTCCTCACGGAGCTCGGCGACCAGGAAGCAAGCGGCGCGGCCGACAACTGGACAGGCGTCTTCGATACGGCCCTCCGCGCAGCCACGCGCTTGCCCCCGGAGGAGCGCGCTACGGAACTCTGGCACTTCTTGGAGAGCGGCCGGGCGCACGCGCTACGGGAGGCGATCCAGGCGCGCGGGGCGTTGGAGGAGACGCTCTTCGCGGGGGACACCCGTGACGAGCTCGCTGCCAAGCGCAATGCGGAGGCACGCGCCATGGCCGCGCTGCGAGCGGCTCGCGCAAGGCAGCGACGTGCCGCGATCCGCGCAGCCCGGCTTGCGCTGGACGCGGTGCGGGCCGACCGGGCGGGCCTCGTCGCGCGCATTCAGCGCACCGCGAAGGCCGGCGCGGCCCTGGCCTACCCGCGGCCGGCGGGGCTTGCCGTGATTCAGGGCCAACTCGGTCCCCACGAAGCGCTGGTTCTCTACGGCCTGACGGAACGCGACGCGGTTGCCATGGTCCTCACCCGCAAGGCCGTGAGGCCGGTCACGCTGGCTCGCTCCGAGCGCGTCGTTGCCGCGGCCCGGGCTCTCCTCTCAGACGATGGCCTCGCGATCGATCCAACGGCAATCGTCCCGCTGCGCAAGCTCTTGATCGATCCGCTGCAGCTCCCTTCCGACGTACGTCGCGTCCTCGTCTCACCAACCCGGATTCTTGGCTACGTTCCCTTTGCCCTCTTGCTTCCCGACCGCGAGACCGCGTTTGTGCCCTCGGGAACCACGTACGGACTGCTGCACGGACAAGCCGAGGCCCGTGGCGTGGGCGTCTTGGGTCTGGGGGATCCCGTCTACGGCAAGCAGCCTTCGCCAGTTCGTTCCGCTCTCCTGCGAGGCAGTCTGGGTGGCACCCTTCCGCGGTTGCCTGCGACACGCAAGGAGATCGAAGCCGTTGCCGATGTCCGGCTGCTTGGCGCGCAGGCGACCGAAGCCGGGCTGGAGGCGGCGCTCTCGAAGCGGACGCGCTGGCGCGCGTTGCATCTGGCCTGCCACGGCCTGATCGATGCGGAGCGGCCGCTGTTCTCTGCCCTTGCGCTGACCCCGGACGCGGGCGATGACGGCCTCTTGACCTGCGCGGACCTGTTTGGCTTGCGCGTCTTTGCCGACCTTGTGACGCTGTCGGCCTGCGACACCGCGAAGGGCCGCCTCTACCGGACGGAGGGCATCCTCGGCCTCACCCGCGCCTTCATGTTCGCGGGCGCTCCGCGCGTCATGTGCTCGCTATGGAAGGTCGACGATGAAGCCACCCAGGCGCTGATGATCAAGTTCTACGAACTGTGGAATCCGAAGGGCGGCAAGCAGGGCCTGGGCGCCGCCGCGGCACTCAAGAAGGCGCAGGAGCACGTGCGCGAGTTCCGGGACAAGGCCGGGAATCAGAAGTGGAACCACCCGTACTACTGGGCGGCGTGGGTGCTGTGGGGGCTGCCGGAGTGAGCGGCGAGCGCGGGGAGAACCGCGCGCGCCGTTCATACCTATTGTAAGCAACTATCTACGCGCCGTTCGAGTGCTGGCTCGCCTGAGGTGATTTGCGTGCAAGCTTTCCACGAGAAGTGGAGACGCGATGCTTCCGGTGAACTTGGTCATGCTTGATCGTCTTATCGTCGAGGTCCGCCGCCTCTCGATGGTGCAGCCGCCCGGGCGCGTGGAGCTGAGGGACGTCCTCGAGCAGGTCGAGACGCTCCGGGCCGCCGCACGGATCGGTGGCAATGCCGGGTTCGCTGCGCATCTCTCCGCGGTTGCGTCCTGCGTCCGAGCCGCCATGCACGATCCGCTGCGCGCACGGGACCCGCTGCTTGAGTCGTGGGTGCACCTGATGGACATCTCGCGCTCGCACGCGACCGAGGAGTAACGAGAGCGCTGAACGCCGTCCTGGGGTCTGCGTCTCGGCTACGGGGTTTCCGTAGGGGGACATCGGCAATTGCGTTCTCGCATGGGTAACGCCTGAGGTTGTCTGCGCTCGGCGTCGCGTGAACGCGCCGTGCCACTCTCCGCCCGTACGGTGGGGCTGTCGCTCAACTCTTGGGTGCGGAGCCGGAGGGCTTGCCGCCCCCGCCGCGTCGGGGCCGTCGGGGCCGTCGGAGGCGTCGCTTGCCGCGAGCGGCAGGCTGGTCCCCCGATGCGGGCTTCGGCGCGGGCTGAGCGGGCGTGCGAGGAGCGCTTGACTGCCCACCCTGCGGGGTCGGTCCGTTCTGCGGACCCTGGCCGCCCGAGCGCCTCCGCCGTCGACGACGCTTCTGCGGTCCATCGCCTGTCGGCGATGTCTGTCGATCGTTGGGAGGCTGGGCGGGACCCGCGTTGCGACCTCGCCGTTGCTGCTTGCCGCGCCCTTGCTTTGGCTTGGACTTCGGGGAGGTCTTCGGAGGAGGCGGCTGATCCACCACCGGTCGCCGCGCCGGTCCAGGCGGCGGCAGGCCGAGGGCTTCGCGTCGTTCCCGGGCTTCCTCCTCCAAGGCGCGCATGTCCTCGAGCAGCGAGCCGACCTCGGCCTTGCCCGGTTCGTACTTGCCGGTCAACTCCGTGTCCGGATCCAGCTCGTTGCTCTCGTAGAGGTCCCACAGCTCGGGGCCGTACTGCGTGCGCCGAAGCTGGGGCGCGAAGCGACCCAGGAAGCTGGTGATGTTCTTCACATCCCGGATCAGCAGCTTGCGCGCGCTCTGGTTGCGCGCGGGGTCGACGGCCTGGGGGAAGTCGATGATCACGGGACCGGTCGTCGACATCAGCACGTTGAACTCGGATAGGTCCGCGTGGATGACGCCCGCGCAGAGCATCTTGACGACGTCACGCAGGAGGGTGTGAAAGACCTCGGTGGCTCCCTCGGCGGTGAACTGCACGTCCACGAGGCGCGGTGCCGGAGCGCCGTCCTCGCCCTTGACCAACTCCATCACCAGGACGCCCTCTGTGAAGGCGAAGGGCTCGGGCACCCGCACCCCGGCGGACCGCAGCACGTGGATCGCGTCGACCTCCGCCGACCGCCAGGCGTCCTCCGTCTTGGCGCGGCCGTGCCGGGAGCGCTTGTTCATCGCCCGCTGCTCGCGGCTGTTGCGAACGGTGCGGCCCTCGGTGTAGTCGGCGCGGTTCTGGAAGCTCCGGAACTGGGCGTTCTTGTAGACCTTCGCTACGCGCTCCTCGCCCCCGGAGACCACCAGGAAGACCTCAGCCTCCTTGCCGCTCATCAAGGCTCGCCGGATCTCTTCGATTACGCCTTGTTCGAGCAGTGGCTCGAGGCGACCGCGTACACGCATCCATCAACTCCAAGCACCAGACCTAGGGGGGGCGGCAACTCTGCAGCAGGGTCGCACGGCGGACGGAGAAAGCCGCGCTTTCCAGGGCCCCAGGGCCGCGACTGAGGCTGTGGGGAAGCCTCCGAGGGACTGTCGGCCTCCGTGCCTGCGGTCTCCGTAGCTCGCGTGGGGGGGGGGGTGCTGGGCGTCGGCGGGCAAAGATCTCGCGCTTTTGCTGAGGGATCGGGTGCGCGAGCGGACACTTCCCTGTGAAGGAGGGGCATGGACCTCGCGCAACTGCTCGACACCTACCGCGGACCGCTGATCGGCCTGGTGGTGTCTTGGGGCGCATCCTGGGCGGACGCCGAGGAGGTGGCGCAAGAGAGTTTTGCGCAGGCGTGGCTCGGCCGCCACCGCTGCCGAGGGGATTGGCGCAGCGCCGAGGTCTTCGGTGCCTGGCTGCGCGGCATCGCCCGAGGAACGTGGCGCAACCACCGCCGCGCGCGGATCCGCCGCGAGCGCCGCATCCGCAGCTCGGAGGAGGCCCTTGCGCCGGCGATCGCTCGTGACGCGACGGAGCCGACGGAGGACACGCTCGCCGTGAGGCGTGCGATCGAGCGGCTCCCGGCGCGCTCTCGCGAGGTCGTCTTGATGCACCACCTCGAAGGCTCGCCCGTGGCCGACGTTGCGGCCTTGCTCGGCACCACCGCCAAGACGGTCGAAGGCCGCCTCTATCAGGCCCGCAAGCGGCTGCGGCGCATCCTCGCGCCGGGCGGCGACCGCGTGATCGGAACGGGAGTCTTCCTATGAGCACCCATGACGTGATTGATCAGCGCCTGCGCGCCGCCCTTGGCGACCTGCGTCCGGACCCCGAGGCGTTCGAATCGGGCGTGAAGGATCGCATGGCTGGGGCCGAAGCAAACGACGCGACGGAGGATGGTGCCCATGCTGCCATCGCCGCACTGCCTGGTTGGGTGCGCGCCGCGGCATCGGTCTTGCCTGTGCCGTTCCTCGCCGGTGGCAAGGTCCTTGCTGGTGCTGCGAAGACTGCACCGCTCAGCGTCGGTAGCAAGCTGCTCGGTTGGCTCGCGCTGCCGGCCGTGGCCGTGTGTCTGGCGCTTGGCGGGTTCGTCTTCGCCGTCGTGCAGACCCGCCGCGCAACAAGTGCGGAAGCCGCCAGCGCGAACGCCGCGGAGTACAAGCAGGCGATGTCGGCGTGGATGCGTCGCTGGGGGTGGCTGGCGGCGCTGTACTTCGGCGCGCTCTACGTCGCGCTGCTGACGTCGCACGGTGGACTCCTCTTCGCCGGACTGGTCGGATCGTTCTTTGTGTTCGCCTTTGCCCTCATCGCGCTGGCCCGCGCGGGCTTGGCCACCAGGCAGGCCATCGGGAGTCTGTGCGGCGCCGGATTCTGGTTGCTCTCCATGTTCTTCGGCATGGGCATGGGCGCGAGCGCTACGCCGCACCTGCTTGCGCCGGCCCTCGTGCCGGCGGTCTGGTACCTCGGCTGGGGGATCTTCGCTGCGATCCAGTTTCATGGCCGCTCGCGCGACGTCGACGAGAAGACCCGGAAGGGCCGCGCGCTCGCCTTGTGCATGGTCCCGGTCGTCGCCCTCCTCGTCGGCTGGGTCATCGTCCCACGCTTGATGCCGACGACGGCGGAGGACGTGCAGGAGTACGTCGAGTCCTTCGACCGCGCAAAACATGGCTCCGCCACGTGGGAGGACTGGGAGTTCTGCGCCACTTGGCTGCGAGAGAGTGGTCGCACCTACGACGAGCGTCGGCCGCGGGCGCTCTTCGAGGCGACACTCCGTGGCGCGCAGGGCCCGTACATGCTCAGCCGCGGCATGCGCGCGGGACTGCTGCGCCCCGGGGACTTCCGCGGGCTCCGCGAACTGGAGAAGCGCCGCACGCACTTGCTCCGCCCCTCGATGACGTTCAAGAGGCTCTTCTACACGGATCAGGACGACTGGGCTGTTCGCGTGACGCTCGCGGAGGGAGGCTTCACGCCCGCAGAGCGAGCGTTCCTCGCAGAGCGCCTGATCGCTGACCTCAAGGACGCCGCTGGGGACGACAAGCCGTTCCGAGTCCTCGAGGACACGCTGCGGATCACGCAGCTCCTTGAGCTTCTGGGGCATCCAATCGACCTCGCCACCTGGCGGCCGCAGGTTCACAAGTGGCTTGAGGCCTGCCACAAGCATGACGGCTCGGGCTTCCGGCGTGGCGGTGGCTTCGCGACATATCCGTCCGGTGCGCCCAGCTACGACGGTACGTACTACGCCGTAGCGTTGATGCGCATCTATGGTTACCCGGCTTCCATCGACGCGAACGAGGTGCGCAGCTTCCTGCAGGACGACAGCAAGGCGACGACGGGCAAGTACATCGTCACCATCACGAAGGACATGTTCGAGGCACTTCCCGACGTGCCGAAGCCGACCTTCTGGGACTACATCGTGTACGAGCGCATGCTCATCGTGTCGATCCTGCTCGTGTTGCTCTGCCTCTACGCAATGCTCGCCGCTCCGTCGATTCCTGCAGCCGCGGGCGACGCGGCGGATGCCGAGCCCCCAAGCATGTAGCGGCAGGGACAGCCCGAGGCCCAACGCTTCTCCCATTCCGACCCGGCCTTCGTACCCTCGGACCCATGAACCGTCGCGCTCCCAAGGAAGGCCTGCATCCCCGAAACCGATTCCGGGACGGCTACGACTTCGAGGCGCTCGTCGGCTGCCGTCCGGCGCTGGCCCGCTTCGTTGGACCCAACGCGCACGGCAACACGTCCATCGACTTCGCGGATCCGGCGGCCGTCAAGGCTCTCAATCAGGCGCTTCTGGGCCACGCGTATCAGCTGCACGACTGGGACATCCAGCCCGGCGCGCTCTGCCCGCCCATTCCCGGGCGGAGTGAGCACCTACACCACCTGGCCGACCTGCTCGCCAGCGGCGCGGACGGCGGCCTTCTGCCGCGCGGCTCGGACACCGCCGTGCTCGACATCGGGACAGGGGCCAGCTGCATCTACCCGCTGATCGGCGCCCGGGAGTACGGCTGGCGCTTCGTCGGGACCGAGGTCGACGCCGCGGCCTGCGCCTGGGCGACGGGGTTGGTCGCAGCCCATCCCGAGGTGAGCGAGTTGATCGAGATCCGGCAGCAGCCTTCGGCGGTTCAGTGCTTCAAGGGTGTGGTCAGAGCCGGCGAGCGCTTCGCGCTGTCGATGTGCAATCCGCCATTTTACGCGTCGGCCGAGGAGGCCGCGGAAGGCAACCGACGCAAGCGGCAGAACCTCTCGGCCAAGAAGCGCAAGGGCGGCACGCGTCGCCTAGAGAAGGCTGCGGGCCACGCAGCCCGCCAGGGCGCGCCCGCCGGCCGGAACTTCGGTGGGCATGCCAGCGAACTCTGGTGCGCCGGAGGCGAGCTGGGTTTCGTGCAGCGCATGATCTTCCAGAGCGCCAAGCGGCCAGCGCTCTGTGAGTGGTTTACGACCCTGGTCTCGAAGGGCGCGCATCTCCCGCGCCTGACCCACGCACTACGGGCCGCTGAGGCCACCGACGTGCGAGTACTCGAAATGGCCCACGGTCAGAAGCAGAGCCGCATCCTCGCCTGGACCTTCCGGGACCGTCGAGGCGAGTGAGGGGCGGCCGGTCTCCGTGCCCCCGTACCCGTACGGGGAGTGCGGGGCCTGTATCCTCTCCCCAATGAAAAATCTGATTCAGGAGGTTCGAGCGTTCGCAGAGGAGCGCGACTGGGACCAGTTCCACACTCCAAATAACCTCTCGATGGCGCTCGCCGTAGAGGCCGCCGAGATCATGGAGCACTTCCAGTGGCTGACGCCTGACGAGAGCAGCGACCTGCCCGCTGAGAAGCGCAAGGCGGTGGGCGACGAGATTGGCGACGTTCTCATGTACCTGATCCGACTTGCGGACAAGCTCGGGCTGGATCCGGTCGATGTGGCCAAGCAGAAGCTCGAGGCGAATCGGAAGAAGTACCCGGCCGATCAGGTGCGCGGAAGCGCCCGCAAGTACACGGAGTACGAGCGCGGGGTTTGACGCGGCGACCTTGCGAATCCGGTCGTTTGGAAGGCTGAACCCGGCGGCCGCGTACCTGCTTCGTCACCGAACGCTGTCCCCGCGGAGTTACGGCGCTGGCCGTCGAGCCGTGCCGCGGGGTGATAGAACGGGAGCCTGTCCCTGGGGAGACCGCGTGCGTCATTTCCTGCTGTTGGTCTTGCTCGTCTTTGCGACCCCGCTCGCGCTCCAGGCAGAGGAAGGCGAAGGAGCGCGTCTTCGCGCGCTTGCTTCAACGGACGAAGCCGTCCAGGCGGCGGCTCTAGAAGCGTGGAAGGCTCTCCCTAAGAGGGAACGCGTCGAGCTTCTGCGCAACGCACTGCGGTCCAAGGATGTTGAAGTGGCCACCATCGCCGCCAGCGCGCTGGATGTGCGCATGCTCGATCACGGCGAGATCAAGCGCGTCTGCAGGCTGCTTCTTTCGGAGCCGTTCACGCTCATCGAGAGCGATCAGCGAGCGTCTTGGGGTTTCGAGAGTCGACACGCAGTCGGGCGGGATGAACTACTTCCGTTCCTCGCTGCGGTCGCCGCGCGGCCGCCCGAGGACTGGCACAACAGCAAGGTGCAGAGCATCCACAAGGTGCTGCGCTCGCGTCATGCGGTGGGCCTCCTGCCGCTGCTGGAGTCGGCGCCGCTGTCCCTCTTCCAGGGCGTGCTCTGGTGCTTCCTGCAGAGCGCCCTCTACGACCGGGAAGACGTTCATCGGGGCGTCGTCGCGCGTGGGCTTGTGTACGCGCTTGGCCGGTTGCGTGCGCAGCGTGCTGGCGAACCGATCCCCAAGCTCAAGGCCGTACCCCTTGATGTCGTGTCCACAACCGCAGAGGGGCTGCCCGAGGCATTCAAGGAACTCGCCGAGGCCTCACGCGAGGGCTCCGTGGCTGGGTTCTCGGTGGCGGGGGATCCCCTGCCCGAGCTCAAGCTCTACGACATCAGCACGTGGCTTCGACGCTGGGCGAGAACCCTAACGCCCGGCCCCCGAGACCTGCCCTTCTTGCACGCGTTGCTGGCACCGTATCGACCCAGCGAAGAGAGTCCGCGCGTCTTCGAGGGTGGGCCTACGCCCGACCTGATCCAGTGGGCCATGCGAGGCCTCGCGCGTTTTCCCGGACCGAAGGGACGTGACCAGGTGGCGGCGTGGGCCCGTGAGTCCAACGACCGCGCCGTACACGCCGCAGCCGCGCTCGATTCCCCTGCCGGACGGGCGCGGGTTCGAGCGCTCTTTGACGCCGGCATCACGGCGGACGAACTCTCCTGGATCGCGGACCGCCCGCGTGCACGTCGGGAGGCAGCGCGTGAGATTCTCAGCGCGTGGCCACCTCGTTTCCCAGCAGAGAGCGCACGCTTGGGTCCCGAGGGTCGCCCGTGGATCGAACGGGACTATGGGGTCAAGATCGGAGACGACGACCTCGATGTCGTCGAGGCGATGTTGTGGGCGCAGGAGGCGTCGACGCTCACGCTCTGCTCGTGGCACGCCTATGTGCGTCAGGGGCTTGTCTCCGATGCGCAGGTGGACGCCCTCGTGTCTCGCCTCGGGGCACTGCCAGCTCTGGCCGAGGAGAGCCTCGACTTCGACAAGCTGACTCCCTTCCTCGCCACCTTGCATCATCGCCGCCCGGAGCCAGTACGCGCCGTGCTCAAGCGGTGGGTTGAGACGCAGCCAACCATTCGGGGAGCTGTGCTTGTCCTGCTGGCACGCCTTGGCGACACCGCATTCATCGACGAGATGTTGGAGCACTGGTCGGTGTCGTATGAGGGGGACGCTCGTTACCTCGGGCGCGTAGCCGACGAGCGCGTACGGGCCTTCCTGGTCGATCAGATGGCGATGGGGGACTACCCCGAACGCATGGCTGCGATGCAGGCGCTACTCGTAGCGCAGGGCCTACCGCCCGCGCTGTCCGGCGTCTTCTCCATCGACGCCGACGAGCTCATCGACGAGGAGCCCCTCTCGGGGGCGGCCGTCCTTCTCCGGGAGGGGAAGGGCTTGGCGGCTGTGCTGCACGTGGTCGCGGCCACGGAGGGAGAGCAGGACGAGCCCGACCTGCCGGATGGATGCCTGCACGCGCTCGGCCTCGTTGACGACCAGCGGGCGCGGGAGGCGCTACGCAACCTCCAGCGGGCGCGCCACCGCGGGCGCTATTGGGATGCGACCGTAGGTCTCGCCCTCTCGGGGGATGAGACCGCGCGCGCGGAAGTCGTCGCTCTCCTGGAAGCGGACCGCACGTGGGTGCTCATGGACTTCGACAGCAGCATGTTCATCGACTTCGAGCCCTCGCTCACCGGACTCTGGGTCGAACGACTCGACAGCAACTGCTGTCTCTCCTTCGAGGCCATGGTCAAGCTGCGCGCGATGTTCCCGACGATCCCGTGGGAGGACGGATTCGGCGGTGCTGGCAAGCCGATCACCCGAGCCTGGCTGGACGGCCGAACGTGGACGAAGACACCGCTACTCGACGGCCTAGTCCCCACCGGGCGCTAGAGCGTACGCTCGGCGCCTTGCGCCGGAACGAGCTGGAGGAAACCGCCTAGCATGGATGCGGTCTGCGTACCTCGCTGCCCCGCGTGCGGTAGTTCTCCAGTAGGATCCCACCCGTGGATTCCCCGAGAGGTCCCATGCAGCGCGCCGACTTAGTGAGCTTGTACGTCCTGTTCAGCTGGGTTGTCGCGGCCACCGTGTTTGAGTTCCCCGCGGCATACGCGCGGGGCGGGGCGGCCGCCCCTCACGCGGATGCCGAGATTGAGCGCGAGGTCAAGGTGCAGGACCGGCTGATTCGGAGCGCGTTGAGCGAGAAGCGCGGCTTTGGGGGCATCGTGCGCCGCTACAAGCAGCAGGCGCTCAAGGCGAACAGCCCGCTCGCGCGCTTCCTGGTCGGGCGCGCCCACGAGGTCAACAGGGAATACGATGAGGGCTTGGCGGCGATGCAGACCGCCACTCAGCTCTGGCCCGACTTCCATCAGGCGCACTACCGCATGGCCGTGATGTACGCCCAGAAGAAGGACTCTGCTCGCATGGAGCAGCACATCGATCGCGCACTTCGGCTCCGGCCGTCCAATCCCGACTACGTGCAATCCAAAGCCAGGGCGCTCTTCGCTCGCAAGGACTACAAGGGCGCGATCACCTTCGCCAAGCGCCTGCGCGAGGTGCCGGGACGGAGCGAGCGACATGGGGACGCGGCCCTGTCACTCATGGCCAACGCGTACGTGTGGCTGGGCGACCCGGCCAGCGCGAAGCGCCTGGTCGAGGCGCAGATTCGCCGGCACCCCAAGCTGCTGCGCCTGCGTAGGCAGTGGGTTGACTGCTCGCTGAAGTTGGAGCAGTGGGACGCTGCCATCGGCGAACTCAAGAACATACTCAGCGTCACGCCAGACGACATGAGGATGCGTCGCAAGCTCGCAGAGGCGCATGTGAGAAACGGGGAGGTGGCCGCCGCGCTCAAGGTGCTGCGCAGCATGGTGCGCGACGAGCCTGGCAGCCTGCCGGTACGCGCCATGCTGGTGAAAGCGCTGTTGATCGACAAGGACTACGACACGGCGGCCAAGGAGACGCACAAGGCCCTCGCCCGCTTGCCCCGAAGCCGGACAGACAAGACCGCCGTGAGCTATCGCGCGTGGGGCCACCGGACGCTGGCAGAGTGTCGACTCTTCGGTGCCAAGGCGCGTCTGGCCCGCTCACCCGACGACGATGCCGCGGCCGCGTGGGTCACGGCTGAGATTGAGGAGGCCAAGCGTCACCTGGAGGAGGCCGCTCGCAGCGAACCCCTGTCCGTCAAGGCGCTCGACAGGTTCGACCTCGGCCTCGCGATGCTCGGACGCCACAAGGAGAGGCTGCCGTACTTGCGCCGCAGGCACGTGCTTCTGAAAGAGCGTCCGAAGGAAGCTGCGCGCGTGGCAAAGATCATCGAGTTGATCGAGGCCGGCGGGGACGGGATCGTCCGGCCCAAGCCAGAGAAACCGAGCGCCGACGTCTTGGCTGCCCTGATCGCCCGATGCGTGGACGAAGACGTGGCAGTTCGGCAAAAGGCGCTCCAGGAGTACTACGAACTGGACCTGACCTTCGTCGATCCGACCATCTACCAGCGAATGTTCCCTTCCATCGAGCCGGACCCGATCTGCCGCCTCGCGGTCATCTACATCCTGGGTCGCTTTCGGGCCGGCCGTGCAGACCCTGGCGTCATGCGCACCGCGGCCCGCTACGCGGGACTGGCGCTGGAAGACTCGGTAGGTGAGGTCCGGAATGCCGGGGCAACGGCGCTTGGGTCGATCCGCGCACCGGCCGGGCTCCTGTACCTGTTCGCACACATCAAGGCGATGTCCCTCGATCCGCCGACGTCCTCATTTACCGACGAGGAGATGCGTGAGATCTTCGAAAGCGTCGCACGTTCATCGTTGGAGCGTGAGTACAACGCTGCACGCCTGGCGCTGGTGAAGCTGACCGGCCGCAACGACATCGCCAATGGCGAGAAGGCGCGGCTCCCGCTGAGCGGGGCCGAAGCCAACCGGAACGCGTGGCTGGCCTGGATGGATAGCAAGGCGGGCGTGAAGCTGCGGCTGGAGGCGCTTGAGGACCTGGGCCGCATATCCGACGTCGGCCCCCGCTGGCAGCTTCGCTACGTCCTCACCGACGTGATCCAGGCGAGCCCCGCTGTGCCGGCGGCGATCGCATTGAAATCCTACGAGGTTCTGCGCGACCGCGTCCTCGCCGTGCCGGCCGAGCTTCGAGAGAAGGACCCGTGGTGGCGCACCTTCCCGGTGCACACGGACGCCAAGCTCAATGCGGCGGGACTCGTCGAAGTACGCAGGAGTATGCTGGCTTGGTGGAACGAGATCCAGCGCAAGGGGACGAGCGAGGCAAGGTCGGACGGCAAGAAGTAGTCGCCTCGTGCGCGCTGCGGCCATCGGCGAGCCCGCCGGCGCGGTCAGGACTCCATCGTCCGGAGCCGCCCGTGGGGCGGTTGCGAGTGCTGGCCGGCTCGCCCCGCCCCGTATCCCCGCAGCCGGCAGACTCACGGGCTTGCGCTACGCTCTGAACGCGGAGTCGCCGGACCCGTTGAGTTCTCAAACATGAGCGCAGGAAGGTTGCGCCTCAGCGCTATGCGGGCGGGGCGATCGCTCGACGACCAGTGATCGTCTCGCGCGGAACGTAGAGTACTCGCCGAGACGACGTCCGAGATCCTCCCGCCATCCCAGGCAGGATCCTACTTGGCTTCGATCTTCGCCCGGATGCGCGACGCAACAGGCGAGTCCTTGTGCTTCTCGAGCAACTTGCGCCACGTCGCCAGCGCCTTGGCGGGATCCTTGGCGCGGGCCGTCTTCTTCACGGTCGAAAGATACGCCTTCTCGGCTTGCAGCTCGGCCTTCAGGCCCTTGTCCTTCTTCCACGCCCCGAAGCGCTCGGTCAACGCCTCCGCCCCGGGGATGCCGGCAAGCGACTTGGCGTGCGTGCCGAGGAGCCGCAGCGCGTCGGCAGGGAGTCCGTCCGCTCGCAGGCGTTCCACGCGTTTGAGCGCCTCGGCAGGTGCTGCCTCCAGGGCCTTGATCATCCGCTCGGCGTAGGCGCCGCTCGCGGACTTCACGCTCTCTGCTGCAGCGTACGCAGCGCCGTAGGCACCCTTGGCAAGCAGCGCACGCGCCTTGGCGAGCGCCGGCGGGGCTCGGCCCATCTCCGGAACGATCGGCTGGGTGCGTGCCGTCCACGCGGCCAGGAACGCCGCCGGGTCGTACCAGTCGGAGAGCCCTGCCTTCACCGGCTTGTAGCCGTAGTTGTGCGTCATCGAGAACGGGCCGGGGTACATGCCGTAGTGCAGGTGGGCGTAGTGGCCGCCGTTCTCGATGCTGTAGCTCATGCCCATTGTGCCGAGCAGCTGGCCGCACGTTACGCGTTGACCCGCCTTCACGAACACGGCGCTGCCGCCGTGCATGTACACGCTGTTGACCAACGCCTTGGCCCCCATGTGGTGTTCGACCACGAGCATGGTGCCCATGTCGCTTCCGGTGTGGATCAACTTCACGATGCCCGCCGCGGGCGCGTAGTAGCCGGCGCCATCGAGGGACGCGCCGACATCGTGGCCGGTGTGATAGACGGCGCCGTTCTGGCGCAGGTTGGCAAAGGGCTGGAGGCTCGTGCCGCTGACGACCTCGTTGCCGTAGCCGAGCAGCGGGCGCACCCAGCGGTCGGCGGGCGGCAGCTTGGTGGCGCTGCCTCCGCCCTGGCGCGCGTTCGCCTTCGCGGTGTAGCCCGGCGCGACCTTCGACGCGTTGTTCATGCCGCTGAGGAACGGCGTGAGCAGGAGCCCGTCGGGTCGGCGCTCGACATGCTCGGTGTGCACCCGTGCGAAGGGCAGCTTGCCGCCGACATGCAGGACGAGCGCATCGAGACAGCGACGCACGTGAAAGTCGTCCTCCTGGGTCAGGCGCTCCTCGAGCGTGGCGGGCAGCTTGCGGCCATCCCAGAGCTTGATGCAGGTGATGACGGCCTTCTCCCGCAAGCGTGGCTCCGCAGCGCCCACCTGGGCGAGGGCCGCCTCGAGGCCCTCTGTGCCGGCGAAGTACTCGAGTGCATACAGGGCACGATGGCGGACCGTCCACTCCGCGTGGCGGGCGAGCGCCAGGTAGAACGGCGCGAGCTCGGGATTGCGGAAGCGCTTGAGGGCCTCGATCCCGGGCAGGCCGATGTCCTTCACCGCCTTCTCGATGAGTCCCTCGCGGGCCGCCGCTGGCGCCTTGACGATGCGCAGGAGAACCGGCGCTACGTCCTCGATGAGCGTCGGGCCGGCGCCGGCGTTGATGTCGGCACCCCACTTCGCCTCGGCGGGCAGGGCAAGGCAGGAGGCAAGGAGGGCACACGCCATGAGGCGGAGGGTCAGGAATCCGCAGGCACGCATGGTGGCATCCTCGGCGCACCCTCAGCGGCGCACAACGGCATTCTTGGGGCGGTTCGCCGCCCCGTGAAGTTCCCAGGCGGCACCGTACACTGCGCGGCCCGTTCCATCCCGGCGCCCGAACCCATGCAACGCGACTCCTTCCTCTCTGACGACTGCCCGCCCATGGGCATCTACGAAACCCTCTACAAGTTCCAGGACAGCTTCGGGCGCTTCATGGGGACCGAGGGCACGCATCCCTGGTCTCAGGGCTTCCCGCTGACGACCCAGCTCGAGGGCGGGCCGGTGCTGCCGAGCAACGTCGAGGTGACCTGGGAAGACCGCTTCTATCCGAAGGCATGGGGACTTCCGGATCTGCGCGAAGCGATCGCTGGGTACTACAACTCGTTTTATGGCTCGCAGATCACACCCGAGAACGTGATGGTGTTCGCCGGCGGTCGTCCCGGCATCTATGCGGTGCTCGCGTTCTTGAAGACGCACGTCGAGGTGCGGATCGGCAACGCCGAGTGGCCGGCGTATCTCGACATCATGACCCAGACCGATACCGACTGGCGGGTCGTGCCGTTCACCGAGGAGAATGGCTTCCATCCGCGCAACGCGGCGTACTTCGATCGCGCAGGTCTCAACCACAAGACGAACCTGTTCCCGGTCATCTCCAACCCCGGAAACCCGACCGGCCACACCCGCGCCGGCGCCGAGCTCGAGGAGCTCATGGCGATGGCGGAGCAGCCGGGAAACGGCATCCTCCTCGACGAGGCCTACGAGATGTTCCACGCCTCGAAGGGCGTCAGCGGCATCCAGTACGTGAAGGATCTCGACAACAGCAACGTGTTCCTTGCGGGTGCGTGCACCAAGGGCCTGCAGTGCCCGGGCATTCGCATCGGCTGGATGATCGCCAGCAAGTCCAACGTCGAGACGCTCTCGAACTTCTCGAGCTTTGGCATGGGTGGCGTCAGCCACCCGTCGCAACGCTATGCCGTGGAGCTCCTCGAGCCGAGCCGCGTCGCCCAGGCGCGTGAGGCCATCGACAAGCACTACGGCATGCAGCGTGCCCGCTACGGCGAGGCGTTCAGGAAAATGGGCCTCGAGGTCTTCACCGGCGACGGCGGCTTCTACCACTGGATGAAGCTGCCCGAGGGCCTGAACGCCAGCGAGCTGAACCGGCGGCTGTTCAAGCACGGCGCTGCGATCCTCGAGGGCAAGGACTGCGACATGGCGCGGCCGCACGACAAGGACCCGGCCTACGTGTCGCCCTACGCCAACTGGTTCCGCTTCTCGTTCGGCCCCCTGCTGCCGGAGACCTTCGAGTCGGATGTGGCGATTCTCAAGCAGGTGTTGGACGAGTACCGGGCCGACGTCGTGTGAGCGGCGGGGGGTACGCGGTACTCCATGCCATCACCTTCGGCCAGAGGCGGCATCCAAGACGTCGAAGGCATCCACATCGTAGACCTCGCCCTCTGCCCAGGGGCCACGGCGCCCTTGCACACGGTCTTCGTCAGACTCGTAGACGGTCACGCACCCTACGAAGACGACGCCCACCGTCAGGAATGCGGTTGCCAACAGGAGGTTCCTGAAAACGTTCATCGTTCACTCCAAAGCCGTGCGCCGGCACGCCATGGCGACGACCATCCTAGCAAGGCGCCGCGTACCAACCCATCCGTTGATGACGCAGGCCGCTCGCGAAGTGGGGACCTCGTTCACGCGGCACCGCTCTCGTACTAGTCATCAAGAGGCTTGTGGCAGACAGCCTCGACATTGTGGCCGTCGGGATCGAGGACGTAAGCGCCGTAGTAGTTCTCGTGGTACTGGGGGCGAAGGCCCGGCTTGCCATTGTGGATGCCGCCGGCGGCGAGGGCTGCGTGGTAGAAGTCGTCGACTTGTTGGCGGTCCTTTGCCCGAAAGGCGATATGGATGCGAGGTTTGGTGGAAGAGCCGACGCCGATATAGAACTCGGTTTCGATGGAGTCCGTCCATCCGAGGGTGAGGCGACCGCCGAACTCGACGGGAGCGTCAGAGAGCTTCTTGTGGCCGAGAGGCGCGAGAGCTTGGTCGTAGAAGTGGCCGCTCTTTGCGAGATCACTGACGTCAATGGCGAGGTGGTCGATCATCGGCTTGGCTTGCTCTGACTTGGTACGCGGTTTCGAGGTCGTCTTGGATGAGAGTGATTTCGCCGGTGGCTTCGAGAGAGAGTACGGAGTTCGGAGCCGCGTAACAAGATCACCAGTCGATGACGCAGGTCGCCCGTGAAGCGGTGGGTCTCTTTCACGGCACCGTACGACGTCGGAGTCTGCCCGGTACAGCGACGGCGGGATCTAGTCGAAACTGACGATCGCGTCCGTCGTCCCTGCCTCGAGATACTTCTCGACGCTGAAGACCTCGCCCATGCCCGTGCCAATGCTTACGACATACATCCCTGGGGGAAGTCCGCGAACGCGGAAGGAGCCGTCTTGCTCCACCCGACCTTGCACGACACGGAACTGGAAATGAGGCGCACCCCGAGGTGCCTTCGCGTAGACGACCACACGGAGTCGATCAAGAAGCGGCCCTGGGGCCTCCTCGATCCGCGACTCCATGAGGGCTTTCGAGGCTCGTACCTTCCCGGCGATGTCCTTGACCTCCTGGATCTCGATGCGGTGCTCGGTATCCCCGGGTTTCAGGCCCGGTGCGCAAACGTGCCGCCGGTTGACCTCAGCTTCGGCCCACATCTCGAACTCCCGGTCGAGAGGCAAGGTGACGAAGCGTGTCCAGCCGTCGTCGCGGATGGGCGCGTAGCGGATCTCGTGAGCGCCATCGGGCTCCGCCCACATCACGCGCGCATATCGCTCCTGCTCGCCAGGCACGTAGCCGACGATGCGCAGGAACAGCTGCGGACCCGGGTCAATCACGATCACGAGGTCGCGCACGCCCGTCCGGGTCTCCACGATCTGTTTCTTCGCGACGTTGGAGTAGAGGGAGCCGCCAGTCACGAGCAACTTCACGGGGCCCCGAGGAATGTCGTCGATCTCGAACCGCCCGTCCACGTCCGTGCGCCAAGCAGGAGGACTCTGGTTCGGCTTCGGGTGGCCCTCCACATAGATCCAGACGGCCGGGATGGGCTGGCCTTGGTCGTCGTGGACGACGCCCGCGATCGACGGGGGCCCGGAGCCTGCCTCGAGGATGGGGTCCGCGTTGGGACCCGTGGCGCGGCGTGTCGGGGAGCGCTTGTTGGGAGACGCACAGGCGACCACGAGACCAGCGGCAAGCACGACGGAGGCGAACAGGGAGATGCGAAGCGCGTCGAACATGGCGTGAACCTCCCCGGCGGAGCGAGAAAGCAAGTCTAGACGAGACGAAGTCTCGATTGGGTACCGCGGAACAGTGCACCAGGATTCCGACTGCTCGGTGCCTGGCACCCATCGGCCACAATTGTGATGCACTCTTCCGCGGTTCGGTAGTCTCTGCACCCGATCAGTGCCGAGGACCCCTGGTAGGCTGGTGGTGATGACACACGCGGCCCGCAAACTCCTGAACGACGTGCTCGGCCTCCCAGAGGAGGATCGCGTGAGGATCGCCACGGAGGTGCTCGCTAGTCTCGACGGCCCTGCGGATGCGGGCTGGGACGAGGCATGGGCGGCCGAACTTGAGCGCCGCCAGACCGCCGCCGCCGAGCGCGGTGAGCCGGCACCCGAGTGGGGTGAGGTCCGTGCCAGGATCCTAGGACGCTTGGCTGGCGAGTGACGCACCGCATCCGCATCGCGCCCGAGGCGGAGGCCGAGTTGAGTGCCGCCGCTCTGTGGTATGAATCCAAGCGCGCGGGCCTCGGTGCTGAGTTTGTCGCGGCCATCGATGTGGCACTTGAGAATATTGGCGAGCGTCCGCTCTCATTCCCGGTCTGGCGCATGGAGATGCCCTTTCGCAGGCATGTCGTCGGGCGGTTTCCGTTCGTGAACTTCTTCACGATGACGAACGAGGGCTTGGAGGTGTTCGCCGTCGCGCACGCCAAACGCCGTCCGGGCTACTGGCTTGAGCGGTGAGGTGGGTGTGAGGCGCGTAGGGGCTTCTGCTCACTCGCCCCGTGGTTTCCGAGGGCGGCTCCGCGCACCGTAGTCTCGTCAGATGCACGAAGCCCTGATCCACATCGCTCGCTCGATTGCGCGGGCGCACGACCGCAGGCGCGCGAAACTCGGGCGGCGCCCGTTGTCCGGTGAGGCATCCCGACTGCAGGAGCGCGTCAGCCGCATGGAAGCGGAGAACGAACTCCTGCGTCGCCGACTCTTGCGCGTTCATCCGCGTCGTCGTCCGTACTACCTGCCCTGGGAACGGTTGGAGATCCTCTGGCACCGGGCGCGCTACAGACTCTCCATCGACACGACGGCGCACGCCTTCGCCGTCACGCGCAACACCATCCTGAACTGGGAGCGGGCGGTCGAACGTCAGCAGCTCAAGACGGTCAGCACGAAGAAGTCCATGACGGCACTGCCTGATCTCGTCGCCGAGTTGGTGCACCGGCTCAAGCTCGAGTGGCCCGACTGGGGAACGCGCAGGGTCGCGGGCATCCTGGCGCAGACTCGAACCCGCGCAGAGCGGCCGGCGCTGCGCTTGGCCTGCTCCGCACGGAACCCGCTCGTGTCTTCAAGGGGGGATCTGTATCCCCACGCGCGTCGGAGTTCACACGGACTGGGGGGGGCGCGGAGCGCGAGGCACCTATGGGGTAGGGGAGATCCGGGC
>JAJDEM010000338.1 GCA_029259795.1 Planctomycetota bacterium
TATCCCTTCCGTACGATCTGCCGCGCCTACGGCGCGGGCTTGTACGTGAGCGAGATGATCACCGCGCGCGGCATCATCCTCGAGCATCCGAAGACCATGCGGCTGGCAGGCTTCGGGCCAAAGGAGAGTCCGCGCTCGCTGCAGATCTACGGGGTCGACCCCGAGTCCCTCGGCGAGGCCGCGCGGCGACTGGTGGGTGAGGGCCGGGTCGATCATCTCGACATGAACTTCGGCTGTCCGGTGCGCAAGGTGACTTCCAAGGGAGGGGGAAGCGCCATCCCCCTCAAGCCCAACTTGATGCGGCGCCTCGTGCGGGCCGTGGTGCAAGGGGCGGGCGAGGTCCCTGTCACCATCAAGTTCCGCCTCGGCATCGATGACGACCACATCACCTACAAGGATGCCGGACGCATCGGGGACGGTGAGGGCTGCGCCGCGGTCGGGATGCACGCGCGGACGGCCGCGATGCTCTACGCAGGGGAAGCACGCTGGGAGCACATAGCGGAGCTCAAGTCGCTCGTCTCGGTTCCCGTGCTCGGAAATGGCGACATCTGGGAGGCGCACGACGCACTGCGCATGATGCGGCAGACGGGCTGCGACGGCGTCATCGTGGGGCGCGGTTGCCTGGGTCGTCCGTGGTTGTTCCGCGATCTCGCCGATGTCTTCCAGGGACGCGAGCCGCAGAATCCGCCGTCGTTCGGTGAAGTGGCCGACGTCATGCTCGAGCATGCGCGCCTGCTCTGTGATTGGGTGGGGGAGGGTCCTGGCATCCGCATGATGCGGAAGTTCACGAGTTGGTACACCAAGAGCTTCCCGGGCGGAGCACGGCTACGGCCGATCTTGATGAAGGCGGAGTCCGTGCAGGCCATGGCCGCAGCCGTCGCGATGCTCGACCGTGACCTGGCATTCCCGCCTGAGGGTATGCGCGTCCGGCGAGGCAAGACCTCCGCGCAGCAACGCGTGTCGCTTCCGGATGGCTACCTGGACACCCTCGATGACGACACGCCGCCGAGCGCCGACGCCGAGGTGCTTGTCTCGGGGGGCTAGATCGTCGGGAGGCTAGAGCGTCCTCCGGCCCGTTCGTCGGCCGCGATCGCACATTGGGCTACAGGTTGGGCGTCCCGCCTGCCGAAAGTCTTGGGTCTCATTGAGGGGGGCGCCATGAAAATCACTCTGACACTGCTACTCGCGTGCGCTGCCCTTGTGGGCGTCGTCGGGATTCCGGCCGGCTGGGAGCGACTCCCTGCCGAGGTCGAGCGGTCAGAGACCGCTCCCGCCGGGGTCGTTCTGGACGTCAACGTGCAGAGCGCCAAGCCGTGCCACCTCGTCGTGCAATCCGACGAGGGGACGATGGTCGATCGCGGGGCCGTGGCCACGCTGGAGGCCCGCCATGAGTTCACCGGCTCGTTCCGCTACTGGGAGGAGCCGATGGGGCGCGTCCTCTACATCTACGACGACGCCCAGAGTCTCGTCGGCCGCGTCCTCAACCCGCACTCGGTCACCCTCGTCGACCGGGCCGAGTAGCGGATAGGACTCTCCGCGCCGCCGCCTGCTGCGGCGAGTTCCATGCTCCTGCCGTTGGCTAGCGGGTCGCCAGGAGCAGAGAGAGCTGTCCGGCGTGATAGCGCTCGTGTTCTGCGAGGTGGTACGCCACCCACTGCGGCGTGGTCACGTAGTCCCTGATCTGGCGCTCGCGCGTGAACTCTGCGGTCGACATCGTTCGCAAGGCACCCAAGACCAAGGCGCGGGTCTCGTCCAGCCGAGCCCGATGCTGCTCGAGGGACTCGCCGGTCACCACGAACAGCCGCCCATCCTCCTCCCTATAGGGGTAGGGGACGAGGCGCTGAAACACCGCGTCCGGCGCATCGGGCGTGCGCTCCAGGATGTCCTCATAGAGCCAGTTCATGTCGGTCGCGGCGATATGGAACAGCAGGGAACCCGGCGAACCGGGAGCGCCCGCGGCCACCCGCTCCAGGTCGGCGTCTGGATGGCGACGCAACAGGGCCAGCGTCCGCTCGCGCGCATCACGCAGAGCCCACAGATAGTCGCCGACCGCGCCGTCGGCTCCGGCCTCGGGATCGATGACGAGGCGTCGCATGGGTGCGTCCACCGCTAGTCGATCTTGAAACCGATCTTCACGGTGGCCTGATACTCCTCGACCTTGCCGTCGTCGATGCGACCGCGCATCTCCGTCACCTCGAACCAGGCGAGATGACGCACGCTGTCATTTGCCTTCTCGATGGCGTTCTCGATGGCGTCGCTGAGCGACTTCTCCGAGACACCGACGATCTCGATCTTCTTGTAGGCCTTGCCCATGGTGGATCCTCCAGTTGTCCCGCCAGCCTGCGTTGCCTAGGGCTGTGGCGCAACCTGAAAGGGAGGGCGGCGACAACCGCGAGACCGGCGGGTTCTCCGCGCGCACGGGTGGGCTCGGGGAAGGTCGACGACGAGGCAACCAACGCCTTGATGCTCGAGGTCAGCGGCCTCTGGCAGCCGCCGAGACGGAGCGTTGGGCCAGGCGCCGCGTCGCGCGCCGGTGCAGGTCTCGTCGCGGCCTGGGTCGAAGCACTTCTCCTTTTGGGGGTACTGGGTTCTCTGGGGCGTGCCGGATGGACGGGCCGGTACCCTGACGCGCCCATGAGTCGCGCGGACCCCACTTGGATCGAAGTCGCTGCCGCGTTTGCGGAGCAGCGAGACGTGCCTGCGTGGGTTCTGGACGACCTGCTGGCGTTCTCCACCGCCTTCCCTCGCGGCGGCCTTCCGCCCCCTCCGGAGCCCCGCTGGGCAGAGGGCTTCGAGGCCTTGGAGGCCTCCCGCCCGGCGCCGCTCGGCATCGAGGACCTCACCGCCCTGCTCGCCAAGGAGCATCAGGGCCGCCAGCCTGCGATCTTCGCCCGACGAACGGCCGCCGTGGAGAGCATCCTCGCGGAGCTCGGTTGCCCGGCGGCTCGCATCCTGCGTCTGGGACTGCGGGTGCGGCTCGAGGGCATCGCGGCTGCCGCCGGCCCGCGCTTACACCGTGTGCGTGCCCTGGCAGACTTCTACTACAGCCTGGCGGCCAGGCTACGGCACCCGGAGTGGGTCGAGAACGAGCAGCACCTTGCGGATCTGATCGCGGCGCTTGTTTGGAACCCCGTCAGTGACGGCGTAGAGCACGCCCTGATCGACGGGCTGACGAATGGCATGCCTGTGCATGTCAACCTGCTGCGGGTCGATCCGGAACAGGTCGTCATCGATGTGGAAGACCTCAATGCAGCAACCCACAGCGGGACGGCGTTCGCGGTGGCCGCCGACGCGCGCGCGGCCATCTCGGGCGGCTTCTTCCTCTACTCCGAGGACGACATCGAGTTGCCGAGCCGGCGGCACGATGCGGTTGGTCTCTTGCTGCGCGAAGGCCGTGTCGAGAGTCCGCCCGTCTTTCGGCGCGCGAGCCTGCTTGTCGCAGATGACGCCGTCAGCCTACGGCGGGTCGGTATGGGCGATGTGGGGGTGCGCAAGGACGGCGCACGCCTCGCGCTGACGGCGTTCACCAACCGAGCGCGAGCCGCGACGGGCCCCGCGGAGCCATCGATCGCCGTGGTCGGCTCCCGCATCGTCGCAGTGGGCCGCTCTCTGCCCGTGCCGCTCAACGGCTTCGTTGCCACCGCGGCCGCCGACGTTGTTGACGGTCTGCGCGTCGGCGATGAACTCACCTTCGATGCGCCGCGCATTGGAGACGCACCGGCGTGCGCGGGCATCGCGGGCGGGCCGCTCCTCGTAGAGAACGGCGAGAGCGTCTGCGACATGCAGGCGGAGGACTTCTGGGGCAGTGCGCCGCCGATCACCTTCTCGCAGGACGAGACGGGGGACCGCAACCTGCTTGCACGCATGGCCGTCGGCATCGACGGCCAGGGACGCGTGCTGGCGGCTGCGATCGACGGCCGCAATGTGGAGCGGGCCTTGGGGATGACGCTGGCGGGGGCGGCCGGCCTGATGATCCGGCTCGGCTGCGTGAGCGCAGCGAACTTCGACGGCGGCTCCTCCAAGCGCATGCTCGTGGACGGCCGCGTCGTGGATCTTGCGACGACCGAGATCGTCGCTGGCGAGGACGCGGTGCTCCGCGTCCGCCCGGTCCACTCCGCCGTGGTCTTTCGCCCGCGCGGCGAACGCGGGGGCTGCTAGTCCATCCTCTGGGAGGTTCACTACGGTCCGGGCTGGTTAGGTCCTAGTCCTCGTACGCGTCGATGGGCGGGCACGAGCAGATCAGGTTGCGATCGCCGAACACGTTGTCGGCGCGCTTGACGGGCGGCCAGAACTTGTGCTCGCGCGTCCAGGCTGCCGGGTAGACAGCCGTTTCACGCGAGTAGGGGTGCGTCCAGTCGTCGACGGCGATTTCCTGTGCGGTGTGCGGCGCGTTGCGCAGCGGGTTGTCGTCCTGCGGCCACGAACCGTCCTCGATCTTGGCGATCTCGGCTTCGATGAGGATGATGGCGTCGCACAGCCGGTCCAACTCGCGCTTCGACTCGCTCTCGGTCGGCTCGATCATCATCGTGTCGATCACCGGGAACGAGATCGTCGGCGCGTGGTAGCCGTAGTCCATCAAGCGCTTTGCCACGTCTTCGATGGTCACGCCCGCGCGCTTCTTGAGGTCGCGCGTATCAAGGATGAACTCGTGCGCGACGAGGCCGTTCTGGGCCTTGTAGAGCACGGGGTACGTCGACTGAAGGCGCTTGGCCATGTAGTTGGCGCTCAGGATGGCGATCTGTGCGGAGCGCTTGAGTCCCTGGGCACCCATCATTGCGATGTAGGCGTAGGAGATGGGCAGGATGCTTGCGCTACCCCAGGGGGCTGCAGCAACCGGACCAATGCCCTCGGTCCCACTCACGGGCACCAGCGGGTGACCGGGCAAGTGCGGCGCCAGGTGCTCGGCAACGCCGATGGGGCCCATGCCGGGGCCGCCACCACCGTGCGGGATGCAGAAGGTCTTGTGCAGGTTGAGGTGGCAGACATCCGCGCCGTAGTCGCCGGGCCGGCACAGGCCCAGCTGCGCATTGAGGTTCGCACCGTCCAGGTAGACCTGGCCGCCGTGCTGGTGGACGATCTCGCAGAGCCGGCGGATGTGCCACTCGAAGACGCCATGCGTCGACGGGTAGGTCACCATGATGGCGGCCAGATGGTCGCTGTGCTTGACGGCCTTCGCCTCGAGGTCGTCGAGATCGACGTTGCCGTGCTTGTCGGTCTTGACCACGATGACCTTCATGCCAGCCATGACGGCGCTGGCCGGGTTCGTGCCGTGGGCCGACTGGGGGATCAGGCAGACGTTGCGATGGCCCTGGTTCTGCGCGGCGTGATAGGCGCGAATGACGAGCATGCCGGCGTACTCGCCCTGGGAGCCGGCGTTGGGCTGCAGCGAGACGGCGTGGAAGCCGGTGATCTCCTGGAGCCACGCCTCGAGCTCCTTGAACAGACGGGCGTAGCCCAGGCCCTGCTCCAGCGGGGCGAACGGATGCAGCCGGCCGAAGCCTGCGAGCGTCACGGGGATCATCTCCGCCGTTGCGTTGAGCTTCATCGTGCAGGAGCCGAGTGGGATCATGCTCGTCGTCAAGGAGAGGTCCTTGCTCTGCAACCGCGTGAGGTAGCGCAGCATCTCGGTCTCGCTGTGGTGGCTGTTGAACACCGGGTGCGTGAGGTACTCGCTTGTGCGGGCGAGACCGTCTGCGTAGTCGCTGTCGACCTCGGCGTTGAGCGCCTCCGCGGTCAGATCGCAGAACGTGCCGGCGGCAAAGACCTCGAACAGGTCGTTGACGTCGTTTGCGCCCGTGCGCTCGTCGAGGTTCACGCAGAAGATGCCTTCCTCGGCGTCGAGCACGCGGAGGTTGATCTGCTTTCCGGCGGCTGCCGCCAGGATGTGCGGCGCGCGCTCGCCGCCGACGGTGACGCGGACGGTGTCGAAGATCGGCGCGTCGCCCGTCGCGAGGCCGAGCTTCTCGAGTCCGGTGCGAAGGATGCAAGCGAGTCTGTGCACGCGGGCGGCGATTGCCTTGAGCCCTGCCGACCCGTGGTAGCACGCATACATGCCTGACATGATCGCGAGCAGTACCTGGGCGGTGCAGATGTTGCTCGTCGCCTTCTCGCGACGGATGTGCTGCTCACGCGTCTGCAGTGCCAGTCGCAGGGCCGTACCGCCGTCGGTCGTGCGGGTGAGGCCAACGATGCGCCCGGGCATGCGGCGCTGGTACTCCTCACGCGTTGCCATGTAGCCCGCGTGCGGGCCGCCGTAGCCGAGCGGCACGCCGAAGCGCTGCGCACTGCCGACGACGATGTCGGCGCCGAACTCGCCGGGGGGCGTGAGCAGGGTGAGCGCGAGCAGGTCCGCCGATACAACGAGCAGCGCGTTGGCTTCACGGGCCTTGGCAGCAAACTCGGTGTAGTCGTGAAGCGTGCCGTCGGTGGCGGGGTACTGCACGATGGCGCCGCAGACCGGCTTGTCGAACGAGAACGTGCGGTGATCGCCGAACACCAACTCGATGTCCATGGCGTCGGCGCGCGTAACCAGCACGGCGCGGCTCTGCGGATGGAGGTCCTCGGAGACGAACAGGCGGGCGTCCTTGACGCTGCGGTTGACGGCGATGCACATGTGCATCGCCTCGGCGACCGCGGTGGCCTCGTCAAGCAGGGAGCCGTTGGAGATCTCCATGCCGGTGAGGTCGGTGACCATCGTCTGGAAGTTCAGGAGGGCCTCGAGCCGGCCCTGGGCGATCTCCGCCTGGTACGGCGTGTACTGGGTGTACCAGCCGGGGTTCTCCATGATGTTGCGCAGGATGACCGGCGGGGTGATGCAGTCGTGGTAGCCGAGTCCCAGGTAGGAACGCCACACCTCGTTCTCGCCGGCGATGGCGGTCAGCTGGTCGATGAGCGCGGCTTCGGACAGCGCGGGCGGGAGATCCAGATCACCGGCCAGGCGGATGTCGTCGGGAATCGCGGCATCAGTCAGCGCTTCGAGGGACTCGAAGCCGAGCGTCGCGAGCATGGACTGGACGGCCTCGTCGCTCGGCCCGATGTGGCGGCGAATGAAGACGTCGGGGTGAGCAAGGCCGGAGGCGTCGGTGGTCATGGTGGCTGTCATGGTTCTCTGCATCACGCCGCGAGCGAGCAGGCGGCGGCGACCCTCAGGTAGCCGGCGCGGGCATGGCCTTGGACGTAGTGGACGGGGGTCGGATGGAAGCCAGGTCGGATGGATGCCGGGGTGTCCGTACCGACACGCTCAGTCACGCGGCCGCCAGGTGAACGGCGGGGTCGTGGGCGTGGGCTGCGCGGGCCGGTTTCGGGCGGGCGTAGCGTACTGCCAAACGGGCCTGCATCACGCTTCGGAGGGGGGGCTCGCAGCGGGCATCGGCCGGGGCCGATGGTGGTCATAGCGCGGGAGATGGGGGCCCGTTGCTTCACCCGGGGGCCGGTCCTTCCAGCGCCGATGGAGGAAGTTGTACTGCTCGGGGTGGCGCCGCGCCCAGCCCTCGAGGAAGGCGCTCATGCGGCCAAGCAGGGGCTCGATGGCTGCGAGATCCCGGTCGCGGGGGCCGGCCTCCCGAAGGACCTCGGCGTGGATGTCGAAGGCGAGTTCGCGGCCGGGCCGGCGGATGGCTGCGAGGAGCACGAGCGGCACGCCCTCGCGCAGGGCGAGTCGGGCCGGGGACTCATAGGTGCTGGCGGCGAGGCCGAAGAACGGGATGAAGCGCCCGTTGGTTCCGGCGTTCTGGTCCCCGACGATGCCGACCCAAGCCTGGTCACGAATCGTCCGAACGAGATCCCGGTAGGCCCCGTGCTTGTCGATGACCTCGGACTGGCCGCCGCGCACGCCGGTGATGATTGCCTGGATGGCCGGGTCCTTGATGCGGCGGGCAACGCTGCGCATGCGACCGAGTCGCGGCTGGACGGCGCGCACCAGCAGTTCCCAGTTGCCGATGTGGCCACCCCAGGCCACGCCGGCCGGTCGGGCGGCGGGCCAGGTGCCGTGAAAGGTGCAGCGCCGCTCGAGCTGGCGCGGGCTGCCAAGCAGCCGCTCGAACCACAGCACCTCGAGAGGGACGCGGGCCATCGAGCGGAACACCTCTCGGGCGAGCTGGCCGCGGGCACGAACGGAGAGCGTGTCGCCGAAGCTCACGCGCAGGTTCTCGGCCGTCCGCTTACGGCGGCGTGCATCCAGCAGGTACCACACGGTTCCCGCAAGCCAGGCCAGGCTCGGCAGGCTGCGCGGAGGCATGGAGCGCACGAAGCCGGCCACCAGCCGAACTCCTGCTTCGCCTACCCATTTGGAGATGCCGCTCACCGAAGATCCTCACGTGCGGAATCCTACCGGGACGGCTTCATGGAGGACTCAACCGGAGCACCGTCGGGCCGATCCTAGGAGAGGCAGGGTGAGGTCGCCGTGGGGGATGGCGTACCTGGAGGACCTCGGCGCGTGTTCCAGTGGCTTGACCAATTGATCCAGCAGACCTCGCCGGCAGTGTTCGTGCTCTGTCTGCTGCTGTTCTTGATCGTCGGCATCCTCGCCGGCGGCGTGGTCGCCCGCCGCCGTGGAGCCCGCAACGCCGCCAGCTCCCGGAAGCTCGGCAAGCGGGGGCAAGAGCGCTCGCTCAAGCTGCTCAAGCAGTACGGCTTCGAGATCCTCGACACCGAGGTCAGCGCACCCGGGCTCGTGCAGGTCGACAGCAAGCTGGAGGAGTTCGTCGTGCGGGCGGACGCCCTGGTTCGCCGCAAGCGCCGCACCTACGTCGCCGAGTTCAAGGGTGGCCCCCAGTCGGGCACGATCCACAATCGCGCGACGCGGCGCCAACTCCTCGAGTACAGCTGCGTCTTCGGCACCGACGGCGTCCTGCTCGTTGACGCCCATGCCGACCGGATCCACTACATCCGCTTCGTCAGCGCGGCACAGCAGCAAGAGCGCGCCACCGTTCAGTCCTACTAGCCCGGATGTTGCGTGAAGCGTGCGCCGCCTGGGGACAGATTCACGTAGGGCGAGGCTCGGGGGGCGACCGCCCGCTTCGTTCGAAGCAGCACCCTGCTCTCGGGCTGCACTCGCGCCCGAGGTCGAAGCCGAAGGGCGG
>JAJDEM010000339.1 GCA_029259795.1 Planctomycetota bacterium
AGGAAGCGCTGGCCAGCTACCGGGATGTCTTGACCCAGGCACGGGCACGGAAGGCACGGCGCGTCATGGTATCTGCGCTCCACAACATCGGAACGCTACTGATCACTGCGGGGAAGCCCAAGGAGTCGTCGGTTCACCTCGCAGAAGCCCTCGAAGTGCACCGCGAGGTCAACAACAAGGTGGGGATGGCAAGCTGCCTCAGCTCGCTCGGCCAGTGCTTGCACCTGTTGGGCGACTACGCCGGTGCGGGTGCCCGATTCCGGGAGGCGCTGGAGATCCACCAAGCGGCAGGCAATCGTGTGGGCGCTGCCATCACCTCGAACTCGCTCGCTACGTTGCTGTCTGAGCGGGGACAGTTCGGGGAAGCCCGTGAACATGTCGAGGATGCCCTCTCCGTGTTCCGGGCGATGCCCGCGCCCAAGTGGATTGCCGGGACCGAGTACATCCTGGCCTCGATCCTTCTTCACCTTGGCGATCTGGACGGGGCGCGCGAAGCCGTCAGAGCGGGCCTCGTGGCGGCTCGCGCGGTGGGAGACGAGGCACGCGTGACCCTTCTGCTGCTCAAGCGCGGGCATGTCGAAGGTCGTGCCGGTCAGTTCAGTCGGGCGCTTGAGATCTTGGATCAAGCCGAGGCTCGGGCGAAGCAGGCCGGGGACGACAACACCCTCGCTGCCGTCCACAGCCATCGCGGGGCCGTCTTACTGAGCAGCGGCCAGCCCGCCGAGGCGCTGCGGTCCTACGAGACCGCCGCCGCACTGAGCCGCGCCGGCGGAAGCGTGGATCTGGACATCCTCGTCAATACGGCTCGAGCCTACCGGGACCAGGGAGAGTTCGAGCGAGCGCGGGCGATCTTCACTTCGCTCATTCCGGGCTTCAAGTCCAAGGGGGAGTTGGGCGGCCTTGTCAACGTCTACGTGGCTCTCGGCACGCTGGAGCTGATGGCTGAGAGGCGACCTGAAGCCGATGCGTGGCTCGTCAAGGCCATTGACCTGGCGAAGAGCAGTGGAAACACCACCGATGCCGTCATCGCGTTGGGGAAGCGCTCCGCGATTGCACTCCTGGCTGGTGACGTGGCGCGGGCCGCGTCGCTCGCCGATCGAGCCAGGGCGTTGGTCCAGGACCAAGGGGACGGGATTGAACATCTCCACGCGCTGACGGCGAAGGCCGGCACGCTCCTCGCGCTAGAGAAACATGAAGAATGCTTCGCCCTTGTGCGCGCGGGTCTGGATCGGTCCGAGCACCGCTGGCACGGCCTCGGTGAGATGGCGGAGGTCCGGGCTCGCGAGAGCGGCCGCGTTCTCGGCGAGTTGGGCACGTCGGCGGGGCTGAAGAGCGGCAATGCAGAGGTTGCTCTGGAGTTCGCAGAGCGGGCTCGTGCAGGGGCCCTGCGCGAGGCGCTGGGCGACGGCGCCGAGATGCACAAGACTCTCCCAGCTGAGATCGCCGCCGCGATTCAGGCCGCAGAGCGCGTTACCGCGCGGGCCGCCTTGCGCTACAAGCGTGCGGCACGCCGGGGCGATGCCAAGAGCCGCCGCGAGCTGCGCGATGCCTGGCAGGCTGCGCGCGAAGCGCGCGCACGCGCCATTGCGGATGCGCAGCGGCAACTCAAGGGGGCCGCGGGACTCGTGTACGCCACCAAGCCCGATAGCTTGGCGACCATCCAATCCCACGTGCCGGCCAGCGCGGCCTTCGTCGTCTTCGCCCTCGCCGGAGACGCCATCGCCGCCATTGTCATCACCCGTGACTCGGCCCGGGTGCTGTCACTGGGGCGGCCCGACGTGCTGGCCGCGGCCTGCCTGGCCCTCGACAAGGAGATGGTCGAGGGGGAGCGCGTGAGCGCGGCGAGTCGGGTCAAGGCTCTGCTGGTTGCGCCCCTACGTCTGCCGGCCGCGATCCGGCACGTGGTGATCAGTCCGACGGGGGCTCTGGCGTACGTCCCGTTCTCCCTGCTCCTGCCAGAGAGGACGATTTCGTACGTGCAATCCGGTACGGTGCTTCGGCTCCTCTCGGCCATGAAGGCACCGACCGCTTCAGCCGTCTTGGGCATTGGTGATCCGAAGTACACGGGGAGGACCTCCCGCGCGACGCGCGGCGGCGTGCCTCGGGTGCTTGCGCCGCTACCCCAGACACGGGCGGAGGTGCAGGCCGTCGCAACCGAGTCGTTGCTAGGGGAGCGCGCCTCCACAAAGCAGGTGTTGGCTCGAATCGCCACGCGTGAGCATTGGCGCGCCATCCACTTCGCGTGCCATGGGCTCGTCGAACCCGAGCGGCCCACGCTCTCTGCACTGGCTCTGACGCCTACGGCGGATGACGATGGCCTCCTGAGCTGTCTCGATCTCTTCGAGACAAGGATCCCTGCCGAACTCGTCGTGCTCTCCGCCTGCGAGACGGCGCGCGGCGGGGTGTTTCAGTCGGAGGGCATCGTCGGACTCACGCGCGCGTTCATGAAGGCCGGCGCGCCTCGTGTCATCTCGTCGAACTGGCGCGTCGACGACGAAGCAACGCGTGCCCTGATGGTGAAGTTCTACGAACTGTGGAATCCAGCGGACCCGGCCAAGCGCATCGGGACAGCCGAAGCGCTCGCGCGCGCCCAAGCCCACGTGCGCGAGCAGCCGAAGTGGAGCCACCCGCACTACTGGGCGGCGTGGACCCTCTGGGGACTGCCCGACTAGCGCAGCCTGAGGTACGGGTGCCGGCTAGGGAGCCGTGTGGTCACTTCGTCGAGGGCTTGGCGCGGGGTCGGTCCTCCGTCTTGAACGGGGAAGCCGGCAGCCCCTCGGAGTTGACGAGGTTGCAATCCGGGTTGTCGGCCCAGGCGTAGCGGACGGCCACGGGCTCGGGGACATCGGCGTGCGTAACGACCACCGTGTTGCCGTCGATGGTCGCCTTCGCCCACACGAAGCGTCCGTCCTTGCCTGCGATCGCGAAGCCACGCAGCGTCTTGCCGGAGCGCGCCTTCAGCGTCTTGCCCACATGCTCGAAGTGCAGGACAACCCGTCCGCCCTGCACCTCGTGCCTCAGGTAGAGCGGCCCGGAGGGCACGATCTTCTCGCCGTATACACCCGCGCGTGCCCAGCGTGCGAGCCGCAGGCCCACATCGTGCTTGTTCGGCGGGTGGATGTTGTTGGCCGCGCCGATGTCGATGATGACGGCCATGCCCGTGTTCTCCGTCGAGAGCGTCAGGCGCTGCGCCTCACGCAGCTCGGCCCACGCGCTCTCGCCCGGAAGATCCGACCGCTTCTTGAAGTTCGCCAGCTGCACGAAGTAGAAGGGAAACGCGCCTTGGCCCCAGGCCTCACGCCAGGCTTCGATCATGTCAGGATGCCACTGCGCGTAGCTCGCTGCGCGCGCGGCATCGGACTCCCCCTGGTACCAGATCGCACCTCGGATGGCGAAGGGGATGAGCGGCGCGATCATCCCGTTGTAGAGCGCGCCGTGCGCGCCAGGACCGACCTTCTTGCCACCCACGCGCACAGGGGCGGGTGACTCCGCGGCTGGCGTCCAGGGAAGGATGGCAGTCCCGCCCCAGGATGTGTTGATGAGGCCGACGGGCATCCGCGTGCGCTTGCAGATCTCACAGCCGAAGAACCACGCCACGGCGGAGAAGCGCTTGCGTGCGCCCTCGTCCTTCGCAGAAACCCAGGTCGCGTTGACATCGGCCTGCGGAACATCGATGGCCGTGCGCGGCACCGTGAACAGGCGGATCCGCGAGGGGTTCGGCGCCTTCCAACCTCTGGTGGGCGCGGCCGAGCGTGAGACGGGCCACTCCATGTTCGACTGCCCCGATGCGATCCAGACCTCGCCGACGAGAACGTCCCGCAGCGTGATGCGGTTCTTGCCGCTGACCTTGAGCGTGGAGCCCCTCTTGCGAACAGCGAGGGCTTCCAGTGTGATCCGCCAGCGTCCATCGGCGCCGGCCTTGGTCTGATGGCGCTGACCCGCAAACTCCACCGTCACAGCTTCGCTCGGCTCCGCCCAGCCCCACACGGGAACCGCGCGGCCATGCTGCAACACCATGCCTGGGCCGAAGATCGAGGGCAGTTCGACGTCGGCCCAAGCCGAGGTGGGGCTTGCAAGGACCAGCGTGCTCGCGGCGAATCCCAGTGCGAGCGCGATTCGAAGCATGCGGTGCACGAAGCCTCCTCGCGGCGTGTCGGACCCCGGGCCAACCCGGGACACGGAGCCAGCTTCTTACGGGCCGCCCCGCTCAAGCCCCGTTGGTGATGGCGTAGTGTACGGAGCTTGGCTCGGCATGGTTGCCAGGACCTGCCGCCCGGGCCGGGCTCGCCGTCACCGCGGTGGGAGCCATCGGTAGCGCCGGAGCGGTTCTATGGCGGTCGACGGGTATCCTGTCGGCAGCCCGCCGGGCCGGCAGGCACACCGGAGAATCCGCATGGGACGTCAGTGGCTTCAGAAGCACCGAGAGATCAACGCCGCGAAGCGCGGCAAGATCACCGGAAAGCTCGTGCGCGAGATCAGCGTCGCAGCCAAGTCCGGCTCGGCCGATCCGACCATGAACGCGCAGCTGGCCGTCGCCGTCGAAGCGGCTCGCAAGGCCTCGGTGCCCAACGACACGATCAAGCGGGCGATCAACAAGGGTGCCGGCATCGGCGGGGAGAAGCTGGAGCTCGAGCTCGTGACCTTCGAGGGCTTTGCTCCGCACAAGGTGCCGGTCATCGTCGAATGCCTGACGGACAATCGCAACCGAACGGCGCCCGACATCCGCGTGCTGTTTCGTCTGGGCCAGCTCGGTGCCAAGGTCCGGTTCTTCTTCGATCGGGTGGGGCTGATCGAGGCGACGCACGATTCGGCGGACCTCGACCCGGAGGAGGCTGCCATCGAAGCCGGTGCCCAGGACCTCGAGCCCCTTGAGGAGGAACCGGAGCAGGGGAGCGGTGCTCGCTTCTTTACCGACCCCACAGACCTGGACGCCGTGACGAAGGCGCTCGGGGAGGCTGGCTGGCGGGTCTCGGCCTCGGATATCGGCTTTCGCCCCAAGGAGACGATCGAACTCGAGGGGGAGCCGCTCGCCGAGGTCGAGGCGTTCCTCGAGGCGCTCGACGACAACGACGACGTCCACCGCATCTACGCGGCGCTTGCCTGACGCGCGACGGCACGCGTGATGGGGTTCCGTTCCGGCGAGCCGATCCAGTAGGCTCCGTCGCTCTCACCGGAGCCGTGGGTGCCAGGGAAACGTCTATGCCGAGAACCCACCTGGGCGCCCTCCTGCTCAGCTGCCTGCTCCCCCTTGTTCACCGCATCCGGGGTGCCCACGCAGCAGACGAGCCGAACGAGGCGCTACTTCTTCTCCTGCGGCAGCTCGACGTCGATCCTACGGAACACCCGCCGCGGCTTGTCCCACAGCGCCGCGGGAGCCTTGCTGAGCCAGGCACGCAAGGCCTTGGGGGGGGCCGTGAGGTGCACTTCGTCGTAGGGCTGCGAGAGCAGGGCCTTCGGGTAGTCGGGGTTGGCCTTCACGCGCCCGGCGATCGCTTCGGACTTGATGGCCTTTGCGACTTCCTCGAGCACGAGGCTCGAGATCGTCACGCCCGCGTTGTCGTCGAGCGTGTACTTCACGATCGCATACTCCTTCTGCCCTGCTCGGGTCACGCTGAGATACGTGACATCCTTGATGCGCGAGGCGTTGGCGCGGAACCGCTGGACCTTCAGGTGACTCCCCTTGTCTTGCGCGACGTAGAGGAACTCGAGCACGTTCTCAGTGCCCTCGAGCTTTCCAACGTAGAGCCGCGGCTGAGGCCGGCCAGCGTGCTTCGCCTCGGGGATGGTCTCCCACACGCCGATCAGGCGCTCGTCGATCGTGGCGTCGGCGGCGGTGTGGAGCGGATGATCCGACATGGCGATGCCGCACCCACCGAGGCCGAGGGTCAGGACGCCGGCACAGAACAGGACGGCACGGCGGATTCGAGGGTCCATGATCTCTCCTTTCGCAGGGCTAGACGCCGACGACGTCCAGCGCTACGCCCCAGGGTACGCCTGCGGGGGAGGGGGCACGAGCGGTCGACGTCGGGTGCGGACTCTGCTCCTGCAGGGCGCTCGAGCCGGGGCCGATTCTCGCCAGGGTCTCGATTTCAACGGCCACCGGCCCAATCACGGGTACCCTTCGGTCGTTCCGGCACCGCGATTGTTGCGGCGCCATTCTGATTCTGCTCCGGGGCCCGCCTCACTTGCAGGTGACTCGTCGAGCGTGAGATTGATTCATTTGAATTCCCAAGGTGCATCTTCGCACCCCCCGCGGGGCAACCGTGCCGCCCCCTCCGAGACTCCGGCCTTCGCCGACCTCGACCTCTGCACGGACCTCTTGGACGCCTTGCGCGACAAGGGCTACACCACACCCACTCCGATCCAGGCCCAGGCCATTCCGCACTTGCTGGAAGGCCGCGATCTGCTGGGCATCGCCCAGACCGGCACCGGCAAGACCGCAGCGTTTGCGCTGCCCATGCTCGACCTGTTGGATGAGCACTACAAGCGCCCGCGCGCCGGGCGCCCGCGAGCCCTCGTGCTCACCCCGACGCGTGAGCTCGCTTCCCAAATCAACGACAACTTCCAGGGCTATGGCAAGCACCTGAACTTGCGGTCCACCGTGATGTTCGGCGGCGTCGGCCAGAACCCGCAGGTGCGTGCGCTCAAGCAGGGCGTAGACATCCTGGTGGCAACGCCCGGACGGCTGCTGGACCTCGTGGGCCAGGGGCACGTGAACTTCGACGATGTCGAGATCTTCGTCCTGGACGAGGCCGACCGCATGCTCGACATGGGCTTCCTGCGGGACGTTCGTCGGATCATTGGCGGCCTACCGCGTCGCCGCCAGTCGCTGCTCTTCAGTGCGACCATGCCGAAGGACATCGCCACCTTGGCGCGTTCCATCCTGCATGATCCCATGCGCGTCGAGGTGACGCCCCAGAGCACGACCGTCGAGCTCATCAAGCAGCACATCTGCTTCGTCGCGAAGCAGGACAAGAGCCGCTTGCTGAAGGAGATCCTCAAGGACGAGAGCATCAAGCGCGCGCTTGTCTTCTCGCGCACCAAGCACGGTGCCAACCGCATCGCCGGTGTGCTCGAGTCCCATGGCGTGAGCGCCGCTCCGATCCACGGAAACAAGTCGCAAGGTGCGCGGGAGCGCGCCCTCGCCAGCTTCCGGGCCGGAGAAATCCGGGTCCTCGTGGCTACCGACATCGCCGCGCGCGGCATCGATGTGCGTGACATCACGCACGTGTTCAACTTCGACCTGCCCAACGAGCCGGAGAGCTATGTGCACCGGATCGGTCGGACCGCCCGCGCGGGACGCGAGGGCGTGGCGATCTCCTTCTGTGATCCCTCCGAGCGGGGCGAGCTGAAGGACATCGAGCGCTTGACGGGTCAGGCACTCGAGCCCATGACCGTGACGCTCCCTGAGGGGCGCGGCGAGAGCATGGAGCGCTCGGGCGCGCGTCAGGGCGGCCGGGGTCGCTCGGGCGGGCGTGGTCGTTCGGGTGGCGGTGGTCGTTCGGGTGGCAACGCTCGTTCCGGTGGCGCGAGGGGCAGCAGTTCCTCGGGCGGCGGTCGATCGGGTTCGCAGGGCCGTTCGCGGAACCGTCGCCGCGGCACGAGCACCTCGGCGCCGCGCCGCTAGCGAGCACGGCACAGCGCGGGAGGGCGCACGCACCGAACCCGGGAGTCAAACCCGGGCTCGGGTGCTGTCGCCCGCCCTCGCCCCTTCGCTACCTAGCGGCGGTCGACGACGTCGATCAACGTCACCTGCATGAACGCCCGGGACTCCAGCCCTACGGAGTTTCCGGCCGTGAACGTGCAGTTGAGCCACGTCACGGTGCCGACGGCGGCTTCCGCGGCCGAAGGCATGGGCCGCGTGTTCGCACACCCCAGGCAGATGCCGTCGAGATTCGACGGCAGCAGCGTGTCCACGGACCAGGTCCACGGGGCGTTGTGGTTCTGCGCGCCGGCACCCAGGCGCAGGCGCGCGCAGACCGATGTGACGGGGGCACCCGTGCCCGCGAACGCATCGACCAGTCGCTGCGTGTTCTCGGCGCGGGTGAACCACCCGCGGAACTTCTCGGTGCCCGCGGCAAACGTCGCCAGGACGCCGCCGCTGAGCGTCGACGCGTCAATCGGCGGCAGGACCATGCCGCCGCCGCCACCAGCCCCTCCACCGCCGCTACCGCTTCCCAGGCCGCCGCCGTCCGACGTCGTGCTCTCCGAAGGGGCGTCCGCGCCCGACCCGCCGCCACAGGCCGCGAGAAGGAGAGTCAGGAGTAGGGCCACGCAGCCGTGCGCGCGCTTCTGTCGTGTTGATTGCATGCTTCTCACCAACCGTGCCCGTCCGCCCCGGAGGATGTACGCAGTCCGGCTGCGCGGCGGACACACGATGTTCCGCACCTGTATCGCCACGCGTACGCCGGTATCCCGGGCGGAACGGCCGACGACCGCCTCTGCTCCGGCGCCAACGCGAAGCTGCGGCCAGGAAGCGCTCCCTCGAACGTCTGGGCGTCGGCTCCCAGAAGCCCATCCGGAGGCGGTGATCGCCCGGCCCTCAGTCCTCCTTGGCTGCGAACACCTTCTTGTAGAGGCCGGCCCACGACTGCACCTCCTCGGGCAAGCCGAGGTCTTGGATCTCCGTCGCGAATGCGCCGAAGCGACCGCCGAGGGTCTGCTCCGCGTCCGCTGCGAATGCCTCGTTCCCCGGCAGTTGGAGGGCTGGATCCATGGCGCGGAAGAGCGCGGGCAGGAGACCGCCCGGCTCGGTGTGCTGCTTCATCAACTCGGCGTAGGCGCGCAGGCGCTTCCATGTGGAGAGGTAGTGATCGACGGAACCCAGCTGAGCCTTCAAGTCGTCAGAGAGGGCCTTGGCTTGTTTTCGCAAAGGCGGAGGGATCTTCTTTGCCAGCCACTCGGCAGCCTCTGCCGTGATGGCTTGCTCTGCCTTGTCGACATAGGCATCGACGAGGAGCTTCTCCACGTTGTGCCCCACCTGATGCAATCCACGGTGACCTGTGGTGATGCGCGCGCGGATCTTGGCCGCGTCGGCGGCGTGGCGCCAGGTCGCCGGCTTGAGCTGGTCGCGTCGGCTCGTGAGCTCGCGTTCCCGCGCCCTGTCCTTCGCAAGCGCCACCTGGGACGCCGCGAGCCGGCTCTGGAGGCCTTGGAGGTATGCGTCGCTGGCGTACGGACCGCGGGAGGGGGGCTCGAGGTTGATCCGCTGGAAGGCATGCCGCACGACGGGCGGGGGCGACTTCTCGCGCAGGTAGCGTGCATCGGTCTCAATGTCCGGCTCGTAGCGGCCGAGCTCCACTTTGGGCGGGGGCCGGAACGCCGTGGAGGCTGACGCGGCCTTGATGCCCGCGGCCTCGCGGAGCGCCGCGACCTCCGAGGCCAGCTTCAGCAACGCCGCGTGTCGTGCGGGGCCGTCGGCAGCTCGGCCCTCAAGCTGTTCGTGCGCCTTGCTCCACGCGGCAGTCGTGCGCTTGATCGCAGCGTCCTCCTCGCCAAGCAGCCGCATCCGAAGCTGCATGTTTGCACGCGTGATTCGATGCTCGACGATCTCGTCTTGCAGACGCGGGATCGACCTCCCCAACTCCTTGTGTTGATTGCGAACCCTGTTGATCTGGTCGACCAACCGTTCCGCGCGCGCGAGGCGGCTCAGACGGCTGCGTTCCATGCGGGCCTTCTCGGCGGCCCGGGTTGCCCTCGGGTCGACCTTGGGCGCAGACCCGGCGCAGCGTGCGTACGGGGCACTCGAGAAGGTGCGGAGGTCGATGCCCCCAGAGACCTGCACGAACTGATACTTGCGCGCTTGGCTGCCCGTTGGGGTCTTCAACCTCGAGACGTTGTAGTCGAGGTTGTAGGACTTGCGTTGGTAGCCGCGCGCCGCGCTGTGATCGAACTCGATCTGGAACTGGGCCGGTACGTCGATCCAGTCCATGTAGTTGTGACCGCAGGCGATCGTGCGCCGAGACCAGGATTGGCTGCTTCGCTTCCTGATGGAGTAGTTCACCGTGTGACTCGTCTTGTTGACGATCTGCACCACGGCGTATCCCCGCCACGCCCCGCCACCGCCGCCATCATCGGCGATCTTGTCGTCGTAGCCCGAGACGTAGCCCGCGCCGTTGAACTTCGCGTTGTTGACGTTCTGCGCGTCGTAGTACGTCTTGTAGGGGCCGATGCGCGCCTTGCCGCCGATCTTCTGGTATCCGCTCGGCGTGTCGATCCACCACGCCGCCGAGGCAACGCCGCCGGTCAAGAACAACACGAGCGCAAGCACCAGGACGGCGCGCACGCAGTGAGCGGGGTGGGTGCAACGCATAGACACCTCCTGTGCTCAATATAGCAAACGTGCGGAGCGCTGGGGAAGTGGCTCGCGCCATGCCCCTCGTGGGGGGTGCGGAGGAATCCACACCTGAGTGCGCAACGCCGGTCGCAGTTCGCGGTGAAGCGGTGCGCTTGACCCGCTTGGGAGCGAGGGCGTACGGTGGGGCCTTGCTTTGGATGGAGGACGAAGACCATGGTGATTGCATCCCTCGCGCCCGTGATCCTGCTTGGTCTCCTCGCCGTCGGCGTCTTGCTCGTCGTGGTGCAGAAGTCCCAGCTGCACGCGGCTCGCAAGAGACTGTCCGCCAAGGGATTTCAGGTCGGGAGCCTGTACGCGGGGATGGGAGGCTGCTACGTCGCGGTCGATGAGACGGCGGAACGGGTGGCACTCAAGGGCCAACGACCAGGCTCTAAAACCGTCGAGAGCATGTACAACCTTACGGCTGTCCAGAGCGTGACACGCGCCGGGGATGACCGGTCCCGCTTGACGATCGTCGTCATGCCGAAGATGGGGGCGTTGCACGAGTTCGTCGTCACCATGAATGACCAGCACGTGGCGACTTCTGTGATCGAGGCGCTCGGTCGGCACGGGGCAGGACCGGACGATGGGTGGGGCGTGGCCTACATCGAGCCCAGCGATGAGTGAGCGCTTCTGCCTCTTGGTCTTGGCGCTGATTTCGAGCCTGAGCGGAATCGGCTGCGGCGGCGATGGCGACGCCCCGGCCTTCGACGGCGATCCGCGGCTTGTCGGCCTCTGGATCCCGGCCGAGCCAGACGCAGCGCGTGGCATGCCGGCGCACGCGTTCCTGCTCTTCTCTGGGAGTGGACGGCTGGAGCAGTTCACGGGCCGGGAGGGCATACAAGGGACCTACCGCGTGGATGGGCCGTCTCTCGTGTTTGCCTTGGGTGCGGACCACGAGTCGGTCCGGTTCGGGTGGGAGATCGAGCAAGAAGAGCTGACGCTGACGAGTGCCTCGAAGACCAGGGCGTGGCGCGGGACGTTTCGACGGGAGGCCCAGCCTGCGAGCTTGGCGCAAGGGCGGTCCAGGCTGGGTGCGCTCGTGAAGCGCTTCGTTGCGGAGTTGGAGCGCCGCGCGCACGCCAGAGCGGAGTCGTTCTCGCCGGGCATCGCCGTCGAGATCGGTTCGCACGTAGAGACGCACTTCGGGCAGGCACTGGCCCTCGTCAACGTCGAGGTATCAGCCACGGAGCACGACGGAGCCCGGCATCCCATCCGCCTGCAGTGCACCTTCGTTTGCCGTTCGCGGGCATGGAGCCTCGTTCGTGCGCGTCGCAGTGCGGGCGAAGGCGTCCATGCTGACTGGCGTGATCTGCTCGCTCCTGACGACCAGGGGCGCGTGATCATGCATGCGGACGCTGGAGACTTCGCCCGGCTCGTAGGCGGGGCCTGGCAGGTCGCCGTGGATGCGCGCTAGCCAAGAGCTGCGGAGACTGTGTTTGCTCGCCGGCGTTCGATCCTCCCGCTGCCCGCTGCCATCGGTGTGAGTCCGGCTCCGTTCCCTGCGCAGGGAACGGGGCGCAGGGAGTGAGCGGCCGCACGGGCTTGGTGTCCTCGAGGTCAATGGAGTCGGCTTCGAGCGCGTCAGCGAAGCGGGCGGGCTGCTCCGCGAGGCCGAGGGCGAGCAGGGCGAGGAGGCCAAGGCGCCGGATGTGCATGCCGCCTCCCCGCCCGCCAGCGCTTGGAAGGACCGAGCGCTGCGCCGATGGGGACGGCGCTTGGCGCCTCGGCGGTGTGACGGCGGCGCGGCGGTCTGCCTTGGTCCCAGGGGACCCCTCGGCCCCGACGGAGGTATTGTCCCCGTATGCGCATCCCCCTGTTGTCCTTGCTTCTTCCGCTCCTTCTCACAGCGCTCCTTGCGGCGTGTGGTGGCAAGTCCTCGTCCGGATGGACCCCCGTAGATCCCAAGTCCATGACGCCGACGCAGACGGCGCAGCAGGCGAAGGGGTTGAAGGCCCGGCAGGAGCTGTTCTCGAAGCTCATCGCGCGCCTCTCTCAAGCACTGGCCGAGGGTCCCGACAAGGCGATTCACGCCTGCAACATCGCCGCTCCCGAGATCGCCGCCGCCGTTGCGGCGGCGGAGGGTCTGCGCATCGGGCGTACCTCGCACCGCTTGCGGAACCCCAAGAACGAGCCGCCGGAGTGGGCGCGGCGTCATGTAGCGAAGCGCTCCGGGGAGCCGCTCTGGCTCACGCACGAGGACGGGCGCCTCGCTGGGTTGCTGCCGATCGGAACGATGCCCCTGTGCATCACCTGCCACGGTCCGTGGGCCGGCATCGCGCGCCCGGTCCGCAAGGCGCTTGCCGAGCTCTACCCGGAGGACCGGGCGATCGAGTTCAAGCCGGGTGACCTGCGTGGTTGGTTCTGGCTCGAGATCCCCAAGCCGTAGGTAGGCACGCAGCGCCTTGCTGCGGCGAGCCGAGCGCCTCTCGCCCTGAGGGTGTACGCGGAAAGCCCGCACCTCTCGGGGTAGGCTCGCTGGCTGGCGGCCGGAGCCACGCGCGGTCGTCGTCATGCGGCCTGGATCGGAAGGGGGGGTGGGAGGCATGGAGTTCCCGACGTTTGCCTATCACCCGGATCCGCTCGCAACGGGCGCTGTGGTCGCCTCCGATACGGCTTGCGTCTGCTGTCGGCAGCAGCGGGGCTACGTCTACGCGGCGTCCGTCTACGCCATCGAGGAGTACGTAGACTGCATCTGTCCCTGGTGCATCGCGGACGGCTCGGCCGCAAGCACCCTCGACTGCACCTTCACGGACCACGACGGCATCGGCGGCTACGGCTCGTGGGAGTCTGTGCCCATGGCCGTCATGGACGCTGTGGCGACCCGCAACCCCGGCTTTCACGGTTGGCAACAGGAGCAGTGGTGGACGCACTGCGGGGATGCGGCGCAGTTCCTCGGGCGTGCCGGCCACGTCGAGCTCACGAGTACGTGGCCGGGCGCCCTCCCTGCCATTCGGGCGAACGCGGGCATCGAGGACGATGGCGCGTGGGAGGCCTTTCTGCGCGTGCTGTCTGCGGACGGCTCGCCTACGGCCTACGTCTTTCGGTGCTCTCATTGCGGGGTCCTTGGCGGCTACCAGGACTGCGACTAGCGCTGGCAGCCCGCCCTATCCCGCGGCCAACACGTAGGCGAACGAGAAGGGGCCGAGCGTCTCGGCGAAGACGAGTACGACCCCGTTGCGGCCCACACTCGCGATGAGGATCGCGGCGAGGGGTCCCACGATGAAGAACGCGAGCGCCAGCGCGATGAGCGAGAGGTCCGGACCCCAGCTCGGGTGCGCGAGAGCGCCATCCGGCGGGTCCCACGCGACGTACATCCAGAGCAGGGCGTACACCATCAACTGAGCGAGGAGAAGCACCCAGCCGATGACATACGCCGTCGGGCTCGAGGCGTTGGACCGCAGCCGCCACCAGCCCCAGGCGAGTCCGGCGGTGTACGCCGCACACCAGACATCGAAGAGGAGGCGGCCCTCGCCCCACCCGTCGTTGATCCATACGATGACCAGGGACACCGCGATGACGCCGAGCAGGCCCAGGGCGAAGCGGTTGACGATCGGCAGCCGGTCGGTGGGCATGCCCTGACCCTACCTAGGACCGGGTGCGCCAGTCGAAAACCCTTGCTCCG
Organism: Planctomycetota bacterium; assembly: GCA_029259795.1. Taxonomy (GTDB): domain Bacteria; phylum Planctomycetota; class PLA2; order PLA2; family JAEUHO01; genus JAHEIK01. Next base: position 13,962 of record JAJDEM010000339.1, read on the forward strand.
CTCCGTATGCTGGCCCCATGCCGTGTCTCGTAGCCCTCCTTGCCCTGGCCGCGCCGCGGGTCGCGATCGTGCTTCTGGTGATCTTCAGTGACTACATCGGCAACGCGTACGACGGGAAGTTGCTGCCCTTCCTCGGGTTCCTCTTCCTGCCCCTGACGACGCTCGCCTATGCCTACGCCCAGCATTCCGGTGGCCTCTCGGGCCTCCCGCTGGTGCTGTTCGTCGTGGCCCTGCTGATGGACCTGGGCATCATCGGCAACGCCGACAAGCAGCGCCGCAAGCAGGGCTAGCCGCGAGGCTTGGCGCGACCGCTCTCGGGCACCCGCACGCTCTGTGGCCCCGACCCGCGGGCGTGGTAGGAGATGTCGATGCAGAGCCAGAGCCCCGAGGCGATCGAGATCGCCGAGCATGAGCGTGCGATCCAGAAGATCACGCGGTACCTGCGCTGGGCTCCGTGGCTTGGGCTCTCGGTGTTCGCGGCCATCCCCGTCGCGCATGGGGTTGGCGAGCTGGCGGCATGGGCGGTTGGGGTGACCGCGGCTTCGCTGACCGGCATCCTCGTCTACATCCCGTACATGCACCGCTACGATCATCGCCAGCGCATCCTGGATCTGGAGCGAACACCTAGCGCGTCGCGGCGTTGATCCGCTTGAGCGCCTGCTGTGCCTCGGCCTCGACGGCCCAGACGGGCTTTGTGCCCTCGGGGATCTCACGTGCAGCCAGCGCCTTGAGGACCGGCACGGCGGGTTTGGCGGCGGCCCGGATCGCGCCGAGGGCTTGCACGGCATAGAACTGCGCGACCCGCGTCTGGTCGGCGCGCTTTAAGAGCCGGATCAACGCGGGTACCGCCGCCGCCGCCTTGGGGCCCAGGCGCCGTATCGCGAGCGACGCGCCGATCCGTGCCTTCGGCTGCGTGTCCAAGATCTCGATCAACAGCGGGAGGATGACCTTGCCGTCCGGATCGATGGTGGCGAGGACCTTCGCAGCGGACTCGCTGCCGCTCCGCGCGTGGCGCATCAAGGCGGGCAGCGCCGGCTTGGCCGCGCAGCCCATCTGGCCGAGGGCGATCGTGGCGGCGTGCAGGCTCTTGTGCTTCGGCGAGCCGGCGGGTGCGGCAAGGAGGTCCAGGAGTGCCGGGAGGGCTGCGGAGGCCTCGCGACCGAGCCGACGGATGTGCCACAGGGCGTCCTCGCGGACTCCCGCCCGCTCGTCGCGCACCATGCGCAGCAGCAGTGCGATGCCCTCCGCGCCCGGGCGGGTCGCATGGAGCACTTCGTCCATCGCTGCGATCACGGCGCGGCGCCGGACCGCCTCGTAGGCCTTCGAGCCGTTCGGCGGCGTGGTCCGGCCATTGTCTGCGGCCTTGTCGAGGACGCGCCGTACCTCCCGGCCCTTGGCGTCGTAGAGCACGAAGTAGGCCTTGTTGCGGGTCAGGAAGAGGGGGTCGGTGTGCTTCGAGCGACCGTTGGCGGTGTTGAGCCGTGCGCGGACGAAGGAGGGGGCGCGCTTGCGAAACGTCGCCTCGGTCTCGAGCGCCTGCACGAGGCGCTCGCAGCTTGCCCCTCAAGTGCCATCGAGGACGTAGAGCAAGAGCGGCTTGCCGGACTGGATGGCCTCGTCTCGTGCGGCCTCGTAGTCGGCGCGCCACGGGTCGGCGTCCTTGGCCGAGGCCGGCGCGGCCAGAAGCAGTCCGAGGAGCGCGGAGAACAGCAGGGGGCGCAGCAGCGGGGACCTCATGAAGGCCCGACGATACTCGGAGGCCATGCATTGCGCCCATGTCGGGGTGTCGGCCCCCCGCGCGGGCCAGCCTCACGTAGAGGTCGCGCGAACGGGGCGCTCGCGGTATCCCAGCGGCTGTGAAGCCGAGGAACACCGACGACGCGACGGAGGGGAAGGCCGGCCTCTGGGCGCGGATCTCGGTCTGGACGCTGATCGCGAGCAACCTCGTGCCGCTCTACGGCGTGCTCGTCCACGAGTGGTCGGTGCTGCCGATCATGCTTCTGTTCTGGCTCGAGAACGTGGTGATCGGCGTCCTCAACGTCGTGCGGATGCTCGTCGCCCAGCCCCCGGACGGCGCGCGTAACGAAGGCGGCCAAGCCGCGAAGCTCTTCCTGGTGCCGTTCTTCTGCTTGCACTACGGCGTCTTCACGCTCGTGCACGGCATCTTCGTGTTCTTCCTGTTTGGGAGCGGGTCCTCCAGCGGGATGGCGTCGCCTGCGAATCTCACGGACTCGGTGT
>JAJDEM010000340.1 GCA_029259795.1 Planctomycetota bacterium
GTGTGCACACCAGAGTGTGCACGGTCTGGAGCCGGTCCGTCGCGCGACCTCCGGTGGCGAGGGTCGTCGTGCATGTCCGCGCCCGCGGCTACCGTCGGCCAGTTGTCGTCAGCGGCGTCTGTCGGACTCGGTCGTAGTATCCGTGTGGGAGTAGTTGGAATCGTGCAGATTGGATAAATATCCGCCCAAGAAGGCGAGTGGAAAGACCCGGGCGTGGCGGCGCCGTCGGAGGCAGGCGCGCGTAAACCGCGCCCGGTTGCGGCACGACGTCGGGGGTGGCACTCCATACCGAGGGTTGGCGCGGCTCCTTCGTCTGGAGGGCGCCCCCAATCCAGAGTTCTTGCTTCCGCCGCTCCGGCCGGGAAGTTCTGGGGCTGTGGAACTGCCCCAGGCGATGGACTTAGATGCGAATGCGGAAGTCACGATCGCAGTGCTCAACGAGATTCGCCACATGTTCATGCATACGATGACGCACTTCATGTGGATTGAGATGGGCAAGTTGGAGCGCCTCTCACCGGCGGCAGGCTTGATCCTCCACGCAGAGCTTGATCGTTTCCTGCGTTTCCGCAACCGCATTCCTGCGCGTGTTCAGCCGAATCGCAGGCAAGTCGCGGGGAATCTGCCGAAGGCGGGAAGCGAGGCATATGAAACGCTGGACGCCATGGGGTTCTTCGAGCGCCTGGATGTTCGCATGGCTCCTGGTTCGCCGAACTTGAAGCACCCGTCGACTTCGGATGCCGCCCGGAGCTGGTTTCGTCTTCGCAGCGGCGCGCGCTACAACCCAGACGTGTGTCGCCAATTGATAGGACACTACCGCAAGTACTTCCACATCCCTGTTGGTTGGGCCAACGACTTCCTCGTGGCGATCAATGAGACGGTGGGGAACGTCAGCACGCACGCCTACATCGACGCCGATTCTCGGCATCCATTTGTGCTTGGTCGGTGGTGGCTGCTCGGGAAGACCGTCCGTGGTTCAAATGAAGTTCGGTTCGTGTTGTGGGATCAAGGGCACTCTATTCCCGCCACCATGGCGCAGGCTTGGCGCGGCCGCCCTCTTCGGCTCGGCGGTCACCTTGACGTCAGGTACCTCGAGGAGGCAGCCAAGCGCGGCCGCTCCCGCTACGACAGCCTTCGTCACGGTCGGGGCCTAAGCAGCCTCATGCGTCTAGTTGAGGACCACGGGGGCTGCGTGGAGGTCTTGAGCGGAGGCGGTCGCTTGTTGTATGATCAAGCTCATGGTCGGGTCGCTTCGCAGCTGCCCCACCCTATGCAAGGTACCCTAATCGAATGGCGACAGCAGTACCCACCCAGAGCAACGGCGTGAAGCAACCGACTTCCAGAAAGAGTCTCGTTGTCGGCGAGGAGTTCGCTCGCGCTGTTAGCGGTCGATTCCGGCGTCACGGTCTGTACTCTGGCGAGCAGTTCCGTCAGGACGTTCTGGAGCCGAGTTTCGCGGCCGGCGTCGGGTTGGACATCGACATGTCGGATGTCCTCGGCGTGGGAAGCAGCTTCTTGGACGAGGCATTTGGGCAGTTCGTCGCAGACCATGGCCGCGCACAGTTTGAGGCCTTCTTCACGGTGACGTCGTCGACGCACAAGTATCTCGATGGCGACTTGACTGAGGTCCTCTCCGCAGCGGCCGCGGACTAGCACCGTTGTGTGGCCCTGGCTTGAGCCTGTAGTCGGGGTCCTTCGATTGTGCGTTGCGCCCGCCCGCGGTCTGTATCGCCGCATCCGCGTTGCGCCGCGCGTCCACGCCACGAAGCTGTGCCGAAACCTCGTCACGAGTACAGCGAAGATTCGCAAGGACGTCTTCGAGTTCTACAGTTGCTCTTCGAAGCCTACCTCCACAACTTCCTATAGCGCTCTGAGCCCTCACGCGGTCCTGGTTGAGTCGATGGACCGGTGGCGCGACGAAGTTGAGCTGGCCGGAGGCGCTTGTTCGCGCGTAGCTGGTTGCGGTGACGCTGACGAACTGCTTTGTGGCAAGGCGCGTGCGGTGGTCCACGCAGCTACGGCGTCACCTTGGCTCGAGCCTCATGAAGGTCTCCGCTCGGATGCTCCTGCGCTACGGGAGGTGGGACGCGCCTTCACCGAGTTCAGCCGCGCCCTCACCAGAATCCGGAAGCAGCTCTAGCGGCAATCATGTGACCAATGGAACTCGGCCTCCGAGGGTAGAGAACCTCCCCCCTGTCCCCCCGGCGTGCGACCTAAGGGTATGGATCACGACCGAAGTCTGCCCAGCCCGAGTGTGGCGACCAAGATGCTGTTGACCGCCTCGGGCATAGCTGGATTCGTATTCGGAAGCGCAGCAACGCAGGCGGACAGGGGATCGCCGTGGGCGAACATCGCGTTCTCAGCGGCGATCGTCGCGGTCGTGCTATTGGCTGGCGCCGTCCGCGTCTACGTCGTCCATGTCCGTAGCGTCTGGTGTCGTCTTGATGTTCGCTGGCTCCTGACCCTCCGCCACAGAGAGCTGCTGGCTCAGCAGGAGGGGGTGAGGAACATCAAGCGACACGACCAACCTCATTTGGAGTTGCAGTCGAGGGTCGAGTCCGTCCTGTCAGTGCTTCGACAAGCCAGGGCGGATACCGATGGGACTGGCTGGGAGCGAGACATCGGTGAGATGATCAAATATGGTGAGCGGCTCACTGTGGCTCACGAGGCTGAGAGCATGCTCGCCGCCGAGAACTACGTGTTCGCGTGCTACGACCTTTCGAACAAGATCATCACCGCTCTGTTCCCGGGCCTCGGTAGCGGGGTGTCCTAGCGCATCGGTGTGAGTCCAGGCATGTGACCAACCACCCTCCATCTCCGAGGGTAGGGCACCTTCTCTTGTCCCCCTGCTGAAGGCACAGAGGTTCAGAGAGTCCGCCGTAGCCCGAGGCAGGGGGCGGGGGGCGGCTACTTGCCGACTTCCCAGGGCTTGTCGTCCTCGTCCTCAGGGGGCGCGGTGTCGATGTCATTGAGCGCGCTGGTGGCTGCTGCGCCCATGCACATGGTGCAGCCCACGGGGATGGCGAAGAGACAGAAGACGATGGCGGCGACGACGCCGCAGCCGACGTTGAAGCCGGTCCCGAAGCCGGCAGGCTGATCGACATAGACGGTCTGGGATTCACCGGCAATCGGCCCGCCGCAGTTAGGGCACGACGGCGCCCTCGAGCTGACGCTGTGACCGCAATCCGGACACGAAATCAAACCGGCCATGTCCACCTCCCGTAGGTGCGAGAAGTGTAGAGACTGCGGGGTTGCGCAGTCAACGCCTTGGTGCGTAGTGATTATCCTCTATGATAGGCATCACCTACCTCCTTGCTAGCGTGTGGCGCATGGAGGTGACGGTGATGGATAGTCGTATCTGCGCAGCAATCGAAGGGCGACAAGTAGTGACGATCGAGTACGGGGGCGGCACGCGTACCATCGAGCCCCATTGTCACGGGATCAGCCGGGCGGGGAAGGAGGCTCTCCGCGCCTACCAGTCGAGTGGCTTCAGTCGTCGGAACGAGCCCGATGCGTGGAAGTTCCTCACCGTGAGCAAGATTGGGTCGCTCGTCGCTACCGGGACGACGTTCCCCGAGAACCGTGATGGGTACAACCCGAACGACGAGCACATGACGAGCATCCACTGCCACGTGTAACTGCGCTCGACCGCGCGCGTCTGAGCTCCGAGGGTAGAGAACCTCCCTCTTGTCCCCCTGCTGAAGGCACAGAGGCCAGAGCCCGCTGTAGCCCGAGGCAGGGGCGGGGGGGAGCGCCATCGGAAGCGAGGTCGTTAGCGTCCCCCGACCGGGGCGTTGGCAACAACCGTCACCTCTGCTGTCGACCCGTCCTCGATTGTCACCGGGTCGCTCCTCTTGTTCAGCCTGGCTGCGGGGCGAAGCGCCCAGAAGGTGTACTCGCCTATGGGTAGCGGTAGCTCAAGAACGTCGTGACCGCGCGCTGGGAAGAGCCGAGCGTATGCCCAGTACGAGTCGCCACCGAGACGAGCGGAGGCGACGCTTACGCCGCCGAAACTCTTCCCGTTCCGATAGACAGCAATCCGGCCCGCGAGCAGGGGCTGGCCCTTGCCATCGATCAGCTTGATCCGAGCGATGCCTCCCTTCAGCGTGAAGCGTACCGATGATGGGGCTTCGGGCGCGACGACAGCCCGTTGAGGTTCAGCGCCAGGCCCAGCCCACAACGGAATCCCTCCCGACGGAAGACAGATGTTCACGTCGTAGTCGCCTTCGGGTAATCGCAGATCTCCCTTGCCAGATTCGTCAAGGCGCAGTTCCCACCGCTGTATCTCGGCGCTAGGCAGGCGCTGTCGAATCCAGAGGCTGATCCACTCTGGGCTACGGGGCAGGAACTTTGCTTCGACCGAGACCTTCATGGTGCCTAGCGCGACGGAGGCGCGCTTCAACTTCACCGTCACCGGTTTCCAGGGCGCCCCACGTTGAACGGGAACGACCGCTGTCCAGTCCTCGTAGCCGGGTGCAGCCACGCGAGCTCGAACTTCAGCAGGGAGGGGGTGCTTGTCCGAGCCCCTCAGCGTCATCCAGGTCTCAAACGTCCTCGGATCCCAACCTGTGATCGGTAAATGGACCAGACTCTTTTCAGGCGGGAAGACCGCACTCAGTGAGCCCACTACCCCTGATCGGTAACTCGATACGGCTACACCGGTGCGAGCGTCTACGACTCTAAGACCGACGCGCCCCAGGGGCTGAAGCCTCAGCTCGACGGTCTCATTGGCATTCCCGACTTCCCGGGGCGGACCGAAGTGCACGTAGTTAGACTTCGCCGCGCGCAGCCGGATCGGGAACTCGGAAACGCCTGACAGGCGGAAGCCCCCGTGCTCATCCGACACTGCAGTCTGGAGGTCAAGAACTCGGCCGGGGCCCGGGAGCATGCCGAAGTGAGGTGCGAGCAACACGCCCTCGCCGAAACAGCCAAACGCGTGCACCGTTGCGCCCGGGACAGGGCGGTCCTCGCTGTCGAGCACCCGGCCCACGACGGTGAGCCCGGGTTCCAAGTAGACAGTCACCTCGTCGCGGCTCGGACCATCCACGGCAACCGGGACGTACCCCTGTGCATGCACGACGAGCACGCTCCCGTCTGGCGAGGTTCTCCCCCCCGGATTCAGCTCCAAGATCCCGTTGCCATCGGTCACTCCGACTTCTCCGAGTGGCGCAGCAAGCGCGCTGTCTTGAAGCGCCCAGTAGCATCGGGCTCCGGGAATGGGATCTTTCGTCGTGGCGTCGAGCGCCGTGAGTCGACGGCCATGGTCAGCGCCAACTGGCGTGGGCTCACTTCCCGCGGGGGCCGCCGGACGCGCGGCACCGTGCAGCTCGGCAGCGGGCACCGCCTTGACCTCTCGGTACGGCACCTCGGCAACACCACGAGGTGCTGGGCTCGTCTCAGGACTTCGCCATCTTCCTGAAACCAGGAACACGACCCCCGACAAAATCACCCCCAGAGCTCCCGCCAGGATCATCTTTCTCTTACTCACCGTCACGAGTTCCCCCGTCAGCTTGAGACGACTGTTGTTCCTTCGCGAGCAGGTGCAGCCCCATGAGGAGCATCACGGCCGAGAGTCCCAATGCACCGACGTTGGTCATGTGCAGCTTGGTTCCAAGGCATTTGCAGCCCACGGCGCCGTCACCGACCACCCACTTCCACGCATGGAGCAAGAGAAAGCTGGCAGCGGCTATGACCGAGAGCCTGACAGGCCATCGAAGTCGCGGACGTGGCAGGAGTAGCGAGATTCCCAAGAGGATCTCCAGGCCGCTGAGAGCGAGTATTATCACCCCCAGGCTATCGCTGAGCCCCAGCGATGCCAGCACCTCAAGAGGGACGAGACCCTCGACAGGGGCCGGGCGTAGCAACTTGAGCGCACCAGCCCCGATGAAGATCACAGCGAGGGCGTATCGAACAGCATGGGCAAGCAACGTGCTCTCCTGTATCAAGTGGTGCGCCACGGGACCACCGAGGCCCTGCGGCGCACCCAGAGACCGTCGGAGGTCTACGTCTCACAGGTGACTAGCCGCCGTTGCACTCGCACTCACCGTACTGCCCCGAAACGAACACTTCTGGCTCGCAGTCGCTTGTGGGAGGGCAGGCGAACGTTGAGTGGCACGAGTACGATTGCACCCAGCCTGTGAAGTCCGACTTGACACAGGTCTGGCACGCGTCGTGGGCCCACTCGCCCTCGGTGCACAGGCAGGTCGAGTGGCCGGGGGGGCATGTAGACCACGAGGTCGTCGCAGTACAGGTCGTGCAGGGCGAACCAGACGCACAGGGCGAAGAGGTGTTCACCTGGCCATCTGCACAGCTCCCGTCGGGGTTCGCCGTGGTGCAGTAGAACTCGTAGTCGCAGTTGGACGAGAGGGTGCCAGTCTCCCCCCAGGCGCTGTCTAGCGCGCAAAGGGTGAGTCCCGCAACCGCGAGACTGACAAGCACAAGATTCAAGGTACTAGTGTTCATGACATGGGCCTTTCTTGACTGCTCGGACGTGAGGTTGTTGACCCTGTTAGACAGGAAAAGCCTCGATCGTCTACCAACGCGAGAACCAGTGAGTCGCCAGAGTCGAATCAGAGATGCCTAATGCCTACTCTCGCTGCCGAGTCGAGACGCCGCACCTACGCTGGTACGACAAACCGACCAAGCACTCACACAGAAGCCCGCGTCAAGCACATGACTAGCGCAGAGTCGTGCCCACGGTCAAGCAGAGGTTATCCACTAGGAGGCGGCCAGCGCACGCCTAGTGAATATCCACTAGGGGCGCGTTGTTGGGTGTGCGGCTGCTATCGCAGGTTGTTTTTCGTGCCGCGCCGGGCCATCCTGCGCACACCTATGGCGCGTCGTCGAACATCTGCAGACCTCTCCGAGTTTGGGAAGAGGGTCGAAGCGTGGCGCAAGAAGCACGGCCTTAGCCAAGCCGTTGTGGCAGACTTGATCGGCACACATCAGCGCACGTACAGCGACTGGCTCAAGAAGGACGGGATGCCGGGCGCGGTCATTCAGATAGCGCGTCTCTCGAGGTTCATGGGAATGGAAGTCGGCGACCTCGTTGAGGGCGACGCGAGTCTCGCGCTGCTTGCAGATGCGGAGCTTGTGCGCGGGCTGCTTGCGCGGACGATCTCGCGCGGCGTCGCGCAGCGGTATGTCGAAGAAGGTGTGAGTGCCCAAGATCAACCCGAGGGCGGGGGTGGCGCGTGACCCACGATAGCGATCCCTTCATGGCCGCCGCGCTGCTCGTCATGCAGAGTGACGATCCGGCGGCAGAGTTGCTCAAGCTCGCCCGGCTCGAGAGCAGCCGCCGGCGGCGAAGGTTCTGGATCAAGTACTGTTCTGTCGCGGCGCTCCTGCTTATAGGAGTAGGGGCGCTGTGGCTTGCCGCGGAGCGCCCTTCCGAGCAGTCAGCGCCCGAGTTGGGCAGTGTGATTGAGAGCGCGCGGTGGGTGATCCAGCTTGGTCCGAAGGCCCGGCACGGACCTCTCTCCACTGAGGACGAGGCCAAGGTTCGGGGCTACCTGCGAAGCGAGAGCGGTCTACTGCGACGAGTTGCAGTTGGGGCCCTCTCAACGTACGGATTGGAGATAGACCCCACCATTCTCGACGAGGTCGCGTTCGAGTTGACCGAGACCCTCGATCACCCTGTGGTCGTCGCGTCGCATGGTGGCGAGCACGCAGCAGATGCTCTCTTCACGAACCATCAGGCGACACTCCGCGCTGTTGCTGTGGCGATTTGGATCCACTGCGCGCGGAACCACTCATATCCAAGAGTCGAGACCATTGAGCGCCTGCTGGCCCATCCGGACCCCGAGATACGCAAGTCGTGTTGCAAGGCGCTCGGCCACCTCACCGACTACATGCCGACCTCCGAACTCCGCGCGCGCATTGAGGCAGACACAGCTGAGATTCGGCGAGCAGCTCGCCGGTTGTTGAGCAAGGCAAAATGATGATCGTAGGAGTTCACCAGAATGGCACTTTCAGGAACAGTTACCCCGGCTTCAGGGGGAACGCCTTCCTCCTTCGGAGTCCAAGCTAGCGGGGGTGCCGCACCCTACGCACTTTCGGCGCTTCCGTCGCCCCCAAACCCGTTACCCATGCCCGACCATGAGATCACGGATCTTTCGCCGCCCCCTGGGTCCTGGCGAGTCCGGATCAAGGACCCGGTCACCCCGGGCACCGATCTTGAGTTCAAGATCACAGACGACAACGGCGACTCGGTCGTCGTTACCTTCGCCTGCACCTAGCAGTGCAAGTTGCAAGGCCCGGGGCTCACACGCGCGTCAGGGGTTAATGGTGTCGACGGGCAATAGTAGGAGACAGGTGTCGCCACCTTGACGTGCGTTACTCGGAGCCCCGGGTCTCGCGTGCGCCAACCTACTTGGTGAGGACGCTGCGTCACGTAGAGCTTATTCACTGAACGCGCCTAGTTAGCGTGCGCGCGTCGCTAGTGTTTATGCTCTATGTGACCAGCGGGATTTAGGTGGGTAGCGTGTTCCCGTGGGTGCTCCCAGTGCGGTGGTGCCACCAGGGAGATCCGCCATGGCTGCACGCTTCGTCATTCGCTCGTCAGGTTCGCAGTACTGCTGGAATCTGTTCGCTGGCAACAACGAGAAGATCCTCCACAGCGAGATGTACGCGTCGAAGTCGGGCGCCAACGTCGGCATCGCGTCAGTGAAGACGAACGCACCAAGCCCCGATCGCTACGAGCGGCGGCTTTCGACCCGCGACCAGCCGTACTTTGTCCTGAAGGCTCGCAATGGCGAGATCATCGGTGTGAGCGAGATGTACTCCTCGCCTACTGCTCGAGATCGGGGCATCGACGCCGTGATGCGGGCTGCGCCAGGCGCCGACGTTGTGGATCAGGCGTAGCGGAAGGCGGCCGCCGCGGTAGGCCGGCGGCTAGCTGGTTAGGCGAGCCCCCGGTGCGATGGGGTGAGCGCCCCGGTTCCCCGAGACGCTCGTTGCCTCAGGTATATGAGCACCCTGAGTGGCACCATCTGCTCTAGGCCATCAGCTCTACCTGGAGGCGCCATCCATGACATCGAACACAGTCACGTCGTGGACCTCGCCTTCTGCCCACGGTCCACGGCGTTCCAGCACGCGGTCTTCGTCAGACTCGTAGACGGTCACGCACCCTGTGGTCAGTACGCCTGCAGCCAGGAGAACGGTTGCCAGCATGAGCATCTTGAGGGTTCTCATCGCGCACTCCGGACTCGTGCGCCGGCACGCAACGGTCGGCGGCGATGATAGCAGCACGCGCGCTATCGAGCATGCGGTCCGTGTCGGACGGCGGGGCGGCTACTGAGCAGGTGCCGGGGGCTTGACTGGGAATCGCTCCCAGCGCTCAAGCGCGCGGCCGGCAGCGTAGAGCAGCCCGCCACTAGCGAAGGTCACGCACCACAGTCCGAGCAAGAGCCAGAGCACGGAGGTTACTGCTGACATGCCAACTCGCTCAAGCTGGCCGGCGGTGGTCGTGATGTCGGCGTTCGACGTCTGCAGGAGCGCACGGACGACGCTGTATCCTGACTTCAGAACCCCGATGGCGCCGATGCAGAAGACGGCGAGTCCACTGTAGATGATAGTCCGCGTCAACCAACTCGCGCTCTGCCTGGCTCCGCACTGCAGGCACGCGGTGTCACCCCACACCAGTTCATGCGCGCAGCTCTTGCAGAACGTCAGTCGCCGCTCGGCGAAGGTGGGTTCCTTCGGCATCACACATTCCTTCCGTACAGGGACCCACG
>JAJDEM010000035.1 GCA_029259795.1 Planctomycetota bacterium
CGCCTGGCTCGTCGCAGGCTGCGGCTCACGCCACCACGCGCACGAAGGCTTCGTGCTGGTCGACAACCGAACGGACCTGACCACCAACGAGTTCCTCGTGGCGTTTCGCCTCGCCCCCTTCGGGCACCCATTCACGGGTGATCTGCTCGCTTCCGACATCGCGCCAGGCGCGACGCGGAACCTGGGCGCTTGGGCCGAGGAGTTCTACGACGCGGAGGCAGACCTCGAGTTGGGCGAACTCGTCGAGTGGTTCGACATCTTCGTCGGGCACCAGGAGACGACGGTCTTCGAAGCCCAGTAGCCGGTCCTGTCGGCGCTGCCACCGGGGCCCCGGCGCCCTGCCTCGGGCCGGCGTCGGCCCGCGTGTCCCCGACCGACCACCGCGAGCGGCCCCCAGGGGGGACACCCCGCCGGGGTCCCACACCCCCATGACGACCCAAGTTGCTTGCACGCAACAACTTACGAGTTTACCTCCTGTTTGGTACCGCCATTGCTTTGAGCAGGACGCAGCGACACGCGCTGCAGAACCGGAGTTCCCATGAGCGCGCTTGCCCCCCAACGCCGCCCCTTCGATGCCCCGACCCTCGCGCTGGGCCTCGTCGTCGCAGCCGCCCTCCTGCTCGCAGGCTGTGGCGGAGGCGGCCACCACCACGGCTTCGTCGACGATGTGGTCTTCATCCCGACCGGTGATGTGGAAGTCGACAACCAGACCGACCTCAGCGGCAGCTTCGAGAACCTCTTCTTCTTCGACATGACGCCGGCGGGGACCAGCTTCTGGACCGGCAACCTGCTGGACTTCGACGTCCTGCCGGGCGAAGTGCTCTTCCTCGGCAGCTTCGACGAGGACTTCTATGACGCGGAGGCCGAGGCTGACCTCGGGCTCGTGACCTTCTTCGACATCTTCGTGGAGGGCGGCTTCACCACCACGTTCGAGGTCTTCTAGCGCCCCTGTCTAGGCGTCGCGGAGTTCGGGAACGACTCGATGTGCCGGACACCGCCCCAAGGTGGGGCGGTGACGTCGAGCCCGGATCCGCGGCGCCTCTTTTCTTCGCGCGGCGCCTTCGCTTGGGTTCCATGGGATGCGCCCCGCTCCTGCGGTGACCCTGGATGGCCCTCATGCAACGCGTCCGCCTCCTTGCCCTGCTCGCTGCGCTGCTTGGCGCGGCCCTGCTGATCGGCTGGGTCCTCGGTGACAGCGAGGCCCCGGTGCCGAACGCGCCGCTGGCCGGCGACGCGAACGACGACGAGCGCACCCCGGCCCCCGTCCGTACCGCCGAGGGTTCGGCGTCCGGCACCCGGACGGGCACGGACGAGGCGGGATCGCCGGGAGGCGCTCGGGCCGTTGCGAGTGGGCTCACCGGCGAGGTGCTGGACGAGACCGGCCGGGGGATCGCCGGCGCCACGGTCGAGTTGACGCGGGTCGACCCGCGGGGTCTGCGCGGCGCCCCGTATCAGGACCTCGAGTCCCTGGCTTCCACGACCGCCGAGCGCGATGGTCGCTTCGAGCTCAAGGGCGCGCTTGCCGGTCGCTGGCTGCGCGTCACGGCCAGCCACGCGGGCTACGCAAGCGTGGGCCGGCTGGTCGCCAGTGCCGGTGGCCACGTGGTCCTGGTGTTGCCGCCCGCGGGTGCCCTGCAGCTCGCCATCGTCGACACAGAGGATCACCCCGTCGCCGATGCGACCGTCCACGCCACCGCGGGCGAGAGCACGCATGTGGCCACGAGCAACGCCAAGGGGCAGGCCGCCTTCGAGCGCCTCCCGCCCGGCGAGGTGCGCCTGCGCATCCTGATGCCGGAGCACGGCGCCGCGCGGGCGGGCCCGTTTCGCATCCGGGCCGGCGAGCGCACCGAGCAGCTGGTCGTCGTCGCCCGCGGGGTCCGCGTCGCGGGCGTCGTGGTCGACGACGGCAGCGGCAAGCCCGTCAGCGATGCCTTCGTGCGCATCGCGCGCCCGGGGCACGCCGAGAGCACGACGACGAACAGCAAGGGTGCGTTTGGCCCCCTCGCCGGCGGTGGCCTCGGCGAGCGCATCCTCATCGCCGTCGATGCGCCCGGCTACGCGGCCGCGCTCGAGGCCGTGACGCTGCGCGCAAGCGGAACCCAGACCACCGAGATCCGCCTGCTGCCTGCGGCCGCTTGGAGCGGGCGGGTCGTGGACGCGCAAGGGCGCGCCGTCGCGAACGCGGCCGTGGCCTACAGCACGGACGGGATCGCCGTGCCGGCACGCCAGACCGAGACGACCACCGACGAGCAGGGCGGCTTCGTCCTGGGTGCACCGCCGCGGCCCGCTCCCGGGCGGCGCGTGGTCCTCATCGCCCGGGCCGGGAGCGCACGGGGCGCCCTCGCCCTGCGGCCCGACCAGCCCGCGCCAAACCCCCTCGTCCTCACGCTCTCGACGGGCGCCGCCGTGCACGGGCGCGTGCACGCTGCCAAGGGAACGCCGCTGCCAGGCGCGGTCGTCCGCTTGCAGCCGGCCTGGGACCAGATCCCCCAAACGACCGAACCGGACGCCGCCACCTCGCTCCTGCACGCGTTCAACAGCAGCGCCGGGGAGGGGCTGGCGGGTGCCACGGCGGCGGACGGGAGCTGGCAGATCCTCGGGGTACCCCTGGGGCCGTACAGTATCAGTATCGCCTACGGCCAGCAACGGCATCTGCGCGCCGAGCCGTTGACGATCGACCGCGCGTCGGTCGCCGCCGGCACCGAGACCCTCGCGGGCCAGGACCTCACCGGCGCGGTCGTGGACGCGCGCGGCGAGCCGATCGCCGGCGTTGCGATCCTGGTGCAAGCGGCCAGCGACCGCCGCCAGCGCAGCCGGACGACGAGCGATGCCTCGGGTGACTTCCGGGTCGCAGCCCTGACGCCGGGTACCTACCGGGTCTCCGCCCTGCTCGCGGGGCGCTCGCCGGTGTCGGAGACCCTCGAGGTCCGCGACGGGGTCGCTGCGTACGTCACCCTGACGATGGATGAGCCCGCGGCGCTTGAACTGAGTGTGCTGCGGGAGGGCGCGGCGTACGCGGGTCTCTTGACGCTGAGCTTCGGCGAGGCCGGCTCCGGCCGTGCCGCCGCGCGGCGTCACACGCTGCGCGTGCGCGGGGGCAAGGCGAACCTCCCGGACGTCGCACCTGGCACGTGGACGCTCGAGGCGTTTGCCCCAGGCGGCCTGCGCGCGCGCGTCGTTGAGGTGGCGATCGACGCGGGGCGCACGACGCCCGTCCGCGTCGCGCTCGAGCCGGGGGCGTCGCTGCACACGCGCGTACTCACCGTGGACGGAACACCTGTGCCGAACGCCCAGCTCGTCCTCACGCACACCCCCACCGGCGGACGCCTCAACGGCACGGCGGACGCCGACGGCCGGGCACCCTTCCAGGGGCTTGCCCCGGGCGAGTACGCCCTCGCCATCAGCGGCCGCGGCGGCGCGGCAAGCGTGGAGCGCTTCGCGTTGGCTGCCGGGGAATCACGCGATCTGGACGCGACGCTCGAGCGCGCGGGCACGCTCGAGGTCCGCGTCGTCGACGCACGCGGCCGCGGGGTGGCCGGTGCTCGGGTGCGCTTTGCGCACGGCCAACAAGCCGTCCGGACCCGGCGCCCGCCCTTGACCGATCGGGACGGCGTCGTGCGTCAGGCCGACTTGCCGGTCGGCGCCATCCGCGTGGAAGCCCGCAGCCCCTCCGGGCTGCGCGGGGTGGCCCACGCCGAGGTCAGCGCAGGCAAGCAGAGCAGCGTCCAGATCGTGCTGACCCCCGCCGCGCCCAAGTAGGGCCTACGTCGCACGCACCCCCGCCGCGACCCGCGCGAGCATGGGACCCAGGACGGCCAGCG
>JAJDEM010000341.1 GCA_029259795.1 Planctomycetota bacterium
TACCCCACGGGCTTGCCGCCCGCGGCAATCGAGACACTCGCAAACTGGTTGGCCCGGCGTGCGGCCAGATGCCAAGCGCCGTCCGCTCCACCGCCCTGGCCCGCGAGGTGAATCCGCTCGAGGTCGATGTTCCAGAGCGCACGGACCTCCGCGAGGGTGGCGTCGAGCAGCGCCATGTTCTTCGAAGTCGTCCACGGGGCCTCGATGGCTTGGGGGCAGAGCAGGAACCAGCCAAGCCGCTTGGCATCTTCCAGATAGAGCGCGAGCGCGTCCTTCGAGGTACCGCGCAGTTCGCCCTTCGGCGCATGCATGATGCCGCCGCCGTGCAGGGCGATCAGGAGCGGTCGGGGCTCCAGCGGGTCATAGTCGGCTGGCACGTGCAGCGCGTAGGTCGCGCCGGGGAAGTCCTTCGCTTCAAGCCGCAGCGCAATCTCACCGGCGAGTCCCCGGTCGCGCTGGAGGCTGCGCACCATCCGCTCGACAACGTCAGGGCCCGCTTCGTAGCCGTGGGTCTCGAGCAACGCCGCGGCCAGCTCCCGGCGGTCGGCCCCGCTCTCCACGCGCAGCATCCTGCGGATTTCCAGCGCCAGTGCGCGGTCAAGCGTGGGATTGCCGCGCTTGGCCGCGGCGAAGCGCTCGGCACCCCCGAACACGCTCAAGGCTTCGGGGTGCGTCGGACGGATCAAGAGGATCTCGGCGGCGAGGCGCTGCGCCCAGGGCTTCAAGCGAGCCGACTGCGCCTGGCGCATCAGGTCCACGCGTCGGTCCACATCACCCGCCCCAAGCTCGCCGAGGGTGCGCTGGAGGTGATCCTCCACGGGGAAGGGTCGGATCTCGCGAACGTCCAGCGCGCGAAAGCGCCGCTCGCCGAGCGTCATGGCCTCGGCCGAGCAGCCGTACTCGTTGAGGCGGACCTCCGTCCCCTGCCGCCGCGCGAAACCACGGTAGGCCTTGCCGCTTCGAACCACCACCTCGTCCGCCTGCAGTGTCGCCGCGCACAGCAGCAGCCATCCGCAACCGATCAGCAGGCGTAGGGTCATTCAGCCGCCCCCTTGGCGGAGGCCGCCGCGTTCGCGGCCGCTTTCTGCGCCGCGGCGTCGGCCGCAGCGACCTCCGCGGCGGTGGGCGGTGTGTACGGCTTCGACATCAGCCAGACGATGATGCCGACCGCGATCATGACGACACACAGCAACTGGCCACGCGTCAGCCAGGTTCCCAGCTGGAACCCGATCCCCTCGTCCGGCTTGCGGAAGTTTTCCACGAGGAAGCGCATGGAGCCATAGAGGACCAGGAAGGCTGCGGAAATGCGTCCGCCACCCCACCCCAGGCGCAGCATGAGGAAGCGCAGGATGAAGTAGAGCAGGATCCCTTCCGCGAACATCTCGTAGAGCTGGCTCGGGTGCCGCGGGACGTCGTAGAGCACGTCGTGCGGGGCGCCCTTGGCGCTCGCCTCCTGCCAAGCCTCGATCGAGCCGAACGGACGGTCGTGGTAGCGGGGGAAGCGCATGGACCACGCACCATCCCACTCGCGACCCACCAGCTCGGCGTTGATGAAGTTGCCCGCGCGCACGGCGGCAATGCCCGGGGCCGCGGCCAAGGAGAGGCCGTCGAAGAATTCGCCGCGGGCCGCGCCTGTCTTCTTGCAGTAGATCCAGTAGGCGACGATCACGCCGAGCAGACCGCCGTGGAAGGACATGCCCCCCTTCCAGACCTCGACGATCTGCCACCACTCGTAGCCGAGGCTCAGGCCGTAGAAGAGGAAGTAGCCGATGCGGCCACCAACAAACACACCGAGGATGCCCCAGAAGAGGACGTCCACGACCTTCTGCGGGTCGACCGGCCAGCGCCGGCGCTTGGCGAGACCACGGAGTACGAGGCCGGCCAACACGAACGCGATGATGTAGCAGACCCCATACCAACGCACCTTGACCGCCCCGAAGTCGAGGAGGATCGGGTCGATGAGCGGGAAGGGGATGTCGGCAACAGTAGGCACAGCGGCTCCGAGTCGGGGTCCGGAGAACGGTACGCGGAATCAGACGGTGGCGGGAGGAATCCGTCGCGCGCGGCCGGTTCAGCGGGTGAGACGCGCCTGCTTGCGATTCGACGCTCGCAGGAGCTCGCCGCCCTCGACCGCGACCCGCGCACGCCAATCACTGATGGGTGCAGCGTCGAGCTTGACGCCCCCACCCTCGACGAGCTGCCGGGCCTGCTTGGTGCTGGTGGCGAAGCCACAGGCCTTCAGCAGGTCCACGATCCACCAACAGCCATCATCGCCAGCGGGCGGGACCGCAACCTCGGCGAGGTCGGTCGGCACCTCGCGGCGGCTGAAGACGCGCACGAACTCCTCGATCTGGCGCTCGCCCTCGGCGGCACCCGCGTAGCGGGCCACGATCGCGGCCGCCATCGCCTTCTTCGCGTCCATCGGCGGTCCGGCGAGGAGCTCGGCAATGCGCCCATCACTGAGGTCCGTCAGAAGGTTCATGTACTTCGGCATCAGCTCGTCGCTGATCCGCATCGCCATGCCGAACTGCTCCTTGGGATCGTCGGCCACGCCGATCGCGTTGCCCAAGGACTTGCTCATCTTGGCGTGACCATCCGTGCCTTCGACGAGGGCATTGATGAGCGACACCTGCGGCGCCATGCCACGCTGCTCCATCAAGCGCCTACCGACGGCGATGTTGAAGGTCTGGTCCGTGCCGCCCAGCTCGACGTCCGCTTCGACCATGACGGAGTCCCAGCCCTGCATGAGGCAGTAGAGGAACTCACGAACGGAGATCGGCTCTTGGGCCTTCCAGCGGTTCTCGAAGGAGTCGCGCTCCATCATCTGCTGCACGGTCATGCGATTGGTGAGCTCGAGCACTTCCAGAAAGCTCATGTCCTTGAACCACTCGCTGTTGCGGCGGATCTCGACCCTGTCCATGTCCAAGATCAGAGCCATCTGGTCGAGCCAGGTCTCGAGGTTGGTCTCGACCTGCTCGCTCGTAAGCATGGGACGCGTCTTGTCCTTGCCCGAGGGGTCGCCCACGGTAGCCGTGTAGTCCCCGAGGATCAGCACCGCGGTGTGGCCGAGATCCTGCAGCTTGCGGAGGTTCCAGAGCGGGACGCCGTTGCCGACGTGCACTGTCGCAGCCGTCGGGTCGATGCCGAACTTGCAGCGCAGTGGGGTTCCGCGCTCGAGCTTCTTGAGAAGCTCGCGCTCTGGAACGATCGTGTCCACCGTGCGCGCAAGCGGCGCCAAGCAGCTGCGCAGGTCGTCGTCTTTGATCATCGGCTCGCCCGGTCCTGCAAGGTCGCGTTGCGGTTCGCATCGCGCCGGTACCACTCCTGCCAGAGGCGGGCATCCGGCGCCAAGCGCACATCCGTCAACGTACTCAGCCCCTCCATCAGAGCATCGTCCCGTTCCGGGCGTCGGCCCAAGGCGGCCACCAGCGGCTGAGCCAAGGGGCCCACGGTCTCGCCCAGCGAGCGCTCCCGCAGGAGGTCGACCGCGCCAAGCGCCGCCCGGTAGAGCGCCGGATGGCCCTGCCCCAAGGCGCGTGCCAACTCGACCATCGCCTGCGCCCGCCGGCTCGGGGGTACGAACTCCGTGGCCACCAGGAGGTGCGCCGGAGCGACGGTATCGATCGCGGTGCGCATGGAGCGCACGGGGTCGGCCGCCAGCGGTCCGAAGCCCTGGGGCAATGCCATCACGCGCCCCGGCCGGATCGGCAGCGTAATGCGGCGCCGCTCCGTGCCGCGTCGCAAGTTGGTCGGCCGCAAGGTGCCGCCCACCTGCAGGGTGCGGATGCCCGAGATGGGCCCACCGGCCGCCTCGACCGGCACACGGACGGGCAGCTCGTGCACCCCACCGGGCTGGATCTCGATCACCTTCGCCCCGGACTCGAGGATGAAGACGGTCTGGTTCCAGGTCCGGCGCAGCTGCGCCGCATGCACGTCTCGATCATGCCGCGTGATCTGTAAGAGAAGTGCGGACGGCGAGCTCGCCCCGGCACTGCTCGCCTCAGGCGGCAGGAGACGGATGACCTCGTCGGAGACGTTGCGTAGCCGAATCACGAAATCAACGGCACTGCCGAACGGAACGTAGTCCTTCAGACCCCGGGCTTCGACCCGCAGGAGCAACTCCTCGGCACGCCGGACCGTGAGAGACTGCCGGAGTCCTCGAAGTCGGTCCGCCCAGGCAGGCGGCGGACTCTGGGCCAGCGCCCCGTCCAAGACCTGGAGCGCCTCGGTGTCGTAGCCGCCAGCCGCGTAGCGCGAAGCCAGCTGCCACTTCTCTTCCCAGCCCGCCGCATCCTCCCCAACGTCGCGCTTCTCCTGAAGCTCGCTGCGGGTCGCGTCACCGACCTTGTGGAACTCGATGGGTGCGAAGGTCGGAGGCCTCGGCTCGGTGTCCTCGGGCGTCACCGCGTTGCAAGCAGCGCTGGCCAGGAGGAACGCCGCCAGCAGCAGCGCGGTCCAGGCGGTGGTTGCGTGGGTAGGCATCAAGCACACCAAGGTCACCGGAGGTGGTCATCCAGCGGTCATTTCAAGACACGCTCCGGCGCGGACGCTGCAAAACGAACAGCGCGCCGACAAGCCCTGCTTGCCGGCGCGCTGGTCTTGTCCGAGGGAAGCCCCCCGAACGGTCCGCCTGGGACTACGCGTCCTTCGGCTTGTCGTCGCCTTCGGTCTCGGCAGCGGCTTCCTCAGCGGCCGGAGCCTCCTCGGTGGCGGGCGCCTCCTCGGCAGCCGGAGCCTCCTCGGCGGCGGGCGCCTCCTCGGCAGCCGGTGCCTCCTCGGCGGCGGGCGCCTCCTCAGCAGCCGGTGCCTCCTCCGCGGCAGGCGCTGCCCCCGCAGCCGCTGCTGCGGCCGCGGCGGCCTTCTCCGGGGCTGCCTCGGCCTCCGAGGGCGCACCCTCGTCGTCCGTGGGTGCCATCGCGGCGGCTTCGGCCTTGGCCGCGGCCTCAGCAGCCGCCTTGGCCGCCTCCGGTGCGGGAGCCTCGGCCACCTCGCCCTCCTCGATCTTCAGACCAAGCTCCTTGAGGATGGCTGCGTCACGAATCAGGGTCAGGGCGATCTTGCGATCCTCGGCATCGAGGCGCAGGACGCGAATCCCGACACGCGCGGCCGGCTCGAGGTGATCGGAGGGCGTGAGCTCCGAGATGTGGAGCAGGCCTTCCAGGTCACTGTCGAGCGACACGAACACACCGAAGTTGGTCACCTTGGTGACGCTACCGACGTGCTCGCTCTCGACGCCGAAGCGCTCCTGGATCTCCATCTGCCACGGGTCGAGCGTGAGCTGCTTGAGACCAAGCGCGATGCGCTTCTTGTCGGGATGTACGGAGAGGACGACGGCGCGAACCGACTCGCCCTTCTGCACGACCTCGTTGGGGTTCGCGACCTTCTTGGTCCACGACATGTCCGAGACGTGCAGGAGGCCGTCGATGCCATCCTCGATCTCGATGAACGCGCCGTAGCTCGTGAGGTTGCGGACCCGGCCCTCGACGACGGTTCCCGGAGGGAAGCGCTGATCGACGTCGTCCCAGGGGTTCCCGTCGGCCTGCTTCATGCCGAGGGAGATCTCCTGCTTGTCGCGGTTGATGTCCAGGACGACCACCTCGACCTCGTCGCCGACCTTGACGACCTCCTGCGGGTGGCTGATGCGCTTGGACCAGGACATCTCGGAGATGTGGACCAGGCCCTCGATGCCGTCCTCGAGCTTCACGAAGGCGCCGTACGGCATGACGTTGACGACCTTGCCCTGCACGCGCGAACCGACGGGGTACTTGAGCTCGACGCTCTCCCAGGGGCTGGGGAACTTCTGCTTCAGGCCAAGCGCGATCCGCTCACGGTCGAGATCGACACGCAAGACCATGACCTCGATCTCGTCGTCGATCTTGAGCAAGTCGCTCGGGTGCGTGAGGCGGCTCCACGACATGTCGGTGATGTGGAGCAGGCCGTCGATACCGCCGAGGTCAACGAACGCGCCGAAGTCGGCGATGTTCTTGACGACACCCACGCGGATCTGACAGGGCTTGATCTCCGTGAGCAGGCTCTTCTTCGCCTCTTCACGCTGCTCCTCGATAATCTTGCGACGCGAGATGACGATGTTCATGCGCTCGTGGTCGATCTTGATGATGCGCGCCTCGATGTCCCGACCAATGAAGTCGGAGATGTCGTTGGTGCGGCGAATCGAGACCTGGCTCGCGGGGAGGAAGACCGGCACGCCGATGTCGACGAGCAAGCCACCCTTGATCTTCTTGACCACGTTGCCTCGGACGTCGTCGCCCTCGCCGTAGGTCTTGATGACGCGTTCCCAACCCTTGATGCGGTCGGCCTTGCGCTTGCTGAGCAGCACGCCGCCGCCCGCTTCGTCGACACTCTCGAGGAGGACGTCGACTTCGTCACCGACATCGACCTCGTCGATGTCGTTGAACTCGTTCGTGGCGATGACGCCTTCGGACTTGTAGCCGATGTCGATGACGACTTCGTCGTTGCGGATGTCGACGATCTTGCCCTTGACGACCTTGTTGGCCTGGAAGTCCTGGGTACCGGAGTCGTACCGGGCATCGAGATCACCACCGGCGGTGAGGATGTCCTGGATTTGCTGCTCGAGATCAACGGCGGGTTGATCGAACTTGCGGATCTTGTCGCGTGCGCGCATGGATGAATGAAACCTGGGTTTGTGAAACACGAAGGGCGGCGGCCCTGAATTGGCGAGAGGTCACGACGTACGAAACCCTCGGCCCGGAACCACTCCGGAGGTCCGCCAATCGGCCCTGGGCCCCCCACACACGCGTGTGGTCGTTCCTAGGGTCGAACCGCGGATCGTACCCGCACCCAGACCGCGTCGAAAACCTCGCGCAGGGTCATCTGGGAGGTATCAATCCGCTCCGCGTCCGTGGCCTGGGCCAGCGGCGCCACCGCGCGGGTGCGATCGCGGTGGTCGCGGACCGCCAAATCCGCCTCCACAGCCGCCACATCCGCCCCGTCCGGGACCTCCCCAGCCTGCGCCAGGCGCCGTCGGGCCCGCTCGGAGGGTTCCGCATCGAGGAAGATCTTCAGGTCGGCGTCCGGGAACACGACCGTGCCGATGTCCCGGCCCTCGGCCACGACCCGCTCGTTGCGCTCGGCGAAGCGCCGCTGATGGGCCACCATGACCTGCCGAACGGCCCCTACGGCCGCCACCTTCGACACCAACGCGGTTACCTCCGGCGTCCGGATGGCCTCGCTCACATCCTGGCCGTCCAGCAGGACGCGCCCCCCCGGTTCGAGCACGAGATCCAGGGAGGCTGCCAGGGCGGCCAGCGCCGCCTCGTCGCTGCCGCCGACCCCAGCCTGCCGGGCGGCGTGGGCCAAAACGCGGTACATCGCCCCGCTGTCCAGGTAGGCCCAGCCGAGCTTCGCGGCGACCTGCCGGGCGATCGTGCTCTTGCCGACCCCCGCCGGACCGTCGATGGCAATCACGCCCACGATGCGCTACTTCCCGCCCTTGTCACCGGCTCCGGAGGACGCAGGCTTCGGGGGCCACCAAGCCCTCAGCGCCTTGCGGATGGCAGGCAGCCCTGCGTCGTTCACCCGCGCATCCTCGAACAGCGGGAAGGTCTTCCACCAGGGATCCGACAAGCGGCGTTCGCTGGGCAGCGCCTGGATGCGATCCCGCAGCACCTGGTAGGACTTCAGCGCCACGGCCGGCGGCGCAGGCGGTTTGTCCTGGATCACATCCACGAGGATGTAGCGGAGCTGCCAGCGGGGATCGACATCCGTAACCGCCGCAAGGTCTGCCAACCCCTCGAGGCGCTTGGCGATCCCGGGCGGGGTGTCGAACCACGCCCGCCAACGCGCGCGGTTCTCCACGGCCTTCGCAAGCCGCACCCAGCGCTCGCCGCCGATCTCGTAGTCCGTACGTCCCGTCAACTGGATCAGGGCCTCGCGCGTGGCGTTGAACTCCCGCTCGAGGTCGTCCTTGGCCGACTCGGTCTTCGGCGCGGTATCGATGGGCATCGCGCTCAGGTGCGGAAGGATGTAGAGGACGCCGGCCGGCGACCCGATCGAGCCCAAGGCCTCCGCCGCGCCGCGGCGCACGGACGACGCCGGGTCCTCGAGCGCCAACCCCACGTAGCGCGCCGCAATGCGGACGATCTCTGGATTCGCGGTCCCAGCCTGGAAGCGCCCCAGGATCCGCACGACCCAGAACCGGCAGATGGCATCCGGCTCGATCCGATGATCGTGGCGCTGGTAGATGACCGGGTCGACGAACGGAAAGTTCCGGTCGTAGTACTCATGCAAAGCTTGGCGCCGTACCGCCACATTCTCATGGGTGCAGCGCCGGATGAGGTCTTCCAGCTGGCTCTCGGCACTCAACTCTCCGGGTGCAGCTTCGGACTTGCCCGACTCGAGCAGCTTGATGAGTTCCCCCAGACGCGTCGCGTCCTCGGGCCGGCCCGTGAGGGTTGCCTGCATGCGCTTGAGGTAGGGGATGCGCTCCTTGTGACGGCCGAGCCGCGCGAGGGAGACCTGCAGCCGATCAAGCATGTGGGCTGGCAGGGGGTGCAGCCGGTCGGCCTTCTGCAGATAGCCGACGGCGCGCTCCAGCAGGGCCGACGCTTCGTTCACCTTCTCGTCGCGCACCAGGCCCTGGGCCTCGGCAAGCGAGCAGAACGCTGCCATCTGCAAGGCCTCGGCATGCAGCGGGGCGACCCGCGGACCGGGCGGCAGGGCGGCCAGCTGGCGCAGGACGATCTCGAGCTCGGCGTGGGCCCCCACCGGATTGTTCTCGCTCAACAGCACCTCGGCCAGCACCCGGCGCGCCGACCAATCCTTCGGATCGGCCTCCACCATGGAACGCAGCACCTTGGCCGCCCCGGCCGTGTCGCCCTTGCCCATGTAGGCGCGCACGAGCATGCGGCGCAGCGTGGGATCCTTCGGCGCTACGGAGAGCAGGGTGCGGGTCTCGCTGATCGCCTGATCCCACTGCTCGAGATGCATCGCACAGTCGATCCACTGCGCTCGCAGCGGCAGCGCCTTTGGGTTCTTGCGGATGAGCATCGTGAATACGCGCTGGGCGTTCTTCCAGTCCTTGAGGCCCATGTACGCCGCGCCGAGCATCCCGCGCGCTTCGTCGTTGGTGCTGTCGACACGGAGCAAGGCCTCCGCGAGCTTCTTGGCTTGCGCGTACTCCTGCCTGGCCAGGCACAGCTTGCACTTCATGTCCAGGTAGCCCGGCTGCTGCGGGGCAAACGCCAGGGCGCGATCGAGGTACTGCTCGGCGGCCTTCACGTCGTTCTTGCGGAAGGCGATGACCGCCAGGCGGAAGAGCGCCTGGTGGAAGTCCGGCTTCAGGCGCACCGCCTCCGCGAGGTGGCGGGCCGCGAGGTCGAGTTGCTCGTCCAGGCCGTAGGCCCGCCCGAGCAGGAACTGGTTCAGGGCCGAGCGGTCATCGAGGAGCCGGTGGTTGTAGCGCCGGACAAGGCCTTTGAGGTTCTGCCCCTTGGTCTTGGCGCTGCGCGCATGCCGATCCTGGGCGTTGATCTCGCGGTCGACCTCACGATCGAAGTCTGTGACCCGCGCGCCTCCACGCGCGGCCGCCGGCGCCGGGGGCACCACCAGCAGCGCAAGCAGGGCGAAGGCGAGCAACGCACCGCAGCGACCGAGCAGTGAACGGGTCCTGAACGTGGGCATGGGCATGGGCATGGGATCATCCAAGGGTGAGCCTCCAGCGTCCTCTGGCAGTCGCACGCGACCGCCAGAATCCGCAGTCCGGCCAGCGAGCAGGGGTCGATCGGCGGTCGCCATCAGCGCCCCGGCCGAGCCGCGACCCAGGGTGCCAACTCCGTCTTCAACGCCGACCAGTTCGCACGAATCAGGCGCTCCGCCGAAATCAGGGGACGCGCGTCAAGCCAGCGCTTGCGCGACGGGTCGCGTACCGCGGCCGCCGAGCGCTCGAGCGCCCGATACGCCGCGCGCCAGACGAAGAAGTCTGGCGAGGTGAGGTAGGGCAGCAGGATCTGCTCGGGATTGTGATCCTTGAACTCATGGAACCCGTTCAGGGCCCGAATCTGGACGTCGATGCCGGACGCACCGGTCCACCACGCCTTGAAGGCCGCCGCCCACGCCGCGTCATCACTCTCGTCGCCAACCCCTGACAGGAAGGTGTCGGTGAGACTCAGGATGCCGGTCCGGGACGCGGCCGCGAGCTCGACATCCCGTGCCTCGACCGAGAGACCGAGCACGGCGATGACCGCGCCCGAGATGCGCGAGTCGCGGCGCGCGATCGAGACCAACGTGTCGACCGTGGCAATCCGCACCGGCAGGCTCGGATCCGCCAAGGCCGTGCGCAAGAGCGGTGCAAGCCGCGAGCCGCTCACGCGCCCGAGGCCCGATACGACCACCAGGCGCATCGGAGCCAACGGCTCGACCGCGGGCGACAGGCGCGGGGCGAGCTTGCGAAGGATGTCCGGCGTCGGCGGCTCCTCGCGTCCCAGCAGGTACCGCGCTGCCGTGACGCGCACCTTTTCATCCGGACTCTCCAGCATGTGCAGGAGTTGCGGCGTGGAGGGCGGGCCCTTCGTCGTCTGCCTCCCCGGATTGGCCAGCATGTGCTCGGCGCGCCGGATGTCCTTGAGTATCGCCTCGCGGCGCTTGGGGTCCCGCTCGAGGCGGTAGAGCCCCTTCAGCGCGAAGAGGTAGTTCTTGACGTCCCGGGGCTCCCCCTTGGCCGCGCGCTTCTGGATGACCGAGATCATCCCGACAAAGCCCGTCGGCACGTTGGGGTTGGCGCGCGCGAGACGCTGGTAGGTGTTCATGGCGCGGTCGTACCTGGCCGTACGCGTGTCAAGGTCGGCCCGCAGCGCGAGGAACGCGATGCTCGAGGGACGCTTGGCGAGCAGGCGCTCGAGCTGCGCGTAGGCAGGCTCCGTCTTGCCCAGGGATGTGTAGACGGCGACGAGCCGGGCGCGGGCCTCCTCGTCCTTCGGCTCCAGGGCCAGCAGCCCCTCGAGGAGGGGGACGGCAATGTCCACCTGCTTGCCGGCGAGGTAGAGCGCGATCAGCTGACGCAGGGTGGGCGTAAACCGGTCGTTGATCCGGTAAGCCACACTGAAGTGGTCGAACGCGGCACGCGTGGCATTGGCGTCCGACTGGAGGGTCAAGACACCCATGTCGTGGGCCGCGTAGTAGCAGCGCGGGGCCCGGCCGAGCACGTGGCGGTATGCCGCGAGGGCCTCGCCGTGGGCGCGCTGTGCGTCGCGCGCGTGACGCTGCTTGACCGCCGGCGCCTTGGCCTGGCTCTCCCGCGCACGATGCCACTGGGCCTGCACGCCGTAGGCGCGGGCCAGGAGGTAGGACTTCGTGACGCTGTCCTCGCGGGCGACGGCACGCAGCGCGCGCTCGACGAGTTGCTTCGGCGCCGTGCCGCGGCGCACCGCGGCGCGCTGCTCGACCACCCCGCGGTCGATGGTGGCTTCCCACGGCTCTCCGATGTGGTGGCGTGCCGGCGCTGCCCAGAGCGGGGCAGCGCAGAGGAGCAACGCTCCCACCGTCAAGATCGCTCGCGAGGTCATCTGCACGCCCATCTCCTGCCTGCCGGATCGCTCCGCATGTTACCGGCGGGATGCGCCCTCCAAACCTTCCCCTGCCAGGGCCGCAAGGTCTTGCAGGAACCCAGGTTGCGACTTGGCTGCCACCTCAGCCCCTGCGAGGACGATCCCCGGAACCGCCAGTCCCAACACGCCGAACGCGATCGCGGCGCGGTGGTCGCCACCGCAGTCCAGCCGTGCGCCGACGAGGCCGAGCCCCCCGCCCGGCCGCGCGGCCCCCACGATCCGAATCGAGTCCTCCGCGCCGACGGTCGCAGCAACACCGAGCGCCCTGAGGCCTCTGACCAGCAACGCGACGCGATCACTCTCCTTGCCCCGGGCGTGGCCCACCCCGGCAATCACCGTCTCGCCCTCGGCGCACGCGCCCAGCACCCCCACCAGGAAGATCAGATCCGGCGTACGCCGCAGGTTCACGGGGCTCGCCGGGGCTCTCAGGCCAGCGGCCGAGCCGCGCACGAGCAGGCCGCCGTCCTCCGCCGCAACCAGCGTCGCGCCGAAGGCCTCGAGGATCGGCCAGAGCGCCGTATCCGGCTGCCGGCTCCCCCGCTGGATGCCCGCCACGGAGGCTTCCCCACCCGTCAAGGCCGCCGCCGTCCACCAGGCCGCTGCGGCCGAGGCATCCGGCTCGATGGTGAACCCCACCGCGCTCGGTGCGGCGGCACCCACGCTGAAGCGGTCGCCCACGACCTCGACGCCGACGTCGAAGCGCCGCAGCACGCCCACGGTCAGATCCAGATAGGCCCGCGATGTCGTGGCGTGGCGCACGGTCAAGGTAAGTCCGCCCATCCGGGGCGCGATCAACAGAAGCGCGGAGGCGTACTGGCTGGACTGGCTGCCATCCAGCGTGAGGCCGCGGCCCGCCTCGAGGCCGCCTCCCAGCACCCGGACCGCGCCACTGGAACGCCGCTTGACGGACGCGCCCAGCGACCGGAGCGCGCGCAGCAGGCGCGTGTGAGGTCGGCGCAACAAGACGGGACGGCCGCGCACGAGCGTTCGCGCGCCGGCAGGCCGCAGCGTGGCCAGCGCGATGGCAAAGCGAAACGCCGTGCCGCTCTCTCCCGCGTCCAGCGTCAGCGACTCACGCGAGGTGCCCAGGGCGTCGCCCTGCCACGTACCGAGCGCTGCCATCATGCGCGCGCAGCTCGCGACATCCTCCCCCGGCGCCCGCTCCGGGCCGATCGTCTGCAACGCCACAGGCGCGCAGGCGAGCGCAGCGAGGGCCAGGGCGCGTTGGTGCAGCGACTTCGACGGCGGCACCGTGAAGGCCGCGCGCCAGCCCGACGGGAGGGGAGCGACGGAGTAGTCCATCAGCCTTTCTCATACCGCCCATCCCTGCACGGCGCGGGGGGGCACCGGTATGATCCCTGCCCACGCCCGCTTGTCCCCCCTTCCCGAGGAGTCCAGGCATGACGACGACCGTCTCCACCACCGAGCTCACCGGCCTCGAGTTGACCCACCGCGGCAAGGTTCGCGACTGCTACGCCGTAGGCGACGCGCTGCTGTTGGTCGCCACGGACCGCGTAAGCGCCTATGACGTCGTCCTGGAGCCTTCCATCCCGGACAAGGGCCGGGTGCTTACCGCCCTCTCCCTGTTCTGGTTCAAGCAGCTCGAGTCGCTTGTGCCGAACCACCTCATCACCGCCGACGTCGACGAGATGCCCGACGCCGTCCGGGTCCACGCGGACGTCCTGCGGGGCCGCTCGATGCTCGTCAAGCGCCTGGACATGCTGCCGATCGAGTGCGTCGCGCGGGGCTACCTGGTCGGCAGTGGTTGGAAGGACTACCAGCGCACCAGCGCCGTCTGCGGCCACGCCCTCCCGGCGGGTCTCCCCCTCAGCGTCAAGCTCGATCCGCCGCTGTTCACCCCCGCCACGAAGGCCGAGGTCGGCGAACACGACGAGAACATCGATCTCGCACGCGCCATCGAGATGATTGGCGAGGAGAAGGCCCTTCTGGCCGAGCGCCTCACGCTCGAGGTCTACGGGCGGGCTCGCGAGATCGCGGCGGAGCGTGGCGTCATCATCGCGGACACCAAGTTCGAGTTCGGCTACGACGCCGACGGCGTCCTGACACTCGGTGACGAGGTCTTGACCGCTGACTCATCACGCTTCTGGGACGCCGCGCGCTACGTCGAAGGCCAGAACCAGGAGAGCTACGACAAGCAGTTCGTACGCGACTGGTTGGATGCGGAAGGCTGGGACCATGCCCCGCCCGCACCGCTCCTCGCGCCCGAGATCGTCGAGAAGACCACGGCAACCTACCGTGAGATCCACCGCCGCATTACCGGCCACGACCTTCCCGACCTCCCCGCCCCGACCCATCTTCCCGCCCCGAATCAGGAGAGCTGATGGCCCGCCGACCGAAGAAGAGCGATGCATCCGACGCTGCCGACGACAACACGGAGGTCGACACCCGGCAGCCGATCGTCGGCATCGTGATGGGGAGCGACAGCGACTTTCCCATCGTCGTCGGCTGCATCGAAACCCTGGAAGAGTTCGACATTCCCTACGAAGCGCGCGTGATCTCAGCGCACCGCACGCCGGACAAGGCACACAAGTTCGCCAGCACGGCACGCCTGAAGGGCTTTCGCATCCTGATCGCCGCGGCGGGCGGCGCCGCCCACCTCGCGGGCGTTGTGGCCAGCCTCACCACGCTGCCTGTCATCGGGATCCCGATCCAGACGGAAACCCTCGGCGGCGCCGACTCCCTGTACTCGACCGTCCAGATGCCCGCGGGCGTGCCCGTCGCCACGGTCGCCATCGGCAAGGCGGGTGCGGTCAACGCCGCGCTCCTGGCCGCGGAGATCCTCGCGCTCAACGACGACGCCATGCACGACCGCCTGCAGGCTTTCCGCGCGAACATGCGCCGGACGGTAGCCGAGAAGAACGCGCGCCTTCGGGAGCGGATCGCCAACAACAGCTGACGCCCGGGCAACGGGCGGCGAGGGGATGCCTCCATGGATGCCGCAACCCTCGTCATCCCGCCGCCGCCGGTCACGCCCTTGCGCTGGGAGGGCGATCCGCTCACCGGTGCGCTGCTGATGCTCGACCAGACCCGCCTGCCGCAAGCGGTGGTCTGGTTGCGCCACACCGGACCCGACTCCGTCATCGAGGCCATCCGCCGATTGGCGGTCCGCGGCGCGCCGGCCATCGGCATTGCCGGAGCCTACGCCCTCGCATTGGCTGCTCGCCAGGAGGCAGCGCAGACCGCGCCCGTCGAGTCCTTTGTCGGGGCGCTGGAAGGGCACGCCGCTCGCATTGCGGCCGCGCGTCCGACAGCCGTGAACCTCCCGGCTGCTGTTGCGCGTCACATGCGGCTCGTGCAGGGCCGCCGGCAAAGCCCCGCCGCCACAGCCCACGCCCTCTTTGAAGCCGCGCGAGAGCTCGAGCGCTACGAGCGCGAGGCTTGCGCCGCCATGGGTCGCTTTGGCGCCGCTTGGCTCTGGGGCCGAACGCGTTTCCTGACCCACTGCAACGCCGGCTCCCTCGTCACTTCCGGCATCGGCACCGCGTTGGCTCCGATCTATGTGCTCAAGGCCTCAGGGCAGGCTGTGCATGTCTCCGCCGACGAGAGCCGCCCCCTGCTGCAAGGCCTGCGCCTGACCGCCTACGAGCTCACCGAAGCCGGCATCCCCCATCAAGTGCTCGCGGACGGCGCGGCGGCAAGCCTCCTGCGCAGCGGCGCGATCGACGCCGTGATCACCGGCGCGGATCGAATCTGCGCCAACGGCGACGTGGTGAACAAGATCGGGACGTACGGCCTCGCGCTGGCGGCTCGCGAGCACGGCGTCCCCTTCATGGTCGTCGCGCCGCTCAGCACCCTCGATCCGCACACGGCCTGCGGCGCCGATGTACCCATCGAGCAGCGCCCCGAGGATCAGCGCGCCTACCTCGACGCGCGCGCCCTGCCCGCTTCGCTGCCCGCGTACGCGCCCGCGTTCGACGCCACCCCGGCCGCGCTGATCCGCTGTTTCGTCAGCGAGGCGGGGGTGATCGAGCACCCTGACAAAAAGCGACTCAAAGTATGGCTGCGCGCCGCAGCCCGGTTCAGATGAGCCCGGAGGGCGGTCGATAGGACCCCGGCGCGTCACGCCCCGGCCTGGTCCGGTTCGGGGAGGGCGGCCGGTCCGGAAGCGCACATGTCCCTAAAGGGCGATCTCGCATATCAGGGTTTGGAGGACCTCCTCCGAGCCGACCTCGCGGCACAGGGCGGGGGTCGCCTCACGCTGCGCCACGGCGCCCACTTCGCTGCGCTCTTCCTCGATGAGGCTGGACTCTATGTCCTGAGCCCCGATCTGCTCTCGCCGGAGCTGCTTCTGGAGGCCTTCGTCGCGCGCGGTGCCCTCAAGCGTGACGTCCTCGTTCGCCTGCGCGGTGGAAACCAGTCCGCCACGCGGCTGCTCGAACAGCTTCTGGCCGACGGGAGCCTCGAGGAAAGCGACCTCCATGAGGTCCTCGCCGCCGAAGTCGAAGACGCCGTTCTCGACATGCTCCTCTGGCAAGAGGGCATCTGGCGCTTTGAGCGCGAACGGTCAGACCCCGCGAACTTCGGGCTGCTCGGCCGCATCTGCGTGGACCCGGTCGGTGTTGCCGAACGCGCCCTCACACGCATCCACGCACGTCGCGACGTGGGGGATCGGCTGGGTGATCACGCGCTGCTTTTCGAGGCGATCGCCGGTGAGCTGCCGCCGC
>JAJDEM010000342.1 GCA_029259795.1 Planctomycetota bacterium
TCCAGAACAGCGGGGTGCACGCCAAGGCCTGGGTCTCGGGCGCGTAGCGCGTGCCCAGCGTCCTGGCGTCGAGCAGTCGCCACGCCGCTCCATCGTCAACCAGCAGCTCAAGCCGCCCATCGCCATCGGCATCAAGCACGCCGAGGCGGGTGCCGCCGCCTTCCGCTGTGGCCGCGTGAACCCACGTGCCTGCCTCGTCACGCTCCCAGCGCGCGAGCCCGGCGTCGGAGAGCAGGTGGATCTCCGGGCGGCCGTCCGCGTCGAGGTCCGTCGCAAGCCCAGCCACGGCGGGCACCGCGCAAAGATCGCCGTACCCCTCACCCGCGTGCCAGCGCCACAAGCGATCGTTGATGAACACCGCGTGCGGTCCGTCCGCATGCAGCACGATCAGGTCGAGATCGCGGTCGCGATCGAGGTCGCATGCGATCAACCCAGCGGCCGGCTGCGCCCGACCCCGGAGCCCCGCGTCGGGAGGCAAGCCCATGAACGTGCCATCCAGCCGATTGGCCAGCACCTCGAACGGTGCATCGGCGTGGAGCAGGACGAGGTCCAAGTCGCCGTCGTGGTCCACATCGAGCAGCGCGCCGCTGTGCGTGTTCCAAGCCCCCGCTGCCACCCCCGCCTGCTCGCCAACTTCGGTCCACGCCCCGTCCGCTCCTTGCATCCAGAGCTGGTTCGCCCCCTGCCTGCAGAGGTAGGCGTCGACGCGGCCGTCGTTGTCGACGTCGCCCCACAGCACGGCGTTCACGTGCCGGGACTTCGTCAATGGGTGATCGACGGCGAGGGTGAATCCTTCGCCACGCCGAAGATAGAGGATCATCCGTCCAGCCTCGGTCAGGAGGAGATCCGTAGCACCATCCCCGTCGACATCCGCTGCGGAGAAGCGCGCGTCCTCCCCACGACCCCACGAGCTCCCGCCACCGCCCGGCAGCGCTTCCCGCGCAGCGAACACGTCTCCTTGGGGCAGCGGCGCGGGCGCGGCATCGGCCTGGACCGTCTGCACGAACGCGTGCGGCCCCATGCGCGTGTACTTGATTTCTGCCAGGCGCGCTTGCGGGTTGTCCTCCAGCCGGCGAAACACCGCGAGGGCCTCCTGCGACGCCTTGTCCTTGCCGAGCGCGCGCAAGATGCGAAACGCCCCGTACCACGCACTGCGCAGGTAGGGGTCACGCTCGCGGGCACGCTCATACCAGGCCAAGGCCTCGTCCATGCGATCGAGCTGGTAGAGGCAGTCGCCGGCAAAGCACGCCGCGTAGCCGTCTTCGTCGTCTGCCTCTGCGACGGCCAGGAAGTACGGCAGTGCCTCCTTGGTCATGCCGCGGTAGAGCAGCAGGATGCCGATGCAGTGGCGCGCGCGCAGGTCGCCGGGACGCGGCCCGAGGATCGAGAGCATGATCTCCAGCGAGCGGTCGAGGTCCTCGGTGTCGGGGCGACTCCGGTTGAGCAAGGCGATGCCGTAGTCGATGCGCAGGTCGAGCCACTCGGGAAAGCGCTTGGTGAGCGCCGCGTACGCATCGACCGCCGCCGCATACTCGAACCGCCCCATCAGGGCGATCGCAGCGTTGTGCTCGGCGATGTCCGTGGCGGTGAGATTCGTGGGCTGCCCACCGACGGCGGGGGCCGAGCCGTCGGGTCGTCCCCCCCACCAGATCCCGACGCCGACGGCCAGTGCCACGGCGATCAGGCCCAAGCCCAGCAGACGCATGCTCACGGTTCCGACCTCCCCATGCGGCAGCTTCCGGGTTGCAACCACCCGTGGCCACCCAGCAGAACAACGGCGCAGTCCCGCGCGAAGTCCGACCCGAGCGACGGCGAATGGACCGGTCCAGGGCCCCCCTCACTGGGGATCCATGCGCAGCGACCTGCGCAGCCGTACGCAGATTGTGGGTCGGAGCCGGCTCGCAGTCCGCGCCGTTTCTCCGATCCGCAAACCAAACGCCACGCCCCCGCGACCGACGATCGTGTCCCTGACGAAACGTCAAGCACCGAAGGCCGTGCGTCGAAGCAGCGGGGAGAGGCGGAAGCAAGCCACATGCCTGATTCGCGCCGGAATCACTTCCGCGGCACGCGCGTTGCCACCTCATGCACGCCCCCAGGACGAGCGAGCCCATGCCGAACGCAACCCCAGCCAACGAAACCCCCGCGGCGACCAAGCAACCGCCGGCAGTCAACGCCAACCAACTTGCGCTGGAGGGCTGGGCCGCGCGACTGACGAGCTTCGTCATGGCCGCGCTCGTCCTCGAGACCATCACGGGCCTCTGGATCTGGCTCGCGCCGTTCTCGGTCACGGCCCAACTGCAGGTGCTGCTGCACACCCTCGCTGGGCTGATCATGCTCGTGCCGTGCCTCTGGTACACCTGGAAGCACTGGCTCGCGTGGCGCCACCAGACCGTGACCGCGGTCATGGTGCTCGGCTACGTGCTGCTCGTCATGCTCCTCGCTTCGCTTGCCAGCGGGCTCGTCCTCACCTGGCAGGCAGCCCTGGGCACCCGCATCGAT
This sequence comes from Planctomycetota bacterium, assembly GCA_029259795.1. Lineage (GTDB taxonomy): Bacteria > Planctomycetota > PLA2 > PLA2 > JAEUHO01 > JAHEIK01. The sequence continues at coordinate 2,500 of JAJDEM010000342.1, forward strand.
CCCCTCTGGGATCTCATCCACCTCGTGAGCAGCGTGGCCGCCTCGATCGTGCTCGCCGTCCACGTACCGCTCGCCTGGGTGCGTCGGCGCCCCGTTGCACAGAAGCTCCCCGCCCTCGGAGCGGCGTTCAAGCGCTTCCTCGTCCGCACGGGTGCCGGCGTCGTCGTTCCCCTCGTAGTCGTCATCGCGCTCGGCGTCCTGTGGGCCCAGCCGTCGCCCTACGTGGACGTCCCGGAGGACTACCTGCTCTCGGACTACTTGCAGGAGTTCGACGAGTACCGCGACAACGTCTTCGCCCCTACCTTCGCCCGCACGGCGACGGGCAAGTTCATACGCCCCGAGGTCCTCAGCGGGAGCGAGTCCTGTGGCACCGCGGGCTGCCACGAGCAGATCCTCGCGGAGTGGAAGCCCAGCGCGCATCGCTTCTCCGCCATGAACCCGCCCTTCGTGACGGTGCAGAAGAACTTCGCCAAGGAACGCGGCGTCGCCGAAGCGCGCTACTGCGCCGGCTGCCACGATCCGATCTCCCTGTTCTCCGGCGCGACGGACATCCACATGCTCGAGAGCGACTCGCCGGGACTCGACGAGGGTTGCTCCTGCGTCGCCTGCCACTCGATCTCGCAGGCCGACACGCGGGGCAACGCCGACTACGTGCTCTCACCGCCAGACAAGTACCTCTGGGAAGGCACGCAGGGGATCCGGAAGTTCGTCTCGGACTTCCTCATCCGCTCCTTCCCCCGCCAACATCTCGCGGACTACGACCGCAACATCCTGCGCACGCCGGAGTTCTGCGGAGCCTGCCACAAGCAGTACGTACCCGAAGCCCTGAATCGCTTCGGGTTCGCCCCGGGCCAGAACCAGTACGAGGAGTGGCGCAAGAGCCACTGGCATCACAAGGATGACCCGTCCCAAGACCTCTCGTGCCGCGACTGCCATATGCGGCTGGTGCCAGGCTCGGCCGATCCCGGCCATGGCGAGGCCGGCGACTTCCATCGCCGCGCCGACGACGGCTCCCACCGTCACCACGGCACCATCGCAACGAACATGTTCATGCCCGAGCTGCTGAAGCTCCCGGGCTGGGAGAAGCACGTCGCACTCACCCGCGCGTGGATCCGCGGCGAGGCGGTCATCCCCGAGATCGCCGACCGCTGGCCGGCCGGCCCCGTCGCCACGATGCGCATCGGCGGTCCCAAGCAGGTCGCACCGGGCGAGGAGCTCGAGCTGCGCGTCCGCGTGCAGAACACCAAGGTCGGGCACAACTTCTCGACCGGTCCGCTCGACTTCGTCCGCGTGTGGGTGCACCTCACCGTGCGCGACGCGGACGGTCGCATGCTGGGCGAGTGGGGCAACATCGACAAGACGACGCGGCGCATCCAGGACACGCCCGGCACCGAGCACACGTTCGGCAACCGGCGCGACGAAGGCACCCTCGTCCTCGAGTCCGTGCCTGTCAACGAGAAGGGCGAGCCCCTCGCCGAGCACGACCTCTGGAACATGGCCGGCGGCAAGGGCCTCCGCGTGATCTTCCCCGGCTACGAAGATCATCAGGTCTACCGCCTCGCGCTCCCCAAGGACGCCAAGGGACCCCTGACGGTGCAGGCCGACCTGAACTTCCGGCGCTACCGGCAGGAGTTCCTCGACCTCGTCGTGCCGGACATGGAGAAACGCGCCGGGGTCTACCAGCCCACGGTGCGCCAAACGACGGCGAGCACGACGATTGCGGTCGGTGCCCCCAAGTGAACGCGCCCACGCGACGCCGCAAGCTCAGCCGCACACAGAAGGTCTGGCTCTCGGGCGTGCTCTCGGTCGTGGGCACCGTCGCCCTGACCGGCGTCGCGATCTGGGTCGCGGCCGCGCGCGACACCGACTTGGCCGACCCCACCGCAGGCCTCACCCACGCGTTCCGCGGCGACGACATCAAGACGCCGACGCTGCGTTTTCAAGACGTGGCCGAAGAGCTCGGCATCCGCGCGCGCCATGACAGCGGCCCGCGGCTCCGCCACCTGCCCCAGGACACCGGCTCGGGCCTGGCTTGGAGTGACGTCGATGGGGACGGTGACTTCGATCTCTACATCGTGAACTACGCCCGCAACAGCCTCTATCGCAACGACGGCACCCGGTTCGTCGACATCACGGATGCCTCGGGAACGGCGGACGCCGAGGGCTACGGGATGGGCGCGACTTTCGCCGACTATGACGGCGACGGAGACGAAGACCTCTACGTCACCAATCGTGGGCCCAACCGCCTGTTTCGAAATCGAGGCGATGGGACGTTCGAGGAGGTCGCCGCCGCTGCCGGCGTAGCGGATCCGCTCTGGTCGACGGGGGCGACCTGGGGCGACTACGACCGCGACGGACACCTCGATCTCTACGTCGGGAACTACATCGCCTACGAGGCAGAGCACGTCGAGGAGGACGCCGGAGCCGTCCAGGTCGGCACGGCCGGTGGGGCCTACAGCGTGCCGTACACGCTGAACCCCAACGCGTTCGACGCCCAACCCAACCGGCTCTACCGCAACAAGGGCGATGGGACTTTTGAGGATGTGGCGGCGGCAGCGGGCGTGCAAGACGTCGAGGGGCGGAGCTTCGCGGCCGCCTTCTGCGATCTCGACGGCGACGGCTGGCTCGATCTCTACGTCAACAACGATGTCTCGGCCAACCGCCTCTACCGCAACCGGGGCACGCAGGCCTCCCCCACAGCCTTCGAAGACATCGGCCCGACCACCGGCACCTCGGACGCCCGCGGCTCCATGGGACTCTCGATCGGAGAGCTGGGTGCCATGGGCTCGATGGCGGATGAGCTGCCCGACATGTTCATCAGCCACTGGGTGGCGCAGGAGAACGCGCTCTACTTGAGCATGCGCGGCCGGAGCGGACGGCTGGAGTACCGCGACCGCACCCGGCGGCTGCGCCTGGGCGAGGTCTCACTCGACACCGTCGGCTGGGGTTCGGCCCTGGTCGACCTCGATCGCGACGGACGCATGGACCTCGTGGTCGCGAACGGCAGCACGCTGGAGGCGAAGGGCGACACCAGCCGCTTGATCGCCGAGCCGATCTTCCTCTTCTGGAACGCGGGCACCCGCTTCGCGGATGCCGCGCCCGGTGCCGGACCGACGTTGACGAAGCACCACGGCGCACGCGGCCTCGCGGCCGCCGACTTCGACGGGGATGGCGATGTCGATCTGGCCGTCGCAATCAATCGAGGAACGCCGCTGCTGCTGCGCAACGACACCGAGACGCTCAACCGCTCCGTCGGGGTGCGCCTGGCCGGCCCGGCTGCGCTCATCCACGGCGCGCGGATCGAGGCTGTGGTCGGCGAGACCCGCCAGCTCGTCTGGTTCGGTGCCGATGTGTCGTTTTGCAGCCGCCACGCCCCGGAGCGGATCTTCGGCCTGGGCACCGCACCGAAGCTGGATCGCCTGCGCGTGACCTGGCTCGACGGCACAACGACCACACTCGAGAACGTGCCACCCGGCAAGGTCACCGTGCGCCATCCGTAGGCAAGGTCCGCCGCCGCGCTACTTGGGAGGCTTCTTCGCGGCGTCGTAGGTCTTCGCGACGTCGTCGGGAACGACGGTGCGCAGCTTGGCGGGCACGCGCCGATGGTCCACGACCGGCAGATAGTCTTTCTCGTAGCCCTCGTGAAAGCCGTGGCTGTTCTCCGGATCATGGCAACGCAGGCACGCGCGCTTCTCCGGGTGTCCCAGGTTGGCCCCGGCCTGGCTCGCCTGCTTCCAGAGGGCCTCGTTCCACGGATCCGCGACATGCGCCGAGCCCGGTCCATGGCAGTTCTCACAGCCCACATCACCCAAGTGCTGGGTCTTGTCGGGGCGCACGAAGCCGCTCTCCCAGAGGGTCCAGTCGCCCGCACTGTCACGCGACCAGCCCTGGACGTGGCAGCGAATGCACTCGGGATCCCAGTGGTAGTTGGCCTTGACGAGCGTCTCGAGCCCGCGGGCATGCGGCGTGGTCTTCCACTCCTTGTAGACGGCGTCGTGGCAGCTCTGACACGCGGCCGAGCCGACAAACGTGGGCCCCTCATCGGCCACGCGCAGGAAGTCGACGAGGTAGCCCTGCTCCTTCACCGTCTGCCGATAGAGGCGGTCGAGTTCCGTGACCTCGTCGACGAGCGGCCCGCCGTAGGCCTCCCAGCGAGGCACAAGCTCCAGGAGGCGATAGCTCGCCAACCAGCCGCCGCCCGGCGCGGGATCGAGATCGAGGACGCCGAGGCCCTTGCCATGTTCCTCGAGCTCGATGACGAGCGGTGGCTGGCCCGCAGCCAGCCGCACGCGGTCGGCCGTGCGCACTCCGAAGCCCGAGGGCGAGACGTCCACCAACACCGCCGGCCCGAGGCGGCCCAGCTCGCGGCGGAGCAGGTGCGCGTCGCTGCGCTCGGTGAGCTTGCTCGAGACGATGGTCAGCCGCTTGGCCTCGGGCTTGCGCTTCGCCAGGGCCTCGGCGTAGCCCTCGAAGCCCTCGAGGAAGCCACCCGCCTGCATGGGCTCCGCCCGGGCCGGGTCGATCAGGGAGAAGGCCGTGACGCCCAGCGGTCCCACGGTGGTCCCGCCGTAGCCCGGCGCGTCCGCGGCCACGGCTCCTTGTGGCAGGCGCACATTGAGCGGCGGGTAGGGCGTCTCGGAGGCCAGCGGGCCGCGCGCCCGCCCAATGGAGGGAACCCGCAGGTCTGGGGTCCCGAGCAACGCCAGCTGACAGCGCTGCGCCTCGAGCACCGCACGCAGGTAGTCGGCCTTGGCCTCCTCCTGGGGCTCGTGGTTGCCACGCATCGTCCAGCCCAACGAGAGGACCCCAACGACCGTCCCCGCCGCCTTGGCGCGGCGTCGGATCTGCGCAAGCGCGGCGGAAGCGCGCTTCAGTCCGCCGAGCTGCGGTTCACTGCAGCCGCACGGCTTGAGTCGACCGTGCTGCCCGCCGGTGAGAACCAGTCGCACCGCCGGTCGGCGCTTCCACCAACCCCGGTCGAGGCCAAGCGCCTTGTCGGCGCTGGGGTCGGCGCTGGGGTCGGCAGATGCCGCCGCCGCCATGGGCTCGGCCGGGGCAGGCGGCGCCTTGCCACCGCCCGACTCGTCGTCTCCGCAGCCCCCGAGTGTGGCGAGGAGGGTGAGGCTCAGCACGCAGCCAAGAAGCAGGAGTGCGGATCGCAGCATGGCGGCAGGATAGCAGCGTCCCGCGCGCAGACTGGTATGGCCCTTGCTGATCAACAGGCATGAACGGGATCCTGCGTCTGTCCGTCGTGCTCCTGCTCGCTGGCGGCGGGTGGTGGTGGGCTGCGTCGCGCGCACCGGAGGAACCTGCCGAGCCTCCGCCCACCGCGGTTGCGCGTGACCTCGGGGACTATGTCGGTGTGGATGCCTGCCGCGCGTGTCACGCCCGCGAAGCCACGGCGTGGGACGCCTCGCCCCATGGTCGGCATGGCCTTCCCCAGGCAACGCCGCGCGCCACCGTCGATGGGTCGATCGGTTCGGTCTGGATGCAGACCTACCTCGCCCGCGACGCGAAGGGCTATCACCGCATCCTGCCGCGCTGCTTCGACCTGCGCGAGAAGCGCTGGCGCGCCGTACGGGCCGTCCTCGCCGAGATCAGCGGCCCGGCAGGCAACCGCCACTCGTTCTCGGACGCCGACGTCTCGGGACGCTCCTTCGAGGTCGACTGTGCGGGCTGCCACGCCTCCGGGGCCACGCTGCGCGTGACCGGTACGAGCGGGCAGATGCGCTCCTCGTGGCGTGATCTCGCCATCGACTGCGAGGCCTGCCACGGACCGGGGCGCGCCCACGCAGAAGCCTGGGCACGGCTCGAGGATGACGCGCCACTGGTCGCGATCGGCACGCTGCCCGCTCGTCAGCAGACCGCTCTCTGCGCTCGCTGCCACGGCGGCCCCCCCGCCACGGGTGACTTCGGCCCGGACCAGGCCGCGGACTTTGTCGGTGCCCTCGAGCACGGCTCCGCCGTGCGAGCGGATGGCTCCGCCCTTGGGCAGATCTACCAACACGCCTCCTTTGCCCGAAGTCCATGTGCCGTGGAGGGCGCCCTGACCTGCACAAGCTGTCACGCGACGCATGGCCCGGGCCTCAAGCCCGTGCCGCAGGTAGACGCCCTCTGCACGACCTGCCACGAAGCGCAGGTGGGTCGTCAACATCACCACCACGACCCGAGCGGCCCCGGAGGGCGCTGCATCGAGTGCCACATGCCGCGCATCTTCGAGGGCCTGCTCGCCCACCAGCGCGACCACCGCATCGGCATCCCCCTCCCCGCGACGCCGTACGCTCCCGACGCCTGCACCGCGTGCCACACGGATCGAAAGAAGTCCTGGGCCGCCGCCGCCGCACGCCGCTGGTGGGGCGCGCCCGATGGCGCAACGCTCGCCGCCATCGAAGCCGTACACCGCGCCAACGAAGGTGGCGTCCGCGAGCGCGAGGTCCTCCGGCGGGCCCAACGGCACAGGGACGCCCACTTCCGCGTGGCCGCAACACGCCTGCTGGGCGACGCGAGTCCGGCGGTCGGTGACGCCATGCCCGAGGTGCGCCTGGCCGCGGTGCGCGTGGCGCGCGACGCGGCCGATGAGGCGTTGCTCAGGCAGTTCGTGCAGGACCGTGAGGTTCGCGTGCGCGCCGCCGCGTGGATGGCGCTGAACGCCCTTGGTGCTTCCATCCCGCCGGGCGCCGCCGCAGATCTTCGCCGCGCAGCCCACCACGGCCGCCTCGACTCCGAGCTGCGCATGCTGCTTGCACGCCTCGATCTGGAGGCCGGCCGCGCGGAAGAGGCGGCGGAGCACCTCGCCGATGCCGTCGCCTATCGCTCCACGGACATCGCGCTCTGGCGCGCGCTCGCCAAGGCCTACACCGAGGCCGGCGACGTAGAACACGCGGCCGAGGCCTGGTCTTCCGTGCAGCGCCTGGCTGGCCCCGACGAGAGGACCCGCCGATGAGACTCGTGATTGCCTTGCTCCTCATCCTGCTCGGTGCGGTCGGCGCTGTGCTCCTCGACCGTGGCTTGTTCGAGGAGCAGCTGAGCTCACGACCGCAGGCGCCCGGCGCAGAGCAGCCCGCACCGGCAAAACGGACCGCAGCCAACCAGCCGTCCCCGGAGACGCCTCGACCTGCGGTGGACACCCCCGCGGCACGTCCCCCCCATCCGCCGCGCACCCCGATGGAGCGCCCGAACGGCACGTTCACACACGACGAGTGCGTCACGTGCCACCGCAAGCGCCAGCCCGGGCTGATGGACCAGTGGGACGCGAGCGAGCACGCCCGCCGCGACGTGACGTGCGTTGACTGCCACGGTGCGAATCATGACGCGATCTTCGCGGTCGAGGGGCTTGTGGCCACCGCCCAATGCGCCAAGTGCCACGAGAAGGAGACCTACGAGTTCCTCGCGAGCCCCCATGCCCGCGCCCGGGATGCGGCGCTGGCCAATGGACGCCTCAAGGCGCAGATCCCCGCCATGCAGCGGCGCGGCTGCCTCGCCTGCCACGACAGCGGCGGGGGCTCGCAAGGTCGCTGCAACGCCTGCCATGGCGCGCATCGCCACAGTGCCGCGGACGCCCGCCGCCCGGAGGCATGCGGCACGTGCCACATGGGTCCGGACCATCCGCATCTCGAGGCCTGGGAGTCGTCACTCCACGGCGTCGCCTACGGCGCAACGCACGACACGCGCCAGGCGCCCACCTGCGTCACCTGCCACATGGACGGCGGCTCGCACCACGTGGGCTTCGGCATCACGATCGGCAGCTCCGGCTCGGGCGGGGTGCTGGAAGGCGAGCAGCCTGCCATCCCCATGAAGGTGATCACAGCGGCCCACGCGAAGAACGAGCGCAAGCGCATGCTCGCGATCTGCGAGCGCTGCCACACCCCGCGCATGGCCCGTCGCGCCCTGGAGGATGCCGACGCCATCAAGCGCGAGGTCGATCGACTGGTTGGAGAGGCGGCACGCATCGTCCGGGCGCTCTACGACGACGTACTGCTCGACCCCATGCCCAAGGAGCGCCCCGCCCACCCGACCGCGGGCCACACTCTCGTGCTCGGCGGCGGTGCGCTCTACGAGAACCATTCCGACGCCGAGCGCATCTTCTTCGACCTCGCGAAGTTCGGCCACTCGATCACCTTCAAGGCGGCCTACCACCAGAGCGCCGACTGGACCCACTGGCTTGGCATGGCGCGGCTGAAGGCCGACCTCGAGGAGCTCAAGGCCCTCGATCGACGTACGCGCAAGGCGGCGGCAATCGCCGCAGCTGCATCAAAGACCAAGCCCGGCAAGTAGGCCACCCCTGTCGCCGAGTGCAGACCGGACTAGGCTTGAGGGCATGCCGGTCAATGAGGTCAACGCCCCCTGGTTCCTGCGCGGATGTGCGGTTGCCTTGCTCCTGGTTGGCGTTGCCTGGTTGGTCTCCGAGTTGGACTTCGGCCATGGGCGGGGCCGACCGCCGTACTGCAAGGATCAGCTCCACATGATCTTCGCCCTGCTGCGCCACCCGGGGACTGAGGAGGAACAAGCGGCGTGGCCTCCCCACACAGGCAAGAACTTCGCGCTCTACCTCGTAGCGTGCAAGTCACTGGACCTTCGACGGTTCGAGAATCTCAAGATCCTGTTCCTGAATGGGGTCATCCCCGAGGACATCACCGTCGACAGCTACCGCGACATCTCCAAGGCGACACTGACCGCCCGCCGATTCCCCCACCTAACGCACGTCGCGGGCCCGGCCGGCTTGCTGGGGGCCCACCGACCGAGTGACAACAGACCCATGCTGGGCCTCGCGCTAGCCGACGGCGCGGTCATCGCCGATGCGTCGGGCAGCGTTCGGTACGTCGATCGCGATGAGTTGGGCCTCGGCTGCGAGGACCCCATCCAGTTCGGTCCCGCCAGCAAGAGCCCCGTCCTGCGGCAGCTGTCCGACGAGTAGGCGGGTCCCGCGGCTACCGTGGCGAGCACGCAGGGGACTCAGCAACGAAGGACCCCAAGCGGCGAGCGCTACTTGTCTTCGGACAGCCGCTTGATCCGTTCCTCGGCAGCAGCCAGCTTGGCCTGGAGGCGGGCAACGTCGCGAGCATGCGCCTCTTGCGCGACGGCGAGCTTGTTCTCGGCATTGATCCGGGCAATCGCGCCGCTGAGTACGCGCTCACGCAGCGCGGCCATGCGCCCTACCCGTTGCGCATCATCCTCGAGCGCCGCTTCCTGCTCCGCGGCAAGCGTCTTGCTGATCGCGCCGAGAGAGGCGAGCGCCGCCCGCTCGCCCGCCTGGGCGGTCGTGAGCTGCGCTCGAAGCGCTGCGTAGTCACGCGCATGCTCGGCGCGTGCGACGCGCAGGTCCTCTTGCAAGCGCACGGGATCGTCCGCAGGACGCTTCGCGATCGCCGCGCGCAACGCGTCGAGCTGCTGCCGCTGAAGCGTCGTCATCTCACGCATGGCGTTCAACGAGTTCGTGAGCGCCTCAAGGGACCGGGTGGCACGCATGGCGTTCGCACTGAGCTGGTTGTACGCCTCGCGCAAGTGCGTGACCTCTGCCTTCACGCGCGTCGCCTCCGCGCGCGCGCCATCGAGTTCCGCCTCGAGCTGGGCCATACGCGAGCGCTCGGCCTCGTCGGCACTGGCCGGCGAGGCCAGGCACGCCACGGCGGCTAGAGCGGCGAGCAGGAACGTCTTCAACATGGCGATCTCCCAGCGTGGCCCGTCCGTGCCAATCTACATCCGCGGGGAGCGAACATCATCGCCCCGAGCGTTGGGGCTCCCCCGGGAGCAACGCCGGCCGTCCCGGCCCAAGCCCCTCCCGGTTGCGCGCCGCGGGCTCGTCCTTGGACTCGGCGGCCTGCAGCCTGGCGACGCGATCGCGCTGGCGCCGACGCGACGCTGACGGATGCGCGAGCGACGTCCCGTGGCTCCCGCCGCTCCGGTAGAATGCCGCGATGCGCATCGGCTTCGTCGCGCTGGTCCTCCCGCTCGCTGCAGGGCTGTGGCTCGTCGCGAGGGAGCCGAGAGACGCTCCAAGCGAGGCCCTGCCCCCCGCCGATGTGATGGGCGAACCCGACGAACAGCCCAAGGCGCAAGGCCCCGTGCTCCGCGGTACCTCCGCCCGCAGGGTGGATGCGCTGCTGGCGAGCTTCGCGCAGTCCGAGCGGCTCGAGCGCGAGCGACTGGCGGCTGCAACGAAGCGGCTCGCCGCGGCGAGCGCTCGGCTCGAGGCGCTGGCCGCCAAAGACGACGAGGACGAGGACGAACTTCGAGAATGGAAGGCCGTGTTCAAGAAGGCCCAGGAGGAGTTGTGGACGGCTAGGTACTTCGCCATGAACCCGCTCGGTCGCAACGCCCGCGTCTTCGTGATGGAGCAAGCAACGCCAGCGGGTGAGGTCACCGAGACCGACCCCACAGACAACGTCCACGAGATCTCG
>JAJDEM010000343.1 GCA_029259795.1 Planctomycetota bacterium
TCGGACTTCGCCGGTTCGGACGTCGCCGGGTCGGACTTGGCCGGATCGGACTTGGCCGGATCGGACTTGGCCGGATCGGACTTGGCCGGATCGGACTTGGCCGGGTCGGACTTGGCCGGGTCGGACGTCGCCGGATCGGACGTCGCCGGATCGGACGTCGCCGGCTCGGACGTCGCCGGATCGGACGTCGCCGGATCGGACTTGGCCGGGTCGGACTTGGCCGGGTCGGACGTCGCCGGATCGGACTTGGCCGGGTCGGACGTCGCCGGGTCGGACTTGGCCGGATCGGACTTGGCAGGATCGGACTTGGCGGGATCCGACTTCGCCGGGTCGGACTTCGCCGGATCGCCCTTGCTCGGCGTGCTCCCACGGCCGATATCCGCCGAGGAGCCGGCCGGATCGTCGCCGGGCTGCAGGAAGTAGAAGGACGCGGCCAAGATGACGACGAGGGCGCCGATCAGGATCGGAATGAGCGGGGCCTTCTTCTTGGGCGGGGTGGCGGCGGCCTCCGAGGCGCGCGTCTTGACCGTCTTCGCCCGGTCGGGAGCGCCACTCGGCCCAGCCTTGGCCCGTGCGGCCGCCTCCTGCCGGGCCAGCTCGGCTTGCGCCTCCTGGATGGTCGTGACCTTCGATGTGTCCGACGGCGGTCCGCGGCCTTCGAGCGACTGGGCGAACGCAGTCACGGACGCAAAGCGTGCATCGCGGTCGCGCTCGGTTGCCCGCGCCAGCGCGCTCAACGTGGTGTCGCTGATGTTCGCGCGCTTGTCTGTATCGATCGGCGGGATCGGGTCGCGCAGCAGCTTCGCGGCGACGACGATGCCGCTCTCACCGGGGTACGGGTGGTGGCCCTGCAGCATTTCTTGCAGGATCAAGCCCGCGGCGAACATGTCGCTGCGGCCGTCGATGTCGCTCTCACCCTTGATCTGTTCGGGCGACATGTACGCCAGCGTGCCCACGATCGTTCCGGTAATCGAGCGGTGCGCTCCGCCGGGACCGTCAATCGCGCTGAACTTCGACAGCCCGAAGTCCAGGATCATGGCTTTGTCGACGCCCTCGGGCGTTGTCTCCACCAGGATGTTCGACGGCTTGAGGTCGCGGTGCACGATGCCCGCCGCGTGCGCGGCTTCGAGGCCCGAGAGAATCTGCTTCATCAAGCCCAGTGCGCGCTTCTCGTCGAAGGCCCCGTCCTTGGACATGAGCTCTGCGAGTTCGATGCCCTCGATGAAGTCCATCACGATGAAGAGCCGGCCCTTGTGACGGCCGACATGACGCATCTGCACGATGGCCGGGTGGCTGAACCGGATGAGTGCGCGGGCCTCATCGAGGAAGCGGTCCTGGACGTCCTGGTCCTCGCTCAGCTCCGGCTTGAGCAGCTTGACGGCGAAGTCCTGGTCGAGCAGGTCGTGATGCGCGCGGAAGACCTCGCCAAACGCCCCTTCGCCGAGCTTCGAGGTGAGCTGGTAGTGCTCCCCAATGAGAGGGAGGTCCGGAGCTGATTCACTGGGAGGCGGCATGGCCCAGGATCATACGGGCGGAGGCCCCGGTCCGGGGCCTCCCGGTCAGGGCGAGGGGGCCGTCAGGGTTACTTCTCGGGGACGTGGATGAAATCCCCGTCGCCTGCCTTGGCGAGCTTCCGGAGGAACTCCAGATCGACCCCGAGGTTTCCGAAGGCCACCACGTGGAGGCGGACCTTGGCGAAGCGGTTGAGGTCCCGGAACCAGCCGAGCAGCTCCGGCGTGGCCGTGATCTCGCCCCGGGTCGGGGAGCCGTCCGTCAGGAAGTAGACCGTGTCGGGGATGTTCTGGAGCTTGGCGCTCAGGGTCGTCTGGTCGTGCAGGCCGAGGGCGGCCTTCAGCGCACCGTGGATGTTCGTCTCGCCCTTGGCCGGCGCCGACATGATCGCGCCTGCGGCCGAGCCCGTGTTGCCCTTGCTGGCCGGGATCAGGCCCTTCTTCCACGGCCGCACCTCGGTCGAGAAGAACACCAGGCTGAACTTGACCCGCGACTTCAGCTTCTGGATCGCACCGGCGAGGACCTGCTTGGCCACCTGCATGCGCGTCCCGGTCGTCGGGATGTTGCCCAGGGAGGTCGAGGCCCCCTCGGGGATGGTGATGTTCTTCTCCATCGAGCCGCTCGTGTCGAACACGAAGCCGACGCTGCGCGAGAAGATGCGCCGCCCGTAGTAGTGCGGGTCGTCTGGGCTGCCCTTGTTGGGCTTGGCGTAGCGGCCGTCGTCCTCGGACTTCGGCGGCGGGTTCGGGTCGAAGCCCCCGTGGAGCTCCTTTTGTCGCTCCCACCACTTCGCCCAGGTCGACGCCTTGCGGCCCAGGTCATCGCCCGAGACCGCCTTGAGCGCAGCGTAGAGCTCCAACTCGAGCCGTCCGCGCTCCTTCTCGAACTGCTTGATCAGTGCGTCCATGCACTCCGCAGTGCCGTACTTGGTGAGGGCGCGGCAGGCGGTGACGCGGATCTGCCACGCGGGGTGGTCGATGCGCGGGACGGTAAAGAGGGTGGCTTCCTTGTCCTTCGTGCTGAAGGACGCCACGGCGTCGGCCAGGGCGATCCACGCCTTGTTCTCACGCTCGCCGAGTGCGTTGATCAGCGGCTTCAGCGAGGCCTTGTCGCCGAGCGCCGCCAGGGCGTAGGCAGCGTTCGCGCGGGCAAGCCAGTACCTGTCGCTCAGGAGGGCCTCGAGGGCGGGGCGAGCGGCCGCGCTCTTGAGGCTCGCCATCAGGCGCGCCACCCCAGCTCGGACATGCTTGCTCTTGTCAACAAGGGCTTCCGTGGCGAGCCAGGCGAGGACCTCCTCGTTCTCCACGGTTTGCAGGATCAGCTGGATCGTCTCGCGGACGAGATCCGACGGGTGGTTCATCCGACCGACGATCACCTTCGCAAGGCGTATGTCCTCCACCTTGGCGACGCCACGGATGCGGCCGGCGAGGATCTCGGGCTCCACGGTCGTCCGGATGGCCTCGCGCTCCCTGCGCCCGGGCTCGTCGGGATCCTCGCGCGCGTCGCGCTTGATCTCTCCCATCGTGGGGCGCCTGCCCGTCAGGCGGTCGACCCAGCGGCTATGGAACTGGTCCGGGGAGAGATCCATGCCCTCCTTGAACGCGACCCCTTCCTCATCGCCCCAGCGCAGGTGCTTGAGCACCTTCAGCCAGCGCTCGTTGTCCTCGCGCAAGCCGAGGTCCATCAACGACCATGCGCGGATGTGATCCCGGTACTTGAAGGCGCCCAGCGAGTTGCGGGAGAAGAACGTCTCGATCGGGTCGAGCTTGCGCCCTGCCATGCCGCGCGCCTTCTTGTGCCAGTCCTTCGGTGAGCCATTGGGCGCCGTCGTCTCGTTGGAGCAGAAGGTCGCATAGTCCTTGTGAGGCTCGAGCAGCTTCTCCAGGAAGTGCGCGGAGCCGATGAAGGCCCACTTCGGACAGTACTTCTCCTTGCCGTTCACCTTGATCCAGGTGGAGAAGAGGACATGCCCGATCATGTGCCGGCAGTAGGCGTGGAGGTTGACGTCGCTGCGCTGCTCCCCGAGGGAGCCGACGAAGCCGTTGAATGCGAAGCCGCCGCCGATGCGCGTCTTGCCGCCGCCGTAGAGCATGTCGGTGCTGGCGCTACCGAGGTAGTGCTGGGCGTAGCTCTCCGACCGGCCCTGCTTGGCCATGAGGTAGACGCCCATCGGGCCGCCCTGCTTCATGTCGCCCCGGAACCAGTGGCCGAAGTCGGCGTACGCACGCTCGCAGCGCTCGAGGAAGAGGTGTGCCACTTCGTGGACGCTGGCCACGCGCGGGGCGCCGCCCTCGGTCAAGACCTTCAACTTTCGGTGGATGTCCGTGACGACGTAGAAGTGCTTGGAGATGGCGATGACCATCTTCCCCTTGCCCTTCGGGCCCAGCTCGAGCGCCATCTGCTTCTCCAGCAGGGCCTTCACCTTGGGGTCCGGCTTCCCGATGAGCTTGTCGCAGGAGCCGCACTCCTCATCCTTCCAGCACTCGCTGCAGTGGATGCCATAGGAGTAGGCGTGGCGCTTCCAGAAGCACTCCTTGCGCTGGCTGCCCCAGCAGTCCCCGCTCGTGCCTTTGGGCCGCGGGCGCGACTTGCAGTCGCCGCCGGCGCGGATCAGGCCGCAGATGGGCGGATCGGCCGGGGGCCGCAGCGGGGAGCGGAGGTATTGCCAGGAGGCGAACCCCTCGTGGCACAGGCACCTCCCCTTCTTCCGGCGCAACTCGTAGGGGGTCGGGTCGTCCTCGTCCCCTTGCACCGATTGGGCATCGAGCCAGAGGAGGGGCACCAGAAACGCGGCAGCGATCCAGGGGGCGAGGAAGAGGAACCGCGTGCGCATGCTGACTCCGGGCCGGGTCGCGTCAGGCTACCCGCGCTCGCGGCCGCCCGGGCAGGACCCCCTCGCTGGCCGCCGGAGCGCGCGTGGGTCAAAGAGCCAATCGAATGGCCCGCAGGGAAGAGAGAGGTCGGCGGCAACTTTCTGGAGAAAAGGGGAAATGTGTGGAATGAGAAGGAAAGTTTTACGCTATCGAGCAACCGCCAACCCCAGGTGGTCGTGCGGTGGTGTTCTCGACACGCACCGCAAACAAGAGGCGCTACGGGCAGCGTCCCTCATTTCTCTAGCGATGGATCCTACGACCGTCTCATGGTGCTGCGCCACACATTCATGCAGGCGCAGCAACAAGCGTCGGGCCCGAGCCGTGCGCGAGGCGGCGCGGGCAGCGCGTTGGGGCCGAGGGACAAAGGTCCCAGGTGTTTGTTGCCGCCACATGAAGGTGGGCTAGGGTCCCCACGGACAGAGAGATCCGCGACTGTGGTGGTCCCCGAGAAGGGGGGGTCCCCATGGACTTCATCAACAAGAGCCAGCGCGCCGCCAGAAGCGCATGCACCGGGCTCTCCCGGCAAGGCCGTAGTACCGGTCGCGCCGGCGAGCGTGGCGTCATCATCATCTGGGCGCTACTGACCGCCTTCCACGTGGCTGGCATCGTCTTCACTGCGGTGGAAGAGATGCGCGCCATCGACGAGACGGCAACCTTCGACTTCTCTGCGCGCGGCCAAGCCGAGGAGGTGGCGCAAGCCGGCCTCGCCGAAGCCTTCGCGTGGTTCCGTCGTCAGCCCTCGCAGCCGGTCATGGACTTCGAGCCCAAGGGCCTGCCGCCGAGCCTTCGCAGCGCCGATACCCAGGCACCGGCCAAGGCGATGCCGGATGGCCTCGCCAAGCGTCTGGTCGACGGCACGCCCGTCGACGAGATGCCGGGCGGCCTTCTCAAGCGCCTCGGCCTTGACAAGGGCAAGGGCAAGAGCAGCGATGCTCCCGGCCAGCTCAAGAAGCTCGACCTCGAAACCATGGATGCGTCCTTGGCTGAGGGCGTCGAGGTCGAGTTGGACGCTGCGGACTACTACTCGCTCGACAAGAACGAGTCGGAGACGCCGGAGCTCGGCATCGTGCGCACCTTCGAGATCTCG
>JAJDEM010000344.1 GCA_029259795.1 Planctomycetota bacterium
CGCACGGCGAGGAAGTCGATGATCTGGATCAGGAAGCGGGTTCGTCCAGCGCTCTCGCTGCGTACGCGCTCTACGAGTTCCCGCAGCCCGGGCAGGAACCGATCGTGTCCGATGCGCAAGAGGGGCCCGCTGGCGATGTCACGAATCCCGGTGGCCTCCGCGACGAGGACGCCGGGCTGGCCCCGGGCGAAGCGCCCGTACCAGTCGAGATTCTCTGCCGTGACGAAGCCTTCGCCGGTCGCCCGCCACGGCACCATCGCAGGGACCCAGGAGCGCTCGGCGGCTTCCCAGGGGCCTACGCGGCACGGCGTGAACAGCAGCGCGTCCCTGGCCGTGGCTTCCGTCGGCCAGCTCGCCTCGGGCAGGGGGACGGGCTTGGGGGGGCGCGGGGGCATGCGCGCAGCCTACCCGCGCGGCCCCCGTCCTCCGAAGCGCTGGTCGGGCCTGCAGGTGGCAGTAGGCTGCTCGTTCGGATTCGGCTGGAGAGATTGATGCGACGACTGTGTTACGCCCTCATTCCCACGCTGCTGGTGGGTCTTGCAGGGGCCGGTTGGCTTGGATCGGCGCGTGCGGACGACGAGCGACCGCTGTATCCGCCCACGCGGAACGCCGGCGGCGGCTACTCGCTGCACGGGCAGCACATTCAAGATCCCTATCGCTGGCTCGAGGTGGATGACAGCGAGGAGGTCGAAGCGTGGGACCTCGCACAGGCAAAGCTCCTCCGCGACCACCTCGATCCCTTCCCGCGCCGCGCGGAGCTCAAGCGCACCTTGGATGCGGAGTTTGGCCTCGGCGGCATCAAGTCCCTCCCGACGTTCGAGGCCGGCATGCGCTGGCACACCTACCGCCCGAAGGGGGCGAACCAGCCGATCCTCTACCGTCTGGATGAGGCCGGCACGCAGACACCGCAGCCGATCCTCAATCCCAACCGGTGGGCGGGGGATGGCACGTCGGGCTTGAAGGCGTGGCATGTCTCACCCAACGGGCGCTACGTGGCCTACCGCCGCGACGACAAGGGGTCCGAGGAGACAACGCTCTACATCCGCGACAACAACTCCGGGAAGGTCCTGCCCGAGTCCATCGACCGCACGAAGTTCGCCTCGGTCGTGTGGCTTCCCGACAACACGGGCTTCTTCTACAACCGCATGCCCGACCCGGGTTCGGTGCCGAGCGGCCAGTCCCAGTACCACAGCCGAATCTCGTTTCATGAGATCGGCACGCTCGTCCTGGATGACCCGGTCGTGTATGGCAAGGGACGTCCGATGCTCGAGGACTGCTGGATGTACCGGTCGTCGGACCGCAAGCAGCTGTTCCTGAGTCGGGGCCTTCCGTACAAGGCGGTCGAGACGTTCGAGGCCACATGGGCGGATGGTGCGCTGACCCTCGTTCCCGTCATCGAGAAGAAGGACGAGCGGAGCTGGGTGGACAAGGTGGGGTCCACCTACATCCTGAACACCGATCGCAACACCGGGCGCCGCGAGATCTTCACGGCAGAGCGCGATGCCAAGGGTGCACTCCCCGAGGCTTGGACTCCGGTCGAGTTTCCCCGCAGCGACAAGGGCGTCATCAAGGACCTCGCGGTGGTCGCCAACAAGTTCCTCGTCTGCCACATCAAGGACAACCTTGTGTCGCGGCTGTTCGTCCGGCCCCTCGCTGGCGGGCCGGTGCGCGAGATCACGCTGCCCGAGCCTGGCAGCGTGGGGGGCCGGCTGGCCACCAAGCAGGAAGACAGCAAACTCTGGTTCACCTTCGAGTCCTACGCGCGGCCGACGACGAACTTCCGTTGCGACCTCGCGGCGAAGACGCTCACGCTCCACGCGGAGGACACCCTTCCGACGACCGTGGATCCGGACGAGCTGATCAGTGTCCAGACCACCTACAAGTCCAAGGACGGGACCGACATCCCGATCTTCCTCCTGCATCGCAAAGACCTGAAGTTCGACGGCACGCAGCCGGTGCTGCTCTACGGCTACGGTGGCTTCCGCGTGGGCATCTACCCGCGCTTCTCCCGCACCCGGGCGCTCTGGACCGCCATGGGGGGGGTGCTCGCGGTGGCGAGCCTGCGCGGGGGCGACGAGTTCGGCGAGGCGTGGCATCAGGCCGGCTGCCTCGAGAACAAACAGAACGTCTTCGACGACTTCATCGCCGCGGCTGACTGGCTCGTGTCCACAGGCAAGGCCAAGCGCGGCCGGCTCGCGATCCAGGGGCGTAGCAACGGCGGCCTGCTGGTGGCGGCTTGCCTCAATCAGCGGCCTGATCTTTGTCGGGCCGCGATCTGCGGCGTGCCGCTCACCGACATGCTGCGCTACCACAAGTTCCAGTACGCCAAGTCGTGGACCCAGGAGTACGGCGATCCGGATGTCGTCGAGCAGTTCGGGTGGATCCGGCCCTACTCGCCCTACCACAACGTGAAGCCGGCCCTCGCCTACCCCGCGGTGCTGGTCACGGCAGGCTTGAAGGACGGCCGCGTGAATGCCTTCCATGCGCGCAAGATCGTGGCGCGTTGGCAGGCGCGCTCGATCTCCATGCATCCGATCTATCTGCGCATCGACCGCAAGGGCGGGCACGGAGCCGCAGGTCTGGCGCGTCGGCTCAGCGAGGTCCTCGACGAGTGGAGCTTCCTGCTGACCGAGCTCGACGGGGAGGAGTAGGCCAACGGCGCCTCCGCCAGGGCCTGTCTTCAAAGCCCACCGGCTGCGCCGGTGTGTTTTCAGACACACCCTAAACCGGCGTCGTGCCCTCCGGCTTATCACTGCCCGGCGTAGCGCTGCCGGGCGTCGTGGGGCCCGGGATGTCGATGTGGCCCGTCGGACGGCCAGTGGCGTCGCAGTCCTCGCGCTTGGACGGGCAGGCGGCGCGCAACCATCCGTAGCTGTAGATCCCTGTCGAGTGGCCGTCGGTCAGGTCGAACTGGAGCGCGTAGGTGCCAACCGCCCGCACGCTCGTCACGCGGACGTCGCGCACGGCCTGCCAGGAGGGCGGCTCCTTCTCGCCCGGCGAGTGCCCCCGGCATTCGGCACAGGGGCACATGTGGCGCAGGTAGGGGCCGCCGTACTGGGACGCGTCGCCGTCGGCCCACGTGATGGAGAGCAGGTTCCCCGCGAGGTTGAGCTTGACGGCGGTGGGGGCTTCGTTCACGCGGTGACTACTCACCGGTGAGCGAGGGCGCGGCGCCCAGGGCGACGCCGGCGCTCGACTTGTCGAAGCGCACGTAGTCCCACTCGAACGGATTGCCGTTGATGCCCTTGCGGGGCGGCGCGATCCAACTGGCGATCTTGCCGTGCTCGAGGCAGGGCTTCATCAGCCCCTTTACGAACGTGAGGTCTGCCGCGCTCGGGAGCCACTCGTCGCTCTTGGCTTCGAACTCCGCGGCCGAGATCGGCTCGCCGTGGACGTCGTAGTGGCTGGTGCTGTAGATGCCCATGTCGCGGTGGAAGCGGCGGTGAGGCAGGTACATGCGCTCGGGACGGCCGGCCTTCTCGAGGATGCGGTTCCAACGGCCAACCACGAACTCGCAGTCGCCGATGTAGCCGTCGCGTAGGATCTCGTTCATGGCGTTGCGCAGCGGCACCTCCTCGTTCGTGAGGCGGCCGTTCTCCGGGATGGCCATGTCGTAGATGCCTTCGAGAGCGACATGGTCCTCGTACTTGTCCTCCTTGTAGCGACCCTTGAGGCCGGAGGCGAAGTACGTGGCTGCATTGCTCGAGCGCTCGCCACCAAAGAGGTTGATCGAGGACGAGTACCAGCGGTTGAGCCAACGCTGGATGGTCGGCAGGTCAATCGCGCCGTGGGCGCGAATCTTGTCCGGCTCGTCCGTACCGAGCTCCGCCATGACCTCGCAGGCCCGGTCGATGATGCGCCCCACGCCCGTCTCGCCGACGAACATGTGATGCGCCTCCTCGGTGAGCATGAAACGCGTCGTGCGCGACAGCGGGTCGAAGCCCGATTCGGCAAGCGCAAGGAGCTGGAACTTGCCGTCACGGTCCGTGAACGTGGTGAACATGAAGAAGCTCAACCAGTCCTCGACCGGCTCGTTGAACGTGCCGAGGATGCGCGGGCTGTCGGCGTTGCCGGAGCGGCGACGCAGCAGGTCCTCGGCCTCCTCGCGGCCGTCCCGGCCAAAGTGGGTGTGCAGCAGGTAGACCATCGCCCACAGGTGACGGCCTTCTTCGACGTTGACCTGGAAGAGGTTGCGGAGGTCGTAGAGGCTCGGGGCCGTCTGGCCCAGCAGACGCTGCTGCTCTACGCTGGCCGGCTCCGTGTCGGCCTGGGTCACGATCATGCGGCGGAGCATGTTGCGATACTCGCCGGGGATCTTCTGCCAGGCGGGATCGCCACAGTGATCGCCACAGGGCACGGTGCGACCGGCCTCGGCGGGGGACAGGAAGATGCCCCAGCGGTAGTCGGGCATCTTGACGTGGTCGAAGTGCGCCCAGCCGTCGCGTCCGACGTCGATTGCCGTGCGGAGGTAGATGTCGTCTGCCTGGAAGCCCTCGGGGCCCATCTCCAGCCACCACTCGAGGTAGCTCGGCTGCCAAGCCTCGAGGGCGCGCTGCAAGCGGCGATCATCCTTGAGGTTGACGTTGTTGGGGATGCGGGCGTTGAGATCAACGTTTCCCATCTAGGTCCTTCTCCAGTCGAAGACGGGTCGCTCGGGGCGACCATAGAGGGTCAGGGCACCTTGAGTGCCTACGGCGTTCGGACGCTGGAAGATCCAGTTCTGCCAAGCGGAGAGCCGCCCGAAGATCTTGGTCTCCATGGTCTCGGGTCCGGCGAAGCGCAAGTTGGCTTCCATGCCCGTGAGGGCGTCGGGGCTGAGGCTCGCACGCTCTTCGATCGCGATGCGGACCTCGTCCTCCCAATCCAAGTCGTCCGGCGAGATGGTTACGATGCCAGCGTCGTCGGCAGCGGCCGAGTCCCATGAGCCCTCGTGCGCCAACGCGGCGGCGAGCGTCTCGGGGCCCCCGAGGAAGCGGGTCTGGAGGCGGGTCAACCCGTTGGACATGGGGTAGGCCCCCTTGTTCAAGCTCGACAGCTCGACCTCGATCGGATGATCCGGGTCGTCGAGCATGTAGCTGCGATCGCCCGCGAGCGTGAGGTCGAACAGCGTGCCGGCGAAACACGAGCCCGGCTCGATGAGGGAGAAGAGACTCTTCGCTGTGAGGTCCGTGCGCTTGAGCACGCGGCGCCACGCACAGAGGAGTTCGTGGACGAACCAGTCGTTCTCCGCGTGGTCTGCGATGAAGCGATCCCACGCGAGGACCTGGGCGTTGGCGCCCTTCGTGTGCAGAAGGATCGTGCCGACCTCGAGGCGGTTGAAACGCAGGTCGAGAAGGATGTCGTCCAACTCGCGTGCCACGCGCCAGAACCAGAGGTTGTTGGCGTCCGCACGAGCCGCGGCCGGATCCGCGGGCGGCGGCGTGCTGGGGCCTTCGATGGTCACCGTGGCGATGCGCCCCTCGATGCTCATCGACACGTGCCTGTGCTGGATGCCACGGTCGGTGTACTCGCCACCGAGCGGCTCGATCGTGACGCCGGCCTCGCTCGCGTCGCGCCCGCGGGGACCGTCGGCCTTGGCGAGTTCCGCGGCACGGTCGGCGATCCAAGCCTTGAACCGACTGCTCGGCACGTTCGCGTCGACGAGGTTCCACTGCTCGGCGCGGCGGCCCTTGATGCCCTCGGCGACCGTCGAGAAGACGTCCGCGAGATCGCGGCGAACCATGCGCTTGTCGACGAGCCGGGTCAGGCCGCCCGTGCCGGGGAGCACGCCGAGCAGGGGCACCTCCGGGAGGCTGACGGCCGTGTTGCCATCGTCCTGCAGGACGATCTCGTCGCAGGCGAGCGCGAGCTCGTAGCCACCACCAGCGCAGGTGCCGTTGAGGGTCGCAACCGTACGGATGCCACACTCCGCAGCCATCGCCTCCAGGTAGAGGCGCGTCTCATTGGTGAACTTGCAGAAGTTCACCTTGAAGTTGTGGGTGGAGCTGCCAAGCATGTTGATGTTGGCCCCAGCGCAGAAGACGCGCGGGATGTCGCTCTCGATGATGAGCACGCGGACGCCGGGGTGCTCGAAGCGCAGCCGCTGCACGATGTCGGCCAGCTCGATGTCGACACCGAGGTCGTAGGAGTTCAGCTTCAGCTGGTAGCCAGGGCGCAGGCCGCCCTCCTCCTGGACGTTCATGCCAAGGCGGGCGATGCCCTCCTCGACACGGAAGTTCCAGTGCCGGTATTGGCCGGGTGCGGTCTCGAAACGGACGGGCGCCATGGCAGGCGCCTCCGACGGCTGGGCGGTGGTCGTACTCACGATGACCGAGGGTATCCGGGGTCTCCCAGCCCGACGAATGGGGGACGGAGCGCGGCCCCGGGGGCCGATTTGGGCTCGGGCGGGCCTTGACGACGGCGAGTGCAAGCGGGTGTACGTTTGGACTGGAGGGGGGCGGCCGGCGTCGAACCCTTGGACGCGCTGATGTGTCCCCGCACGGAACGAGCCTCCGATGTCCGCCAACCCTCACGCCCGCCCCTCGCCTGCCCCGCAGAGCGGGACCGCCGCCGGCTCGGCGCGAGAGGCTGAGGCAGCGTGGATCGCGCGAGCCCAAGCGGGGGATCGGGATGCGTTCGAGCGACTCGCGGTGCGCAGCATGCCGGCCCTGATGGGAACGGCCCTGCGCCTGCTGCGGGACCGGTTTGCGGCCGAGGAGGCCGTGGCGGATGCCCTCTACCGGGGGTGGCGTCGGATCGAGAGCTTCCGGGGGGAGGCTGGCTTCAGCACGTGGCTCCATCGCATTGTCTGCCGCGTGGCCGCGGATCGCTTCCGCCGGACGGCCCGCGATCGGCGGCTGCACGCTGCGCTGTGCGATCGCTCGGCGCGTGACGCCGCCCCGCGCCTCGAGCCGCTCGATACCCTGGCTCATGAGGAAACGGGGCGCCGCCTGCGCGCTGCCGTAGAGCGACTGCCCGATCGCCAGCGGTTGGTGCTCGTCTTGCACGTATGGGAGGGGCTCTCCCTGCGCGAGACGGCCGAAGCCCTGGAGCTTCGCTACGCAACGGCCAAGTCGAATCTCTGTCACGCGCGCAAGTCGCTCCGGGCCCTCATGGCGGAGGAGAACCGATGAGCCGGGACCTCACCCTTCGTCAGGCGCTACGCGCAGCCCGACCGCTGGACCCGACGCCCGAGGAAGGCATGCGGAGCGCGGTGCGCGTGCTTGCCCGCGTTGCCGTTCTGGAGGCCGGGGCGCACGCTCTGCCACCGGCTCCGGCACGCAGCCGGGCGCGGGTTCTCGTGGTGGCCGGCGCAGCGAGCCTCTTGGTGGGCGTAGCGCTCCTGGTGAGCGGCGGCCCGCGCGGGCCTGGGACACCGCCGCCGAGCGCACCGGCCGCGACGGACGGCCCCCGAGTGGCCAGCCTCGCCTCCTGGCGGGGGCGGGTGGCGGCCGCGCTCGCCGGCGACGATGTCCAGCGTCGCCGTGTGGTGCATGGCGGCATCCGGGCGCGGCGAGCCATCCTGCTCGCCGCCGAGGAAGCCCAGAACTCATCCGACGACGCCCGCCCCGCCGCGGCCCTGGCGTTGCTCGAAGCGGCGGGCGCGCTGCGCGGCGAAGCCGAAGCGTCGCGGGTAGCTCGGCTGGCTGCCGATCCGCGCCAGCGTTTGGGGGCGGTGCGCCTGCTGGCCGGATCCCTGGGTCCTTATGGGGTGAGTCATCTGCGCACGCTGCTCGTGGAGGATCACGAGGCGGAAGCCCATGTGGTCCCGCATCTCGTAGCGATGGCCACCCGGGGGCGGCGCGATCCGGCGTTGCGCGGCCTGCTTGAGGGGACGGCGCACGGTCGCGTCCTCGCCGCCGCCGCCGCCCTGCGGATCGGGGGTGCGGCGGACCTGCCGCGCGTCCTCAAGGCGTTGCCTCGGACGCTTCGCGGGCACGCGGTCATGGCGCAGGCGCTTGCAACCGCGCCGGTCACGACGCGCGTGCGCCTGCTTCGACTGGCTGGCCAGGGCGATGCCGCGGCGCTGGAGCTGGCTGCGACCGCGCGGGTCCGGGGCATCGTGCCTCGCCTTGCGGTGGAAGCCCAACAGCGGGATGCGCCGCGCGCCCGCCGGGCTGTGGCCCTGCTTGGACGCTTCAAGGACGTACGTGCTGTGCTCGCCTTGGCGCGCGCTTTTGACGGCGCGGCGGGCGCCGAGGCGCGGGCCCACGTGCGCGCTGCCGAGGCGAGCCTGGATGGCGCGCTCTTCGCGCATGCGCAGGACTCCCCGCGGGACGGGTCGGCGGTCGTCACCGCGCTTGGGGAGCGCGGCGCGGGCGGGCTGACGTTCCTCAGCCGGCTTGCCCGTGATCCGCGGTTGGCCACGCTGGCCGTCGGCGCGATCGAGCGCAGCGTTGCCGCAGAGGCGGCCGCGGTCCTTGCCCAGCTGATCGGCCGCGTGGAACTGCGCGGTCCGGTTCTCGAAGCCTTGGGCCGCCGTCTGGGGGCGGGGGACACGCGCGCGGGCTCGGTTCTCCTGGGCCTGGCCCAGCAAGGGCACGCTCGGGCGGTGCTTCGCGTGCTGCGGGCCAGCGGTGACGCCGGTCGCGATGCCCTCGACTCCCAAGCCGGTCGCGCCCTCGCGCGCGCCGGCGCGCGGTCCCGTAGGCTGGCGCCCCGGCCCTCGCGCTCGATCTGACGCCCATCCCGGCTTTCGCTCGGACCCGACGATTCTGTTCGCATGGAGGATTTCACATGCTTCGTCTTCGCACCCTGCT
>JAJDEM010000345.1 GCA_029259795.1 Planctomycetota bacterium
GTCCGACATGATCTCGGCGTTGGTCAGGCGCGCGACGAGGAAGAGGTTCTCGAAGATGCCGCGCCGGAAGGCGCTCACCGAGCGCGCAAACTCACCGCGGTAGAAGTACGCCAGGCCGAGGTTGTAGAGCGCGTCGGGATCATCACCGACGCCCTGCCACTCGCGGATGGCTCGATCGACCTCGCCCATCCGGAAGTAGGTCTCGCCGAGGAGGAAGCGCACGTCGAGCGGATCGCCCGGGGCCAGCCGCAGCAGGCGGCGGAACATCCGCGCGGCATCCTCGTAGGCCGCGAGCCAGAAGCGGCAGAGACCGCGGCCGTGCAGGGCCCGCAAGTAGGGACGGGTGGCTTCGTCGGCCCACCAGCGGTTGGGGCGATCCCGAGCCTCGAGCTGGCGCCGCGCGTAGCGCAGGGCCTTTCGGAAGTCGCGATCGGCCCGCTCCAGTCGTCCAAGGTCGTAACAGGCCTTGCCGCGGCCACACCAGGCCACGGCGTTCTCGGGATCCATCGCGAGGGCGCGCTCATACCATTGCAGCGCCTCCTCGGGTTCTCCCCGATCGAGGTGCTGAGCACCGAGGATGCAGAACTTGTCGATGTCGTCGGCCATGGGCGAGAGAGTCTACCCCTCGCAGGGGGCCCCACCGTGGGGGGACCAACCGCGGGCCGCAGGGCCCAGATAACGGGGACGCCATGGTCAACACCGTCCACTCCCGCCTCTTGGCGCTGCTTGTCCTGGCCCTCGCTGCCTACGGCATCGAGCGCCTGATCGTCACCGACACGGAGGCGATCGAGACCCTCGCCGAGGACATGGCCGCAGACATCGAGGACGAGCGCTGGGAGGCGCTCGAGGACCACCTCCACGAGGACTTCACCTACGGGAAGCTGGATCGGCGCAAGACGATTGCGCACGTGCGCGGCCTGGTCAGCAAGTACCGCCCTACGGGCGTTGGCGTCAGCCTCTACGAAATCGAGGTCGACGGCGACGACGCGACTGCGCTGGGGCAGGTCTGGGGGCATGTCGCCGCCAGGCCCGTTCGTGTGGACATCCTAGTGAAGCTCACCCGCAACGACGACGGGGACTGGGTGCTTCTCGAGGTCACCGGCGGCGAACGCCCCCGCTAGCGCAGCAGGACCCACGCGCTCGGAGTTCCTTGGCGGCCGCTGATCATGGCCGTCACGCGCCAGCGCAGGCGCGCCGCGCCGCGGTCATCGAAGCGCTCGACGTCGAGGAGGACGGCGGTTGTGCGGGCGGGCTTGCGGGCGAGGGGCAACCAACGGCCCTCGGCGCCCTGCTCCTCGACCTCGAGGAGGTAGGCGTTCGCTCCGGTCACGCCACGCCACGTGAACCCGACCGGCACCTTCGCACCCACCGGGATCGGCGTGTTGACGCTCGGCGATACCGGCTGGGGAACGCCCGCCTTCAGGGGACCTTCCGGCAACGGATGGGCCCCCTTCTTCGCAGGCGCGTCCGGCTTCGGCGCCGTGCCGGCCCCGAGCGGACCGAAGGGCGGGGGCTTCCCGGCCTCGTCGGCCTTCTTCGCGCCAGGGCCGATCCAGAGGCGGACCAGCCCGCCCTTGGCAACCTTGCCGCCTGCGGCGGGCAACTGATCAACGACCCGACCGGCCAGGCCACGCTTGGCGATCGCGGTCTCGACCTTCAGGCCGAGGGCTGCCAGGATGCGCTCGGCTTGGAGTTGGGTGCGATCCAGCAGCCCGGGCACGGCGATCTCGGCGAGGTAGACCGCGGGCGCGCCCGGCATGCGGGACTCGAAGTCGCCGCCGGCCGTCACGACGACCTTGAGCATGCCGGCCGCTGGACGCGGCGCGCCCGCGGCAGGCACCTGCTCGAGCACGCGGCCGATGGGATGGCCCGCCACGCGCTCGACATGCAGCTTCATCTGCGACTCGCGCACCAGGTGTTCGGCATCGGCGAGATCGAGGCCGATGAGCTCGGGGACGCGGTTCGGATCCGGCTTCGGCGCGACCCGCGGCGCGTCGGGCGAACCCTCGGCAATCTTCGGCGGGGCCTTGCGCGGAGCGTCCGGCCCGGGCACTGGGCTACCAGGTGCCGGGCTACCAGGTGCCGGGCTACCAGGTGTCGGGTTGCCGGGCGGCGCCACGGGCGCACCCTCCCCCCCCGGCGTGGCCGGCGTGTCGTCGCCGGACTTCGCGGGGACCGCGGGCTTCGGGTTGCGGGCCTTGAGCCCTGCGGGCATCTTGCCGTCCTTGGCGGAGACGACGACGAGGTCGATGGGCTTGTTCTTCGGCCAGCCGATGCCCGGCGTCGGGCGTTGCAGGAACACGGTGCCAACGACACCGCGCACCTTCCAGGTGCGCAGGATCCTCTCGACCGAGAACTCGAAGACATCGCCGACGGTCAGGCCGGCCGCTTCCAGCGCGCGGCGGGCGTCTGCGACGCGCCGCCGGCGCACATCGGGCACGGTCACCCGCGGCCCATCATCGGCCCAGGCGGGCGTGGGCACAGCAGGCGCCCCCAGCAAGACCGCAAGGAGCAGGACAAGCAGACGAGGGCGCACACGCATCGTGGGGTTCCCAACCATGCGCCCAGTCTACGCGCCCCCTACGGGCCGCCCGCGTCGTTGTCGCCGTGCCGTCCCGCGACCGATCGCGGCCCTGGTTGAGGGCGCTGGCTGAAGGGCCGTACGCGAGCCCCAGCGGCAGCAAGCCGCCGTTCGGGGGGGCTGGCTCGAGCGACGGCTCAGGCGTCGCCTTCCCCAAGGCGCCCATCCCGGAGGTAGAGCACGCGATCGGCTCCCGCGAGCATGGCCGGATCGTGCGTCACGACGAGCAGGCCGGCGTCCTTCGCCTGGCGGCGCAGCACGGCCATGACGGCCTGCCCCGTGGCTTGATCGAGACTGGCCGTGGGCTCGTCCGCGAGGATCAGGGCCGGATCGTTGGCCAGCGCGCGCAGCAGGCTGGCACGCTGACGCTCGCCGCCCGACAGGCGGTGCGGTCGCTCGTCGAGCATGCTCGCCATGCCGATCTCCTCGGCCAGGCTCTCCACCCGCTCGATCGCCTCGGGCCCGACCGTGTGGCTCAGCGCGTTCTCGCGCACCGTCAGGTACGGCACGAGGAATGGCTCCTGGAACAGGAAGCCCACCTCCGTACGCCGGAGCGGGGCGCTGGCGTCGGGACGCGCAGGCAGGGGCTTGCCCAGCATGCGCACCGTGCCCTTCGTGGGCGGGCGCAGTCCCGCCAAGGCAAAGAGCAGGCTCGACTTGCCCGAACCCGAGGGGCCCACGAGGCCAACGAACGAGCCGCGCGCCAGCGACAGGGAGACCCCGTCTACGGCGCGCACCTGCCGGGTGCCGTCGTGGTACTCGAGCACGACGTCGATCGCTTCGAGCAGAAGCTCGCCCGCACTCATACGCCCCTCCGCTGGATCACGGCCACGGGATCCATCCGGTGCAGGCGCCGCGCCAAGGCGAACGCGCCCGTCACGGTCGAGAGCAGGGGAACACTGATCGAGAACAGCAGCGGTCGCGCATCGACGACATGCATGAGGATGCCGCGCGGCTCGAGCCACGTGACCTTGTAGGCCCACACCCCGAGCAACCCCAGCCCCAGCCCCACGCCCCACGCGAGCAGCGCCACCAGGAAGGCCTCGATCGCGAGTTTCACGACCAGCCGCTGCCGCGAGTGGCCGATCGCGAGAAAGAGCCCGAACTCGTCGACCCGGACCTGGAAGGCGATGACGTTGAGCAAGGCGATGACCAAGGCAACGACGATCGCCACGGAGAACGTGATGAAGCCGATGACCAAGGGCAGGTTGCGCAAGCCCGCCTCGATGCGCGAGCGCACGAATGCGTCATCGACGACGCGCAAGGCCTCGGTTCCGTCCTCGTGCGCCGCCGCGTGCAGGTAGGCGTCACTGGCCGCCTTCTGCCCCGGCAGCGCATAGATCACCTGGAACGGGTCCTGGCGGGCGAGCACGAAGTACGGCTGGCTGGCGTACTCCAGATCCGCCAGCCCCAGGCGGGACTCCCCCCGCAAGATCCCTACGAGCGTGAAGCGCCCGGGCGTGGCGTCGGTCCGGTCGACAAGCTGACCGAAGGTGTCGCCCAGCTGCATGCCGCGCGCTTGGACCACGGCCTCATGGAGCGCGGCCCCGTCCTTGCCCGGCTCGGGCAGGCGACCGGCCGTGAGGGTGAGACCAACCCGCTTGAGGAACGCGCCGCGCACCTCCTGCGGCAGCGCGATCAGCGGCGCGTAGCCCTCCCCCACGATCATGGGCGTGCGCACCCAGAGCATCTTTGCGCGCACGCGCGACGCCATGTGCGGGTTCTTGTCGAGTGCCGCGAGCAGCTCCTCGTCGAACTCCCGGCGGAGGCGGGGCGAGACGATCGTGAAGACCTGCAGCGGCCGGATGTTGGCCTCCGCCGTCGCCTCGAAGGCATTCGTCGGCGTGATGATCAAGACGAGCAGGCAGGTCACGAGGGCTTGGATTGCAAACAGCGGCGCAATCCGACGCGGGTTGCGACGCAGGTAGGTCCACGGGGAGAGGGCACGGCGGGCAAGGCCGGTGTGGGGACCGTTCGCCGCCATGGGGACCGTCAGGCGAGGGCGACCGCGAGCAGGGTCTGATCGTCGGCCTGCGGGCGGTTGCCGGTGAACTCGGCGACCTCGTCGATCAACCCCTGGATGAGCCCAGCGGGATCGCCGGGGCCGTCCGCGATGACCTGCGACACGCGGTCGTCCCCGAAGCGCTCGCCGCCTGCACCGACGGCATCGCCGGGGCCATCACTCAGCACACAGAGGGTGTCGCCCTTGGCAAGCGTGCGGCGGCCCGCGGTGTACCTCTGTCCGCCCATGACGCCGAGCGGCATGCCTGCGGGCTCGGCCCACTCCTCGAGCGAGCCGTCCGCCTTGCGGATGATCGGCGCGAGGTGACCGGCGTTGGCGTACTCGACCTCGCCCGTCGCGGGATCGATCACGCCATAGAACATCGTGACGAACATGCCGCGCGTGGCGCGCTCGGCAACGATGTCGTTGACGTCTGTCAGCGTATCGGCTACGTCGTCGCAGAGGAGTGCCTGGTAGCGCACGTCCGACATGAGACGGGCGCCAAAGAGCGCACCCGGCACGCCCTTGCCCGAGACATCCCCCACCAAGAAGCCCGTACGGCCCCGCGGAAGCGCGACGACGTCGTAGAAGTCGCCGCCGACTTCGAGCGCCGCGACGCTGGCCACGGCCCCCGTCACGCCGTCCATGGCGGGGAAGGTGCTCGGAAGGAACGTCTTCTGGATGTCGGCGGCGATCTCGAGCTGCGCCGCCATGCGATCGCGCTCGGTCTCCATGGTCTGCATACGCAGGCGCTCGAGGGTTGCCGCTGCCTGGGCGGCAAAGGCCTCGATCAAGGGCACGTCGTCGTCGGTGAACCGACGGGTGATGGCATTGCTGTCGACGTAGATGACCCCGATGACGCCATGCTGCGTCTTGAGCGGCACGCACAGGATGGTGCGCAGCGAGAGGCTCACGATGCTCATGCGCGCGTTGTAGGCATCCGATGAAGCGGCGTCATCGATCAAGCGGGTCTCGCCGGAGGCGGCGACTTCGTCGACCACCCCTGTGCTGACGCGGAACTTCTTCTCTTCGAGCGGCTGCCCCTTCTTGTCGCGGGCGATGGTGAACTGCAACAGCCCGGCATCATCCCGCAGCATGAGGAAGCCGCGGTCGGCCCGCACGATGGAGACCAGGCTGTCGACGATCGTGCCAAGGACGGCATCGGGATCGACCTCGGCGTTGAGGCGCCGGGTGATGTCGAGCAGGCTCTGCATCGCTGCAAGGTCGAGCGTGTGGGACGTAGGCGTGGCGCCTGCCTCCGTCGGGTTGTCCTCTGCCATGAGCCGGCCTCCGGGGACGGCACGCTTGCGCCGTCGGCCCCGATCCTACCCGGTCTCGATCCCGAGGTCGTCGCGGAGTAGCCGGGTGACCTCGACCTGCAGGAACGGATGCGCCAGCCGCGCGGCGCTCGCGGGTAGGCGGGGTGCCCGCCCGCCCCCCGCGAGCAAGACCGCCGCCGGGGGCTTCGCCAGGCCCGCCGCAAGCCAAATCAGCTCCGCCCCGGCGCCGTCGGGGAAGCGCTCCGCGACCATGAGGAGGTCCACGGCCGCTTGGGGTGCGCGGAGTGCGGCCTCCCCCGCGCTGAGGGAGTCGGCCTCGGCCACGCGCAGCCCGGCCTTCTCGAGGTAGCCCCGCAGGACATCGCGTCCGGCAGCGTCGGAATCAACGACCAAGACGTCCGTGGTCGTCTCGCGCAGACGCGCGGAGGCCGCGGCCGACGTCCGTACCGCGAGGGCATTGGGCAGCCAGACACGAACCAGGGTCCCTTGCCCGTCGCTCTCGGTCTCGATCCTGCCGCCATGGCGCAGCACCAGGTCGCGGGCCACCCAGAGACTGAGGTGTGCACGGTCCTGCGGACGCGGCACGAAGCGCGGCTCGCCGCCGGCGGCGAGCATGGCCGGCGGCGCGCCTCCCGCCGAGTCCCGAATCTGGACGACCGCATAGGTTCCCGCCGGCACGGCTGCGCCCGCAGGGCTGACACGCTGCTCGGTCGTGACCTCGAGCTGGCCCCCGGTCGGCATCGCCCAGGCGGCCCGGCAGCAGAGATTGGTCAGGACCTGCTCCAGCCCCAGCCGGTCGAGCGGCGTCACGGGCACCGCGGCGCCGTGCGTCACCGCCACCTCGATGCGGGGATCCAGGGTGCGCGTGAGCAGCCCGCACACCGCGTCCACGGCGTCGGGCAGGGTCGCCAGATCCTGGCTCCGGATCGTCCGGGGGGCGAACGCGAGAAGGCCATCGGCCAACTCGCGCGCCCGGTCCACGGTGGACAGCGCCAGGCCGAGTTGACGGTGGGCTTGGACGTGCTCCTCGCCGAGCCCCATGCGCGCCAGCTCGACGTAGCCCAAGATCACGCCCAGGACGTTGTTGAAGTCGTGGGCCGCATCGCTGGCGAGCTCGCCCAGGCTCTCGAGCCGCTGTGCGCGCTCGACATCCTCCGGCGTGCGGTCGGCCTCGCGGGGCGAACGGTCCATGGCGGAGCCCTCGGGGTCGCCCTCGGCTGGCGGTCGGCGTTTCGCGTCAGGCTCCATGGCCAGAGAATGGCCCCTCACGCGTCCGGTGGCAACCACCGGCCCCCAGCGACCCGCCGGAATCGGCCCAGCCTCCCGCCGCGGAACGCTCGGCGCCTGGGCGAGCCCGCCTGCGGCGACCCCAGCCGCCAAACAACTCCCCTCTTCTCCAGAAAGTCGCCAGAGCAGAACCTAGGGGCTGCAACTCCTTCCGGGCAAGAACGCCGAGGATTTGGGTTCATAACTCGTGAACATCTCGCTTCCCACCCGGGCGACATGCGGGGTCAGGAAAACACCCAGAGGCCGACGCACGACTCCGGCGGCTACCGGGTAGGCTGCCCGGCATGGGCACGCAAGCGGGCATTCAAGGGCGCGACGTCGTCACGCTGGACACCTTCAGCGCGCAGGAGATCCGCGCCGTGACGGCCCGAGCCCGGGAGCTCAAGGCCGGCGGCTTCGGCACGCCCCTGGCGGGGCGCTCCCTGGCCATGGTGTTCTTCGATCCCTCCCTCCGGACCCGGGCCTCGTTTGCGATCGCCTTCGGGAGCCTCGGCGGCACCGTGATCGATCTGGTGGCCGGTCGGGACCTCTGGCCGCTCGAAATGCGCGAGGGCGCTGTCATGGACAGCGTCGCGGACGAGCACGTTCGGGACGCGGCCCGGGTGCTCTCCGAGTACGCGGACGTCATCGCGATTCGCGCGCTCGCGCGTGGAGGGGACTGGGCCCAGGCCCGCCGCGACACCGTCATCGTCTCCTTCCAGAAGCACGCCACGGCCCCCATCTTCAACATGGAGAGCGTGCTCGATCACCCCTGCCAGGCATGGGGCGACGCCCTCACCCTCGAAGAGGCGCTCGGCGAACCCAAGGGCAAGAAGATCGCGCTCGTGTGGTGCTACCACCCGAAAGCGCGACCGCTGGCCGTGCCGCACGGTGTGGGCGTCATGGCCACGACGCTCGGCATGAACCTGAGCGTGGCCCGGCCGCCGGGCTACGACTTCGACCCGCATGTCGAACGCACGATGAGTCGCGCGGCCACAGCGTCCGGAGGCTCGGTGCGCTTCGTCGAAGACATGGCGGAGGCCGTCAGGGACGCCGATGTGGTCTACGCCGCGTCGTGGGGCAGCCTCGACCTCCACGCCAGCCCCGAGGACGAGCGGGCCCTGCGCGATCGCTATCGGGACCGCCGCGTCACGCGCGAGTTGATGGCCGGTACCCGCGAAGCCCGCTTCATGCACGCGATGCCGATTCGTCGCAACGTCGAGGCGGATGACGCCGTGGTCGATGCGCCCGGCAGCCTGGTCATCGAGCAGGCGGCCAACCGACTCCACGTCCAGCGCGCGCTCTTCCAGGAGGTCCTGGGCGTCTGATGGGCACACCGGACACCCAAAACTGGGGCCCCGGTGGCCGCTCGGTCCGCTGGCGCATCGGGATGCTTCTCGGCGGTGCCCTGGTCGGCGGGGCCGGCGTGGCGCTGTTCGTCTGGCCCCAGATCCTCATCTGGCTGCTGTCGGGCGCCCTCGTGGCCCTCGGCGCCCTGCTCGTGCTCTCCGGCGTCTTCGCCCGGGGCCGCTAGCCCCGGATTCCTGCGGCGACCTCCGCGCAGCCCGTATTCTGGGCGGGCCCCCTGGAGGATCGAACCGTGGCCGACAAGGACAGCAAGCTGCCGGAGAACACGCCTGGCCGCTTCTACGTCGACGACCAGTGCATCGACTGCGACGCCTGCCGCGAGACCTCGCCCGCCTACTTCACGCGCAGCGACGAGAAGGGCTACTCGTTCGTCCACCAGCAGCCCGACCCGGACGACGCGGAAGCCATCGACCTCTGCCGTGAAGCCCTCGAGGGCTGCCCCGTCGAGGCGATTGGCGAAGACGGCGCCGAGGACGACGCCTAGCGCACCATCGCGCTCCGAGCGCAGCCCCGGCGCAGCGAGAGGATCGCTGGACGTCGGTAGCCGGGGGAGACCGATGCGAGCCGGAGGCCGTGCGAGGCCTGACGCCGCAGGCGTGTTCCTACACGTTGAGGACGGCAGGCCGCGTACGGCCCCGGCGCAGCGAGAGGATCGCCCGGCTACCGGAGTTTCTTGGAAGCCTTGGCTTCCAAGGCCTGCTCCGCAGCGGTCTCCTCGACGGCCTTGACGAGGGTGTCGACGTGTTTGCGGTTTTCGCTCACCCACTTGCGGGCGGCGATGCCCCCGGTGAACTGCTCGCCGGTGAGGTCGAACATCAGCTCGAGAACGACCGGGCCGATGTCGCGCTGGCTGCGGGCCGCGCCCTTGCCCTTCTTGGCGTTCTTCGCCTCGGCCGCCTTGCCGAGCTTCTCGGCCATCTTCTGATCGGAGTCGCCGCTCGCCCCGGTGTCGTAGGTGACGTTGACGCCGTCCCAGGACGCGCCCTTCTCGAGCTTCAGCGCCTTCATGAGCTTCACGATCTCTTCAATGAAGCGATGGTCCGCGAGCTTCGCGATCGTGGTCAGGGCGTTCTTCT
Organism: Planctomycetota bacterium; assembly: GCA_029259795.1. Lineage (GTDB taxonomy): Bacteria > Planctomycetota > PLA2 > PLA2 > JAEUHO01 > JAHEIK01. The sequence continues at coordinate 9,574 of JAJDEM010000345.1, forward strand.
TCACGGCGTAGTCGTGATGGCCCATGAGCGTGGTGATGGTGGTCTTGGCTCCGAGGTAGCGGAGGTTTGCGATTGCAGCCAGGCCGGCCATCTGGAACGTGGCGTCCTTGCTGTTGCGCTTCATCGCCTCGACGACCGCCGCCCCGGCGTAACCCGGAATGCGCCGCTGATCGCCGAGCTTGATCACCGCCGACGTGCGGATCTCTTCCGACCGGTGCTTCGTCAGCTTCACGAGCTGATCGGTCACCTTCGGATGCTGCACGGCTGCGAGGCCGCGGATGGCCCAGTCCTGCTCGGCGAGCTTCTCGTCGCCCTTCATGCCCTTGGCTTTGAACGCAACCTTGAAGGCAGCCAGCGCCTCCGCAACCTCCTCGGCGGTGGCCAGCGGCGGGATCGGCTTGGCCTTCTTCGCAGGGGCGTCGTCTTCCGCCCAAGCCGGCGTGTCGGCCGGGAAGATCCCGAAGGCCAGGGCTCCCCCGAGGACGGCGACGAGCGACAACGAGACGGCGAGGGTGCGCAGCATGGCGAAACTCCGGTTCAGACCCCCAAATCCTACCAACAGCACCCACCCAAAGGGCCGCACACCACCCCCGCCGGCTCATTCGTAGTAGTTGCGGTACACCCCGCCCGTCTCCTTGGCAATCCGGCCCAGCATGGCGTAGGGGTGCGTCTCGATCCCGATGGTGTGGATCCTGACCATGCGCTGGCGGCCCTTCAGCCCGATGGCCGCTGCGATCACGTCGGCATCCTTGATCTCACCCGAGTGGGGTTGGTTGCAGGTGATGAACACGATCTCATCAGGGCCCCGCTTCCACGCCTTGGCAGCCGTCGCGCCGCCCATGTCGAGTGCGGTCGTCAATGCGCCGTAGGTGTTGATGCCGTCGTCGGGCGCGATCCCCTCGAACAGCTCGTCGACGAGCTTGTTGCTCGCGCCACCGGGGGAGGCGAACTTGCCGAAGACCGACTGCACGGTCGCGTTGAACGTGATGAGCTCGAACCTCGTGCCCTTCTTCAGCTTGGCGATGGCCCGACGCAAGTGCGCACGCCCGAACTGACCCACGGTCACAAGACGATTCGGAATGAGTGGCGGACCACCGGGGACCTTGCAGACCTCGAGGAGGCGGTCCCCCGTTCCAAAGCGATGCGGGTCGCCGGAGCGCAGACTGTTGTCGTAGATCAGGACGATCCGTTGGCCGTAGAGCGGAATGCCAAACGCGGCCGGGGGATGGATGCGCTTGCGCAAGGTGCGCTCATCGACGGGCTTGCCGGCTGCAACGGCTTTCCAGGCGAGCACGTTGTCGCCGAGGTCCTGGTTGTGGATCTGGCGCAGGGTCTCGATGACGGCCTGCCGGTCCACACCCTTGGCCACCCCCAGCGCCGTGATGAGCGCTTGCGTCACTTCGGGTGTCTCGAGGAAGTGCGGTGTCGGCCAGCGGAAGTCCTTGGGCGGCGGCTTCTGCCCCTTCTTGGGTTTGGGTGGCGGCGGCTGCGCGATCGCCGACAGCGCCATGGCCCCGGCGCGCCGAACCTGCCAGTCCTTGTGGCGCAAGAGCACGAGCAGGTGCGGGACGGCCCCCTCGACCTCCTTGCGACCGAGGGCCAGCGCCGCCTGCGCGGCGGCGGGGCCGTCCTTGCCCTGCACGATCTCCAGCAGGATCGGAACGGCCGTGTCGCCCTTCTGGCGGGCGAGGGTCATGAGCACATGCATCCGCCGCGGGCCGCGGGCCTTGCGCACCTCTGCTACGAGCGCCGTCTGCGCCGTGCTGGACTCGAAGCCTCCCAGCACGTCGAGCGCTGCGAGCTGGACGGCGGGATTGGTCTCCTTGCCGATCGCATCCAGGATGGCCTTCACGATCGGACCGCTGTCGTAGTCGGCGATCGTGAGGTAGGCATCGCGCCGGTCCTGCCAACGCTCGGCGCGCAGGCCGCTCTTGAACGCCTTGAGGGCGTCCTTCGTGTCATCCGCCTGGGCGAGCCCCGGAAGGAGCAGGAGGCAGAGCAGGGCCGAAGCGAGGGTCGCGCGAATCTTCACGACCGGACAGGGTAGCCGAGATGCGTAGGGCTTGGCCTGGGTCGGTACCCTGGTCGCCCCGAGGAGGATCCCATGTTCGACACCGTACGCAGCCAGTTGCGCGCCGAGCTCGAGGAGATCGAGGCCGCCGGCCTCACCAAGCACGAGCGCACGATCGTCAGCCCCCAGCAGGCCACGATCCGCGTGAGCGACGGCAGCGAGGTCCTGAACTTCTGCGCCAACAACTACCTCGGGCTCGCCAACCATCCTGCGCTCGTCGGCGCCGTGCGGGCCGCTCTCGACGAGCGCGGCTACGGCATGGCCTCCGTGCGCTTCATCTGCGGGACCCAAGACCGTCACACGGAGCTTGAGAGCCGCATCGCGGCGTTCGTAGGGCAGGAGGCCGCGATCCTCTACGGCTCGTGCTTCGACGCCAACGGCGGGCTCTTCGAGGTGCTGCTGGGCGCCGACGATGCGATCGTCTCGGCCTCGCTGAACCACGCCTCGATCATCGATGGCGTGCGCCTCTGCAAGGCCAAGCGCTACCGCTACACGCACGACGACATGGCTGATCTCGAGGTGCAGCTGAAGGCGGCACGCGACGCCGGTGCGCGGCGCGTACTCGTCGCCACGGACGGTGTGTTCTCGATGGACGGTGACATCGCCGATCTGGCGTCCATCTGCGACATCGCCGAGAAGTACGACGCGATGGTGATGGTCGATG
>JAJDEM010000346.1 GCA_029259795.1 Planctomycetota bacterium
GCCCCGGGGGGCGCCGCGCGCGGGGCCGGCCCGCCTCGGTTCGTGCGCGCCGTGTGCGGTGCGTACGTAGTCCGGCACTGTACTGCCGAGGGGCGGGGAATCACAAGACCCCAAATGCAAAGTATTTTCTGGGGTGACCAAACCCTGTTTCCCGGAACAGGCGCCAGGTGAGGATCTAAGTGGCTTGTGGTTAGTGTCTTATGGAATCAAACCGGCCCTCGCGCGGTCGCGCTCTGAGGGGGGGCACTCGGCGACGACCGCTTTTTTGGCCGGATTTCTCGCGGCCGACCCCCCAATACGTCGCTCCGAGACGCCTGTCATGACCCCCTTCCTCGCCCCGCTTCTGGCCTGTCCACGCTGCCGGAAACCCCTGCGCCTCGACGACGCGGCCGGGCGCCTCCAGTGCCCTGAGGGCCATGGAGGCGAGGGCTACTCCCTAGCGGGAGGCATCCCCCGCCTGCTCCCCCCGGGCTTCGCCGGGGGCCCGGCAGCCACCTCGGCCGAGGAGCGGCGGACGGTGCGGGCCTTCGAGCGGCAGTGGCGCCGCTACGGCGGTCTCCGGCGCATCTTCGGCAAGGACCCCCTGGCCATGTCGGCAAACCTCGTGGGCGCTCGCATGGGGAGCCGCATCGATCGGGGCTGGTACGCGGGCAAGCGGGTGCTCGATGCGGGTTGTGGGCATGGTCGCTATCTGCGGGCGTTTGCCGATCTGGGGGCTGAGGTCGTCGGCCTTGATATCGGTCGGGGTCCCGAAGCGGCAGGGGTCCCGCTGGACGATCCCCGCATCGCCGTCGTTCAGGGCAGCGTCCTGGAGCCCCCCTTCCGGGACGGGAGCTTCGACCTGGTCTTCTCGGACGGGGTGATCCACCACACGCCCGATGCGCCGGCGGCCTACCAAGCGCTCGCCCGGCTCGTGAAGCCCGGGGGTGCGCTCTACATCTGGGTCTATCCCGAGGAGGGCGCGCTACGCGAGCTGGTGTTCGGATCCGCCCGCGCGCTGACGACCCGGCTGCCGGGGCCCGGCGTGCGGCTCGTGAGCTTCATGCTCGCGCCGCTCACGATGTTCGTTCGCAGCTACAGCGGGACGACCTTCGGGCGGGCGACCTGGGGGGAGTGCGCCCAGGTCGTTCACGACTGGCTCGCGCCGCCCCTCCAGAGTCATCACACGTGGGACGAGGTGCTGGAGTGGGCGACCAGGGCCGGTCTTGTCGATCCGGAGCGGCTGCCCATCCCGACAGGCATTACGGCCTGGAAGCCAGCGGGGTAGGCTGCGCGGATGCACGCGCCTTCCAACCTAACGTTGCTGCCGCCCCTCGCGCGGCAGACTGACAGCAAGATCCTGTTCGTCGTCCTCGACGGCCTCGGCGGCGTCCTCGGCGCCGAGCCCACCGCGCTCCAGCGCGCGGCGTGTCCGAATCTCGACGCGTTGGCCGCGGAATCGGCACTCGGACGCACGATCCCCATCGCGGACGGCATCACCGCCGGCAGTGGCCCGGGGCACTTCTCCCTCTTCGGCTACGACCCCGTCGAGGTGGACGTCGGCCGCGGCCTGCTCGAGGCGCTTGGCCTGGGTGTGGACGTCACGGGGCGTGACGTCGCCATTCGCGGCAACTACTGCACGCTCGACGCCGAGGGGCGGTTGCTCGATCGTCGCGCCGGGCGTATGGCCACAGAGCTGGCCGCACCACTCGCCGACCTGCTCAACGAGGCCATCGGCCGCATCGAGGATGTGGACGTCACCGTGCATGCTGGCCTGCAGTACCGGTTCGCCGCGGTGTTCCGGGGCCCCGGCCTCGACGGCCATGTGGCCGACACCGATCCCCAGGTCGAGGGCGTGCCCCCCGTTCCCGCCCGCGCGCTCGTTCCCGAGGCGAGCAAGATGGCGCGGATTGCCGACGCGTTCGCTGCCGCCGCGCGCGAGGTCCTCGGGGATCGTGACGCCGCCAACGGCGTCATCCTGCGTGGCATCTCCGGGCGCCCCTCCATGCCGACGTACGCCGAGGTCGCCAAGTTGCGCCCGGTGTGCATCGCTGCGTACCCCGCCTACCGGGGCGTGGCGCACTTGCTCGGCATGACGGTGCGCGACGAGATCCCGTCGACCGCGAGCATCGCCGATCAAGTGACCGTGCTCGAGCAAACGTGGAAGGACGAGCACGACTTCTACTTCCTGCACGTGAAGAAGACCGACTCCCACGGCGAGGACGGCAACGAGCAGGCCAAGGCGGCCGTCATCGAGGAGTTCGACGCCCTCCTGCCGCGGATCCGCGCGCTCGAGCCGGACGTCATCGTCATCACCGGGGATCACTCGACGCCGGGTCCCATGGCGGGCCACTCATGGCACCCTGTTCCGTCCCTACTGTGGGGCCCGTGGAGCGAGCCGGACGCGGGCAGCGTGTTCGATGAGGAGGCCTGTCACGCGGGCCGCCTCGGCGCGCGCTTGCCGGCGACGGCGCTGCTCCGCTTGGCCTTGGCCAATGCAGACAAGCTGGCAAAGTTCGGAGCCTGATCCACCGTGACCGTTGCTGCGCCCACGGCTGTCGATCTCACAAGCCCTGTCGCGCGTCGGCGCCATCGGATCGGCACGCTCCTCGTAGCCCTCATGATGTTCACCTGGGTGGGCGCGTTCACCACGGAGCCGTTGGTGCTCTGCACCGTGCCCGGGGTCGTCGCCTGGCTGATGCTGATCGAGCGCTGCCGGACGACGAAGTCCGCAATCCTCTGGACGTTCTGCTTCGGCGCCATCGGTATCGGCTACGGCTATCGCTGGCTTGCGCAGACGACGCAGGACTTCGGCAACCTACCCGTTGCCGTGTCTTGGATCGTGACGGGCATCTTCGGGGCGGCTGGCATCCTGCACGGCCTGATCTTCCTCGTGATGCATCGGGCCATGCTTGCGCGCGGCCGCCGGCCGCATCCCTTGCTGACCGTGCTGACGTTCGTGGGGGTCGAGCACCTACCGATCCGCCTCTTTCCGTGGAAGGTCGGTCACGGGGCGGTTGACGTGCCGCCTCTCGTCCAAGCCGCGGAGTGGGGCGGGGTCTCGGCTGTCTCCTTCGTGCTCCTGTGCCTGGTCGTTCCCATTCACGAATGGGTTCGCTGGGCCTTCGGTCGCACCGGACCGGTGGCCCGGCCCCGAGCGGCGCTCGTCACGTTCGCGCTCGGCTGCGTCTTGTTTGGGGTCGGGCATTGGCGCTACGGCGTGATCCGTGCTGACGAAGACGCCGCGACGACGATGATCCGCGTCGGCATCGTGCAGCCGAATGTCGGTCACCGCGACAAGCGAGCTGCCGAGCAGTCGAAGCGTGGCCGCCGGGAGCGCTCCATCGAGGCCTACCGCAAGGGCTCGGCGCAGGCCGCGGCGGAGGGGGCGGAGCTGATCGTCTGGCCCGAGACGGCCATCACCGACCCCGTGCCGATCATGGAGCCCGCGCGCAATGCCAGGGAGACCGAACGGTATCTCGGCCTCGTCGGCTATGGCTTCATGCGGACGTTGGGAGCCAAGGGGCACGCCTTCCTTGTGGGCTCCTACGAGAGCCGCGCGGGCCATCGCGCGAAGATGAGCGGCGCGCAGTTTGACGAACGCTGGAATGTCGCCGCCCTGCGCCCGGCCGCCCGTGACGCGGAGTGGTCGGTCTACCGCAAGGTGTACCTGATCCCGTTCGGCGAGCACATCCCCGCTCCCTTGGACAGCGTCCTCGACCCGGCGAAGTTTCTGCCCCAGAAGTTCACCATGCTGCCCGGCTCTACCGAGGGGAAGGCCGCCGCGAACTCGCAACGCATGACCTACGAGAGTGCGGGCGTCGGACGCGCCCTCTCGATCGTGCCGTTCCTCTGCTACGAGGGCATCTTGCCGGGCCACATCCGAACGGTCTGCGACGGCAAGCGACCGGACCTGCTTGTGAGCCTGACAAACGACTCCTGGTTCGGCGATACGTGGGAGCCCTACCAGCACCTGAACTTCACGCGCTTCCGCGCCGTCGAGCACCGCTCGCCCTTGGTACGGGCCACGAACACGGGGATCAGCGCCTTCATCAGCATGACGGGCGATCTGCGCCCGGAGAATGTCCTCGCCCTGAACACGAGTGGTGTCCTGGTGCGCGACGTCAAGCTCGTGGACCGTGAGCCCACGATCTACGTCCGCTTCGGCTACGGCTTCGCCTGGCTGGCCCTGGTGCTCGCGTTGCTCGGCCTGTTCGGCGCCCTGCTGCGCCCGCCGCCCCTTGGCTGAAGGCCCGGCAACCGGGCCGCTGCCATCAGGTCCCTCTTCGTCGGAGTACGTCCCTCCGCGGCCTCCACGTGTCGGCCGCTGTGTTTTGGGCGACCCCCGGACCAACAAGCGCGAATGGCCCTGAACGCTGAGCCTGCCGTTGTTCGCAACGGCACCTTGTTCCGTCGTAATCGCTGAACGCCGCCCCATGGCAGAATGCCCGGCAACCGGGCCGCTGCCATCAGGTCCCTCTGCGTTGGAGTGCGGGCCTTCGCGGCCTCCACCTGTCGCCCGCTGTGGTTTGGGCGACCCCCGGACCAACAACCCCGAATGGCCCTGCACTTGAGCCTGCCGTTGTTCGCAACGGCACCCTGCTCCGTCGCCTCCGCTGATCGCCATAGGCGTCAATCAGTTAACTCCCTTGGGAGTCCTGTAGATGTCAAGGGGGGTGGCGGCGGCACCGCTCGCGCCACGGCGCGAGCTCGTGCTTCGCCGCGGGGGGCGTGAGCCCCCCAGTAAACGACGCCGATGCACGGGCCCCGCACGCCGGCCGTGATGCCCAAACCACAGGGACCTCGATGACGAACCCGCGTTCGCACGCAGGCTCCGGCTCGTAACCGCTCGCGGCAGGCACCGTTCGAGCTTCGGGCCGCCCTCACCGCGACCCCTCCGACCCGCCCGTCAGGGCGGAACACCGGCCAGCACCCACCCGCCCGCGGCGGGCCCCTCCCAAACCT
>JAJDEM010000347.1 GCA_029259795.1 Planctomycetota bacterium
GCTCGGCATGCATGCCCACCTGAACACCGATGGCTTCCGCGTGGCGGAATCGGTGGACCGCCTGCTCGCTACCGGGGTGCGCTCGATCAACATCTCGCTCGATGGGCCCGATGCGGCGACCCACGATGCCGCCCGCCGCAAGGTCGGCTCGTTCGAGACGGTGTTGGGGGCCCTGCGGGCACTGCGCGAGGCTCGCGGCACGCGGCGTCGTCCCCAGATCAGCGTGGTCACCGTGTTGACCGCCCGCAACGTCCATCGTGCAGCCGACGTCGTGCGGGTCGCGGTCGAGGCCGGCGCGGATCGCGTCGGCGTGATCCCGGTCCATGACTTTGGCCAAGGCGAGGAGGCGGCCGATGGCGAGGCGGTCGTGCGGGCGCTCGAGGGCCTGCGGGAGTTGCACGCCCAAGGCCTCGTCGACAACAGTACCGGCTATCTCGATCTCCTGCCGCGCGCGTTTCGCGGCGAGCCGTCGCCGCTCTTCTGCTACGCGCCCTACGGAAGCGTCGTGGTGGACTGCTACGGCGACGTCTTCCCGTGCTTCCCCTTGATGGAGCGCAACCAGCCCGTTGGTCAGGTCCCGTTGGTGCCGCTGTGGCGCTCGGAGGCCTACGGCGACGTGCGTCGTGAGCTGGCGTCGTGCACGGCATGCCTATGGAACTGCCACACGGAGATGAACCTCGCCCTGCCCCAGGGCCTGCTCGCGCCCCGTGCGGCGGCGAATGGGGCCAGCGCATGAATCTCGGCCTTGCGAAGCGGCTGGATCGGCGCGTGGGGGGACTCCTTGGGTGGGCTCTGTCCGCCCTGGACCGACTGCGGGAAGCCTTCCGTGCGCCGCAGCCGGTCGAAACGGTCGAGCATGTCTTGCTGGTCAAGTTCTGGGGGCTGGGCAACTGGGCGCTGCTGCGTTCCGTCGTGCGCGACCTGCGGGATCGCTACCCTGCCGCGCGGCTCACGGTCGCGACGCTGGCGAGCAACGCGCCGCTGGTCGAAGACCTGGCGGATGAACTCCTGCTTGTCTCCACGAACTCCGTCCTCGGCACCGTCCGCGATCTGCTGCGCGCCGCGTGGCGGCTGCGCCGCGCACCGCCGGACCTGGCGCTGGACTTCGAACAGTTCGCGCGCAGCGGAGCCCTGCTGGCCCGCCTGGGTGGGGCCCGGCAGCGGATCGGCTTTCGCTCCCCGGGGGCGGGCCGCGATGGGCTCTACACCGTCACGGTGCCGTGGCGGACGGACGCGCATGCCTCGCGCTCCTTCCGCGACCTTGCCGAGGCGGGGGGGCTGGCCCCCGCCGCCTACGTGCCCGGCGGTCTGGCCCCGGCAGATGCGGGCTTGGCGGAGACCGCGGCGCTGCGCTCGGTGGGGCGCTACGTGGTGCTGCATCCCGGCAGCGGCGACAACTTCCCGGGGCGGCGCTGGTCGACAGCGGGCTTTGCCGCCGTCGGACGGGCTGCGCTGGCTGAGGGCCGCCAGGTCTACGTGACCGGCAGCGCGTCCGAGGCGGCCATCGTGAGCCGCACGGTCGACGCGATCGGCACGGGGGCCAAGGCGCTGGCCGGGCCGCTCTCGATCGGAGGCTTGGTGGCACTCCTGGCCGGGGCGGAGGCCCTGGTCAGCAATGACACGGGCCCGGTGCACCTCGCATCCCAGGTCGGCACGCCCGTGCTCGCGCTCTTCGGCCCGAACACCCCGTTGCTCTACGGTCCGCTGTCCGAGGGCTCGCGTTCGTTCTACCGGGCGCTCCCGTGCAGCCCGTGCATCACCGTCGCGAACTACCGCACGAGCCGGTGCCGCATCCACACGTGCATGGCGAGCATTGCGACCGGCGAGGTGACGTCCGCCCTGGTTCAGTTCCTGCGCCGTGCCCCGACGGAGAACGTACGGTGACCCGGGACCATCAGTTGCCTGGGGCACGGGACTCGGGATCTCCCGCTGCGCTTGGCCTCCGGTTGGCCGCCGCGCTTGCCGTGGCCATCGTCGTCGGCATGGTTCACGCGGGCAGCCTCTCGGGCGGGTTCGTCTACGACGATCACCGCTTCATCGAGCACAACGCCGCGCTCGGCAGCCTGGGCTTCGTAGAAGCCTTCACGGACCCCTCGACCGCCTCGGCCGGCGAGGGCATCGTCCACGACATCTACCGTCCCCTGCGCACGCTGCTCTTCTCGTTCGAGTACGCGCTCTTCGTGGGGGAGACGGACGACGGGGCCCTCGCCTACCGCCTGCCCCTCTGGCACGGCGTGAGCATCGCCCTGCACATCCTCAACACGCTCCTCGTGCTGCGCCTGCTGCTCACGCTCCTGCGCTGTGCACTCCTGCCGGCGATCCTGGGTGCACTGCTGTTCGGGGTGCATCCGATGACCAGCGAGAGCGTCGCCTGGCTGTCGTCGCAGGGCGATCTCCTGGCCATGAGCTTCATGCTGGGGGCTCTGGTGCTGTTCGAGCGGCGGGGGTTGGGTCGGACCATCGGCGGGCTGGCGTGCTTCGCGCTCGCCTGCCTCGCGAAAGAGTCGGCCCTCATGCTCCCGTTCCTGCTGCCGCTGCGCGACCTGGCGCTGCCCAGGGCGGATCCGGCCGCGCCGACCCCCTGGGCCCGCAGGACATGGATACGGTTTGGCCTGCTCCTGGGGCTGACCGGGCTCTACTTCGTGCTGCGCGACGCCGTCCTGCCAGGGCTCGCGCAGGTGGGCCACGCCCACGGCAGCGTCTGGGCCACGGTGCGGGCCATGCTGCATGGCCTCGCCTGGTACGCGGAGGGCCTGCTGGCGCCGTTTGGATTCTCGTTCGACACGCGCATCGATGTGCCCGAGCGCTGGAGCGACCCCGAGGTATCGATCGGCCTGGGCCTCCTGGCCAGCTTGCTGCTCGCGAGCGTGTTCGGCCTGCGGCGCAGGCGCTTCGTGCTCACGCTGGCGTGTCTGGGCGCACTCGTGGCCCTTGGCCCCGTGAGCAATGTGTTGGTTCCGCTGAAGACCTTCGTGGCGGACCGGTTCTTCTACCCCGCGTTGTTCTGCGTCGCCCTCGGCCTGGGCGCGGGCTTGCGCGGCCTGCGTGACACGCCGCGCGCCGCGGCCATGACCGTGTGTGCGCTGCTGCTCGCCGTCTTCGCCTGGTCGACCTTCAATCGCAACGCGGCCTGGGCGGATGACGCCTCGCTCTGGCATGCCGTGCGCGAGGACCGGCCCTGGAACGCCAACGCCTATCAAGGCCTCGCCTTCGAGGCCGCGCGCGCCAAGCGCGTGCACGAGGCCGAGAGCGCCTTCGCTACGTACCTTCAGGCCAACCCGTTCG
>JAJDEM010000348.1 GCA_029259795.1 Planctomycetota bacterium
TGCTGCGTGGTCTGCTTCTCGGTGGCGAACGGACTACCCGGCGCCTCGTACATCAGCACCGTGGTCACGAAGATCAACATGACCATCGACGGCACCATGAAGCCGACGCGACGGTGGGCCCGCGCCGGCAGGATCATGTACGCCACAGCGGCGATGGCGAGCGCGATCACCGCGCCCCAGAGCGGGCCGACCATGGCTTGGAGGAAGACGTACAGGAAGAGCGCCAGCAGGAGGGACCCCACGATCCGCATGAGCCACGGCGGGTACCAGAGCATGGACGTGATGATGATGGTGCCGACCAGCAAGACGCCCATCTCTGCGAACCCGACCCAGATCCAGATGAGCAGGAAGGGGTACAGGGCCAGCGTGGCGACCAGGACACGAGCACCCCAGGGACGCGGGAGCAGGACGCAGCGGAACGCGAGGAAGAGGGCCGCGGCTGTGGTGATCGCGGTCGAGAACCCGACGACGTCAGGGCCGAGCCAGCCCACGAGGAGTGCGGCGAACAGGCCAATCTCGGCCAAGACCGTCTTAGCTGTACGGTTGTCGTCCATCGTGGATTAGCGCTCCACCGTCTTGCCCGAGCGGTCGATCGACATGCCGCGCAGCAAGTGGATGTCCTGCGGGTTCATGTACCACCCGTGGACGTACGGCTTGACCATGCTGCTGACCACGTAGAAGTAGATCGGCATGATCGGGAACTCGTCATGGAAGAGAATCGACTCGGCCTCCCGGAAGAGGTGCAGGCGTAGCTTGGCCCCCGCTTCGACCCGGGCAGCCGGCTCCTGCGTTGCCTGCATGGCCTTCAGCAGCGCCCGCGCCTTCTCGGGCTCCTTGAACTGGGGAATCATCTGATCGGCGACCCGCGGGAAGCGCTCGATGTCGGCCGCGTTCGCGATGAGATTGTCGAACAGGGAGTTCGACCAGCCCGTCTGGTTGTTGCCGCCGTTGGTGATCCACAGATCGAGGAACGTGTTGGGGTCGAGGTAGTCGCCGATCCAGCCGGCGCGCGCGATGTCGTACTCCATCGCAAGCGTGTTCGCCTGGTACATCTGCCACTCTTGGTTGAGGGCCTTGACGTCCATGCCAAGCGTCTTCTTGAGTTGCGCGGCCACTTCCTCGGCGATCGTCTTGTGCGTCTCGGAGGTGTTGTAGAGCAGCGTCAACGGCGGAATGCCCTGGCCGCCGGGATAGCCCGCCTCGGCCAGCAACGTCGCAGCCGCTTCCGGGTCGTACTTGATGCCGTCCGGGGGCGGATCATAGTCCCCCATGCCGGGCGGGGTGAGGCGGAAGGCCGGCGTCTGACCGAGCTTCAGGATGTTGTCGACGATCAGCTTGCGGTCGATGGCCATCGCAACGGCCTTGCGCACGCGCTTGTCGTTGAAGGGCTTGCGGGTCGTGTTGAACCGGTAGTAGTAGACGACCATGCCGCTGTTGCGGTGGAAGTCGGGGCGATCCTTCAGCTCGTCCACGATCGACGCGGGGTAGGTCGGGGTCCAGTCCGCGCCGCCGGTCAGGTAGACGTTCATCGCGGTGTTGTAGTTCTCGATCGGGTACGCGTCGATGACGTTCAGCTTGATCGAGTCACGGTTCCAGTAGGTGGGACTCTTGACGAGCCGGATCTTGTCGTTGACACGCCAAGCCGCGAGATTGAACGGGCCGTTCGAGACCATGTTCTCCGGCAGGAACCAATCTTCGATGCCCGCGTCCGCGCCGCTGGTCTTGCGCTCTTTCGCAAGCCGTTCGATGAGGTGTCGCGGCACCGGGTGCGCGGAGTAGAAGGCGGTGAGCTCGAGGAAGTAGGGCGTGGGAGCGTTCAGTTCGACGATCAGCGTGCGGTCGTCCTTCGCGTACACGCCCTCGTCCTTGCCGAAGTGCTCCTTGGCGTGCGCGTGAGCCTCCTTGCGCCGCTTGGCTTCGGACCGCAGGGCCGCGCCGATCTTCGAGAGCCGATCGGCACTGAGGACGGCCGTCCGCTCATTGAGCGCCGTCGTGAGGACGGGGTCCAGCGTGCCCTTGATCGCGTCGGTGACGTTGTTCGTTCCGAGGAACCGCTGCCAAACCGTAGCCGACACGCCCGCGGGATTCTTCTCGCGCAGCTCCGACAGCGCATCGACGACGTTCTTCTTGTCCTTCTTGGCCGGGCCGACAAGCCGCTCGACGTGCCCCTCGTAGAGATTGAAGACATCCGCGCCCTTGATGACGTGCAGGATGTAGGCGTACTCGCTCCCGATGGACGGCTGCTGCAAGCGGCGCCAGGAATAGGCGAAGTCGTGTGCCGTGACCGGGGTCCCATCACTCCACTGGGCCGCGGCCCGCATCGTGAACGTGTAGGTCGTCTTGTCCTCGGAGATGACCCAGGACTCGGCACAGCCGGGCTGCGGCTTGAGCGTCTTGGGGTCGCGGTACGTCAGCCCCTCGAAGATGGCGTCGGCGATGCGGCCCTCAGGCTGCCCCGTGATCACGTGCGGATCGAGGCTCTTCGGCTCGGTTCCATTGATGAACCGGAAATCAGCCTCCTCCTCGTTGCTCGCGGAGAAGGTGATGCCTACGAGGACGAGGGCGACGAGGAAGACGGCGCCTATGCCCAGAAGATTGCGGTACATCTGCCCTCCTCAGGCGCCGGGATGGGGATCCTACCAGCGCACGCGCCCGGCGGAAATGACCTACGCGAACCCGGTGCGCTCTACGAGCTACCGGCTGACGCTGACGAGCGAGCCGACGAAGCCGGGGTTCTTGCGCGCCTCATCCTCGCCGAGGCCCTTGGCCCCAGCGTGCAAGGTGGCTTCCTTGAGGAAGAGCACCGGAACGACGACGTACTCCTGCAGCAGACGACGCTCGGCCGCTGCGAGCACCTGCTGGCGAAACTTCAACCGACCCTCGCGAGAGCCCTTCGCGCCGTCCAGCGCCGACTTGAGACTCGGATCGCCTGCCAACTCGAGCCAGCCTGCCGGGTCGTCCAGCGCGCTCTGGGGATCGCGCGCCGCGTCGAGCAAGGCATCGTAGGCCTTGTCAGCCCAGCCGAGGCCGCTGTCCGCATCCTTGGAGTGCAGCGGCTCCAGGTAGGCCCCCGGATCGTTCACGGCCCCACGGAACTCGGTAAGCATCACGTAGTAGCGGCCGGCGCGGATCACGTTGCGTACGTCGTCGTCCGACTGGATGCTGAGCCCGGGCTCGATGCCCATCGTCTTCTTCCAGCCGCGGTTCATCGCGCGGGCGACCTCGTCTTGGCCCGGCGCTTCACCATAGCTGATCTCGACCCAGCTGTCGGTGTCGAGGCCCGCCTGCTTGAAGGCCTCCTTGGCGCCGGCCGTGTTGCTCTTCGGGCAGCTGATGCCCTCGACGCGGCCGTCGATCCCCGGGGGGACGAGGCGATACGCCGGGGTTGCGGCGGGCCAGTAGCGCTTCGCAAGAGCGCCGCGGTCCAGAGCCAACGCGAACGCCTTCCGGGCGGCCTTGTCCTTGAAGGGCGCGCGGTCGCAGCGGAAGCGCAAGTAGAGCACCCGCGGCGTCACACGGCTCTTGTAGGCCTTCATCTCTACGATCTTCTCGCGCAGCTTCTTCTTGGGCCACTCGGGCCAGGTCGCGTTGACCCACTGCAGCTTGCCACGCTCGAACTCGAAGATGTCCTCCTGAGCGGGGACGCGCAGCGAGAGGTCCGTCTTGCAGAGAATCCGCTCGACCTTCGCCATGTTCGGGCCCGTGTAGGTCGGACTCTTGACCAACTCGACGACGGACATGATGCGCTCACTCTCCTGGCCAGCGGGCGGCTTCGAGCCGCGGCCCTTGAGAATGAACGGGCCATTGTTGACGTAGCCCCCGAGCTCGAACGCTCCGGCGCGCAGCTTCTCGACGCTGGCATGCAGCGGCGCAAAGGCCGAGCGCGCGACCAACTCCGGGAAGTACGGCACGTCGCCCAAGGTGGTCACGACCAGGGTGTGATCGTCCGTCGCGTAGACGCCCGTGCCCTTCTGGCCAAAGGCGTCGAACACATCCACCCACTTGCTGCGGGCCTTGCGACGCTCCTTCTTGAGCGCATCGATGACCTTCTTCGCGGACTCCGGCGGGAACGTGTCGCCATCCTTCCACTTCAGCAGGCGCTTCACGGAGCGCGACTTCACATCGAGGAGGAAGGGACGGACGCCCGTGTCATCCAGCGCGAGGTTGAGGTCTTCGCCGGGGATCCCGTTCGGGTTCGCCGCGACGAGCTGCTTGACGGCCGAACGCAGCTCGGCGAAGCCGTCGGTCATGGCGCTGTTGTCGCGGATGGTGCCGCAGTCCTTGATCGAGCGGTAGAGCCAGGACCACTCCGACTTCGTGAAGGGATCCATGACCCGCCGCCACGCCCGGATGAAGTCCTTGGCGGTCACCGGCGACTTGTCGCTCCACACCCCGTCCTTGCGCAGCTTGAAGGTCCAGGTGCGGCCGTCCGCTCCCACAGACCAACTCTCGGCTGCCCCGGCCCGCGCCTTGCCCGTGGACGGGTCGAGCGTCGTGAGGCACTCCTGCATGGCAACGATCAGGCGCTCATCGTTGATCCGGTAGAGGCTCGCGTGGGCGGGATCCAGGTTGCAGTAGCCGTTGTCCGAGTACGAGAACGTGGACACGTCGTCGTCGGCCTCGCTGCGAGGCGCGTGTCCGAGCGCGACGGCCAGCAGCGGGATGCAGACAAGCAGGAGGGGCGATAGGCGGAAGATACGGGACATGCCTCTGGCTCCGATCGGTCATGGGTCAGCGGATGCCCAGGGTACTCGCCAATGGGCCCCTCGGCACCCGCCGGCCCTGCCGAAACACGGCCCGCTGCCCGTCCCACAAGCCCAGACACGGCGCCGGAGCGCGCCTCACGAAACCTGCGGGCTACGCGGGGGGCTGGCTCTTGCTAGCCAGCGCCATGGCAACGTGCGGCGGGACCCAGCCACTGACGTCCCCCCCGAGTGCTGCGACCTCGCGGACCAGGGAGGAGGAGACGTTGGTCATGCCCGGGGAGGGCGGGAGGAACACCGTGTCCACCTCGGCGGCGAGGCCGCGATTGGCGAAGGCCATCTGCATCTCGTAGTCCCAGTCCTGGAAGCTCCGGATGCCGCGCAGCAGGGCCGCCGCCCCATGCCGGCGGGCCTGCTCGACCACCAGGCCTTCGAAGGCCTCGACGACCACCCCCTCCTGCCCTTCGACGGCCGTCTCGAGCAAGGCAATGCGTTCCTCGACCGAGAAGAGGGTTCCTCCGCCGCCGCGCACGACAGAGACGACCACGCGCGGAAACAGGCTCCGAGCGCGGTTGATCAGGTCGACATGCCCATTGGTCACGGGATCGAAGGTGCCGGCGAAGACAGCGGTCAGCGGTGTGTTCATCGCGGGAAGGCCCCCCACAGGTTCTGATCCGGTTGGTCGCGGAAGACGTTGCGATCGCCCGAGGCCCGACCTCCGACAACCGGCTCAAACGAAAGCTCGACGCCGAAGTCCTCGCCGTTGCGCATATTGAACCCGAAAATGATCACGTGGTCCTCGCTATAGCGCCGGAAGAACACCCGCAGCAGGTCCTCGCCCTCGTTGAAGTCCACCACGCCGCGTGCGACGACCGCGTACTTCTCGCTGAAGCGCCATGAGGCCTCCCCGCTCAGCGAGGTGCTGCGGTTCTTCACGTAGCGAAAGCCAGAGAACAGGGTGAACGGGCGCTCGC
>JAJDEM010000349.1 GCA_029259795.1 Planctomycetota bacterium
CCCGCGGGACCCAAGAGCTGCGCCGGCTGTGGCGCAGCGCAGCGCGCTTCATGAATCACGCGGGCTCGTTGCCCTACGGGAAGGGGCGGTCGAGCGCGCCATGACCTGGGACCATCCGCTGCTCCTTTGGGCCGTGCCCGCCGCCGCCTTGATGGTGGCTGCGTTCGAGTTGCGCGTACCCGGCTCGGCCGCCCGCCGGGTGGGGCGCTTCCTTGCACGCACCGCCGTGCTGGCGTGCGCGATCGCCGCGTTGGCGGCGCCGAGCGTGAGTCGGCACGTGCCCCAACCACGCCGCGTGGTCATCGCGGTCGACTACGCCACCCGTACGCCGCTGGCTGCCTCGGCACGCGAGGCCGGCCACGCGCTCCGCGAAACGCTCCGTGACGTCGCAGCGGCCAAGGGCCTCGCTGTGGAGGTGATGCCGTTCACGACGCGTCCGGGTAGCGCGGACGCCCCGCCGCCGCCCACCGCACGCAGTGCCCTCGGCGCAGGCTTGGCGGGTGCGCGCTTGCGCTTTCGCGAAGGCGAGACCGGCGGCGTCATCGTCATCACGGACGGGCACGGCGATCTCGGCGGCGCCCGCGCCGCTGTGGATGCCCTGCGCGCCGACGCGATCGCAACCACGGGGATCGCGATTCCCGACAGCCTCCCCGCCCGGGCAGCCAGCGCTCGCATCGAGGCGCTGGACGCCCCCGACCAAGCGCACGGCGTGTTCGCCGTGCGTGCTCGTGTGCACCTCCCCGCGCCCGCCCCCCACCGCGTCGTCCTGCGCGTCGATGGTGTCGAGACCGAGGCGCTCGAGCGTGCCGCCGACGCCCCGGCATCCGTCGTCTTCAAGGAACTGGACCTTCCGGTTGGACTCCACGAACTATCCGTGACGCTCGAGCGCGGCGGGGAGGCCCAGGCTCTCGCCCGCCGCCTCGTCGCCGTCGCGGCCCCGCCGCGGGTGCTCGCACTCGTGCGCGGCGCCGCGTGGATCAAGGCGTTGGAGGTCCAGGGACTGGCGATCGTGCGCGGGGATCCCGCAGGCCTGCGCAGCATCTTGGCCAGCGGACGCATTCCCGACGCTGTCGTCGCGGATGCCGAGAGCCTCGTGGCGCTCCCCGCGGACGCTGCGCACGTGCTTCGCGCGCGCGTGCACGACGGCCTCGGGCTCGTCATCGTGGCTGGCGCGGACACCGCGGCATGGGCCGCGCTCGCGAAGGGACCCTTGGCGGGGCTCCTGCCGCTCGTTCCCCAGCCCGAGCCGCCCAAGCCGCCCCCGCCGAGGCCCGAGCCGAAGGACGAACCTCCGCCGCCGCCCATCGAGAAGCCGGAGGAAGCCGAGGGCCCCGGGCTCAAGGCAGAGCGCCGACCCGAGGAGGCGCTGCCGATCACGCTCCTCCTCCTGATCGACCGCAGCGGCAGCATGGCCGTACCGATTGCCAAGCTCGAGATGGCCATCCTCGGGGCGCAGCGCGCAGCCGAGGCGCTGTCACCCTGGGATCGCGTGGGCGTGATCTCCTTTGCGAGCGACGTGCGCCTGGATGTGCCCGTGCGCAGTGCCCGTACGGCCTCCACGCTTGCGGCCTGGCTGACCGGCGTCGAGCCCGACATCCGGCCCGGAACGGACATCGCCGGCGCACTGCGCCTGGCGCGGCAGGTCATGGAGAAGGAGCGCACGCCGATCAAGCACATCATCCTGCTGACGGACGGGCGGCAGTATCCCTCCGGTCCCATCTTCGGCCCGGTGGTCAAGCCCATGGGCCGCATGGGCATCACCATCACGGCCGTCGGCATCGGCCGTGGAGCGAACCTCTCCCAGCTTCGGGAGATCGTGCAGTGGGCAGCCCGGGGCCACATCCGCCCCGCGCGCAGTCCCTCGGAGATTCCGCGCATCCTCACGCGCGACACCGAGCAGGTCGCCGAGAAGCGGCGCGTGGATGCCGAGGCGATCGACGCCCGCCTTCACGACGACCGGAAGAAGGCCGAGGCCGCGCCGCCCAAGGACGAGCCCAAGCCGCCCCCGCCACCGGTCGCTCCCCCGCGAAGCGACCCGGAGCCCGACCCCGAGCCGGTGCAGCCCGTCGCCCCCTTGCCCCTCGTCGCGGTGCGCGCGCACGAGGCCCTCCGCGGATTCGCCGCCGCGGACCTGCCGGCCGTCGGCGCACCGCGGCGTGCCCTGGCAAGGCCCACCGCGGCCCTGCTGCTCACGCGCAGCGACGCGACCCCTGTGCTCGCCGCTTCACGCGAGGGACTCGGACGCGTGCTCATGTGGGCCTTGCCGCCGTCCGATCCGGGTGCGCTCGCCTGGGCACCGCTCGGCCGGCTCTTCGCCCAGACCACCCGCTCGGCCTTGGCTCCTGAAGGCGCCTTCGAGTTCCTGCCGACACCGCGCGTGCGCGAGACGCCCGACGGCGCCAGCCTGCAGGTGCTCTGGCCTCCCGGCGCCAGCTCGGGCCATGTCGATGCCCGCTGGATCGGACCCGCTGGCTCGAGCCAGCCCATCGGCACGTTCACCCCGGACGACGGCGAGGCGGGGCGACCGCTGCCTCCCGCGGCCCCGGGGTCACGCTGCCGCATCGAGCTGACCTTGCCGGGAGGGCCGACACCGCCGCCGCTCACCTATCTTGCCGCGAGACCTGCCACGACGGCGGAGGAGGCGGCCGATGCGCGCGCCCTCGCCACGGCGTTGGGGGCTGCCCTCGAGGATCCGCTGACCTTCGTACGTGGTCTCCCGCAGCTGAGTCGCCGCGAGCGGCGCGCCCGCTGGCCCCTCTTCCTCTGGCTCGCCATCCTGCTGCTGCCGCTCGACGTCTTCCTGCACCGCCGGGCCCACGCGGCCTGACCATGGCCACCATGGACACCCCGCTTCTTGCCCTGACGCTTGGCGATCCCGCCGGCATCGGCCCGGAGATCGCCCTGCGGTTGCTGGACGACCCCCCGCCGGGCGTCGGCCTGCTCCTGCTTGGCGCGCCCGAGGCCCTGGCGCGGGAGCGCAGCCAGCGGCCGGGTGGGCCGCTGCCGCCCCTCGTCGACGACCCGGCCGAGCTCAGCGCCGGTGGCGTGGGGCTCTGGCGGGCGAGCGCCCCGCTCACCGCGCTGCCGACCCTGGGCCAGATCGAGACCTCGGCGGGCGCGGCCTGCCATGCCTGGGTCCTGCAGGCGGCCGACCTCGCCCTCGCCGGCGCCGTGGATGGGATCGTCACGGGCCCCATTCACAAGGCCGCGTGGAACGCGGCCGGGGTGGATCATCCGGGGCACACCGAGGCCCTGTGCGCGCGCGCGGGCGCCGAGCGCGTGCTCATGATGCTGCTGGGGGGCCGCTTGCGCGCCGCGCTGGCGACGATCCACGTTCCCTTGCGGGCGGTGCCCGACCTGCTCGAGGCCGAGCGGCTGTGCGCGGACCTGGTGCTGCTCTCTCGGGAGGTGGCTCGCGCCTTCGGCCCTGCACGCCCTCGGATCGCTGTCTGCGGACTCAACCCGCACGCCGGGGAGGAGGGCCTCTTTGGCTCCGAGGACGCGGAGATCATCGCGCCGGCTGTCGCTGCGGCGCGGGAGGCGGGTGTCGATGCCCAAGGACCGCTGCCTGCGGACGGCTGCATCCCCGCCGCCGCCGTGGGGGCCTACGACGCGGTCTTCGCCATGTACCACGACCAAGCGCTGCCCGCGGTGAAGGCGCTGGCCCAGCGGCGCGGCGTCAACGTGACGCTCGGCTTGCCCTTCGTGCGGACCTCGGTGGACCACGGAACGGCCTTCGACATCGCCGGGCAGGGCGTCGCCACCGAGACGTCGCTGCGCGCCGCCGTCGAGACCGCGCAACAGATCGCGCGAAACCGCAGGGAATTCGACCGCGCGCTCACTTCCGGGCCGTAGCGGCGCTCAACCCTGGTGGTCCCCCCTCCGACCTAACGTTGTGCAGCCTTCAGGTACCGGAACGCGCATGGCACGCAAGGCAACCGATCTTCTGGACGTCTTCCGCTACGGCGGCGACGAGGACGAAAACGACCCCAGCCAGGTTGTGTCCAGCGCGCAGCGCCGCAGCAAGGCGAAGAAGAAGAAGAAGGCCGCCGCCAAGCGCGCCGCCGGCCGCAAGGGCTTCCGCGGCCTGATCCTCAGTCAGCGTCAGGTCGTGCTCGCTGGCAGCGCGTGCTGCCTGCTGGTAGTGCTCAGCTTCGTCCTCGGCGTCACGGCGGGACGACCCGGCTCGGCCACCACGCCCTCCATCCAGAAGGATGTGTCGGAGAGCAGCCAGTGGGTCGTGATCCAGGGGGAGATGCCCCAGGTCCACCCGGCGACCCAGAAGGCGCTCGATCCGGCCACGGTCCACGGCGACATCGTCCGCGACTACCGGATCCGCACTCAGAACCTCCGGATTCGGGAGGGCGCGGGCGTCCTCATCCTCGAGGTCGGCCCCTTCCGCACGGACGAGCGCGCCCGCGACTTCCTGCGGGACTCCGGCTTGGACATGGCCCGTCTCTACGGCGCCGATCCCTTCCTGGGCGCGCGGATCGTCCCCTTCCGGCGCTGATCTGCCTGGGATTTTGCGACCCGCCTCGGGGTCCTGGGCGATACTGCCCCGCTGGATGCCCGTTTCCGGGCTCTTCGCGTTTCGAGTCCCGCTTTCTGAAGGCCAGTCATGTCCATCCACAAGAGCCTCAAGCTGAAGAACACCCTCGAGCGCCCGCGGTCGGTCCTCACCCGCTGGGAGCGCATTGAGAAGCTCAAGGATGTGGGCACCTGGAAGACCGGCGACGACGTCTTGGGCCTGCCGAAGGTGCGCACCAAGTTCCGCGTCAAGTCGCGCAAGATGGCCAAGAAGGAAGCTGCCGAGGCCAAGGCCGC
>JAJDEM010000350.1 GCA_029259795.1 Planctomycetota bacterium
GGGCCCCTCCCAAACCTCAAGCTCCCACCAACGCGAACCCTCCGACCCGCGCGTCAGCGCGGAACACCCGCTAGCGACACCCGCCCGCGGCAGGCACCGTCCGAGCTTCGGGCCACCCTCAACGCGACCCCTCCGACCCGCGCGTCAGCGCGGAACTCCGGCCAGCGACACCCGCCCGCGGCAGGCACCGCCCAAACCTCAAGCCGCCCTCAACGCGACCCCCCCGACCCGCCCGCCCAGCGCGGAACACCGGCGAGTCGCCCACCCACTCGTGACTCGCGGGCGGCCACACGGCCCGTCGCTGCGCGACATGCCTGGGACGCCCCTTAGGGCGTCTTCGCCAGGAACTTCGCCTCGTCGATCTCGGGGAAGGCGTCGAGTTGCGAGAGGAGTTCGTCGGATGCCGTCACGCGCCACGCGGGACCGGCCTTGATGCGAGCGAGGGTCTGCGGCTCGGGCTCGAACTCGAGCACCAGCGGGAGCTCCCCGCGCGCCGCAGCGACGGTCGCGCGGAGGCGCTCGAGGACATCGCCCTTGACGGCGTTGAGCCGGATGAGCACGCCCTGCGCCATGACGCGCCGCGCCTCGTCCACGGGCACGATACGGTCGACGTGCACGCTGGGACTCTCGCGGTTGCGATCCACCTTGCCGTCGAGCAATACGATGGAATCGGGCACCAGCAACGGCTCGAGCTGGGCGTAGGTCCGGGCGAACACCACACACTCCACCGTGCCCGAGAAGTCCTCGAGCTCGAAGAAGCCCATGCGGCGCCCCTCGTTGCGCCCCTTGCGGACGACCGAGGTGCGGAGCCCGCGGATCATGCCGCCAAGCCGGACCTGGGTCCGGTCCGGGATCTCGTCGAGGTCCGCGGTGCGCACGTTGGCGAGAATGCGGAGGCGCCGCTCGTACTTCGAGAGCGGATGGTTCGTGGCGTAGTAGCCGATATGCTCGCGCTCCCAAGCCAGCAGGTCGCGCTCGGGCCACTCCGGCTCGTCCGGGTAGTCCGGCGGCGCGTCGGCGGCGACCACCTCGCCGAAGAGACCGAGCTGGCCGGCGGAGCGATCCTTGGCTGCCGACTGCCCGAGGGAGAGGGCGCGCTCGATGACGGCTGCAAGCTGCGCGCGGCGCACCCCGGGCGCGTCGAAGGCGCCGGCCTTGACGAGGGCTTCGAGCGTGGAGCGGTTCACGTTGCCGAGGTCGGCCCGCTCGCACAGGTCGAAGACGCTGCTGTAGTGGCACGCTTCCTCGTCACGCACGCGGCCGGCCACGATGGACTCGGCGGCGGAGCGTCCGACGCCCTTGATGGACGCCAAGCCGTAGCGGATGTTCTCGCCCTCGACCTTGAACTGCCAGTCCGAGCGGGAGACGTCCGGGGGCAGCACATCGATGCCCATCCGACGGGCTTCTTCGATGTACTCGGTGATCTTGTCCATGTCGGCCATCTCGCACGTGAGCAGGCCGGCCATGAATTCGCGCGGGAAGTGGCGCTTCAGGTAGGCCGTCTGATACGTGATCATGCCGTAGGCCACGGTGTGGCTCTTGTTGAAGCCGTAACCGGCGAAGTGCTCGAGCTGCTCCCAGATCTCGGTGGCGTCGGCCGTTTCCATGCCGTTCTTTGCACAGCCGGCGACGAACTTCTCGCGGAACTTGGCCAGCAACTCGGGCTTCTTCTTGCCCATGGCCTTGCGCAGGTTGTCGGCTTCGGCCATCTCGAAGCCGGCCAAGACGTTGGTGATGCGCATCACCTGCTCTTGGTAGACGACGACGCCGCGTGTCTCTTGGAGGATCGGCTCGAGGCTTGGGTGGGCGTACGTGACGGCCTCACGTCCGTTCTTGCGCTCGATGTACATGTCGACCATGCCCGAGCCCATGGGGCCGGGCCGGTAGAGCGCCACGATCGTGCCCAGCTCGTCGAAGGATTCCGGGCGGATCTTGCGCAGCAGGTCACGCATGCCGGCGCTCTCGACCTGGAAGACCCCGATGGCCTCGCCTTCCGCGAGCATCTTGTAGGTGGCTGCGTCGTCGAGCGGCAGCGTGTCGATGTCCGGCGGCTCTTGCCCGCCGCGGCGGATGTTCTCGAGCGCGGTCGCGATGATCGTCAGCGTGCGGAGCCCGAGGAAGTCCATCTTGAGGAGACCGATCTCCTCGAGGATGTCCATCGAGTACTGCGTAACGATGTCTTCGCCGACCTTGTACAGCGGGACGAAGTTCTCGAGCGGACCGTTCGCGACCACAACGCCCGCGGCGTGCTTGCCCGCGTTGCGGTTCATGCCCTCCAGCTTGAGCGCCGTGTTGATGAGCCGCTTGTACTCGGGGTTCTGCTGAACGATCTGGCGCAGGTTCGGGTCGGACTCCAGCGCGCCCTTGAGGGACGCCCCCGGGCCGTTGGGAATCTGCTTGGCGAGCATGTCGACGTCGCGCAGCGGGACCTCGAGCACGCGGCCGACGTCGCGAATGACGGCACGCGCCGCCAGGCGGCCAAAGGTGATGATCTGCGAGACGCAGTCACTGCCGCCGTACTTCTCCTGCACGTAGCGGATGACCTGCTCGCGGCCGTCCTTGCAGAAGTCGATGTCGATATCCGGCATCGAGATGCGGGCGGGGTTGAGGAACCGCTCGAAGATCAGGTCGTACTTGAGCGGGTCGACGTTCGTGATGCCGAGGCAGTACGACACGATCGAGCCCGCCGCGCTGCCGCGCCCGGGTCCCACGGGGATGCCTTGCTCCCGCGCGTAGTTCATGAAGTCCCACGTCACCAGGAAGTAGGACACGAAGCCCATCTGCAGAATGATGCGTTCCTCGTAGTCGAGGCGCTCCTGCACGGCATCGGAGAGCGTGTCGCCGTAGCGCTCCTTCGCGCCCTTCCGGCAGAGGTCGTGGAAGTAGTCCGTCGGATCCTGGCCGTGGGGCGGCTCGAAGTGGGGGAGGTGGTGCTTGCCCAGCTCGAGCTCGAGGTCGCAGCGCTCCGCGAGCTCCACGGTGTTGTGGCAGGTGAACTCGACGTCCTTGAACCGGTCATACATCCACTCGGTGTCGCGGAAGCAGAGCTCGCCGGCGTGCTTGAGCTTGTTGTCCGCGAGGACCCGGCCCATGCCGATGCACGTCTTGACCTCGTGGGCCTCCTTGTTCGCGGGATCCACGAAGTGGATGTCCTGCGAAGCCACGACCTTGATGCCCTGCTCCCTGCCGATGGCCAGCAGGGTCTGGTTGACCTTCTCCTGGCCGTCGGTGCCGTTGCGCTGGATCTCCAGGTAGTAGCGATCGCCGAAGATGTCACGCATCTCCATGGCGGCCTGGGTGGCGCGCGCGACGTCATCGTGATTGGCGTAGTAGCTGGGCTCGCCGGACAGGCACGCGGCCTGGCAGATGATGCCTTCGTTGTGGGCGGCGAGCAGTTCCTTGTCCAAGCGCGGGACGTAGTAGAAGCCCTCGGTGAACGAGCGGGAGGAGAGCTTGATCAGGTTGCGATAGCCCGTCTCGTTCTGGGCCAGCAGGATCACGTGGTGGGCCGCGACCGGGTTCTTCTGCCGATCGAGCCGGGAGCGGGGCGCCAGATAGGCCTCGATCCCCACGAGCGGATTGATGCCCGCCTTCCGGGCGGTCTTGTAGAACTCGATCGCCCCGCACATGTTCCCGTGGTCGGTGAGGGCGAGGGCCGGCTGCTCGCAGCGGACGGCCGCAGCGACCAGATCCTTCACCTTGGCGGCCCCATCGATGAGGCTGTAGTCGCTGTGGACGTGGGTGTGGACGAAGGTGCGCGTCATGGGCCTACCGGCGAGGGAGAAGGGGCCTGCGGAAGGTACGCCTCGCAGGCGACAGGGCGGCCCGTTCCCCGTCACGATTCCGTGACCATCGTGGTCTACGCTTGGCCCCCATGTGCCCCCCGATGATCCGCCAACGTCTCGCCCGCCTCTTCGTCCTGGGGGCACTGGCCCCGGTCCTCCTGCTCGGACTCGGGGCCTGCTCCAGCGGTGCTGGCAACACCAAGGCGGATGCGAACGCGAGGAACGTGGGGGCCGCCGACCCGAACCGGATCCATGTCGGCGACAACCGCAACGTCAACACGACCAGCCTCTCGCCTGCCGAGCGGGCCGAGATCGAGCGCGCGTGGTCGCAGTTCCTCGCCGCGAGCCCGCTCTGGCGCATCAGCCTGACCAGCATTGTCGAGCGGGGCGGCGCCGGTGCGTACGTGCTGTCGGAGAACCTCTTCCGGCACTTCTTCAAGGCGTCGGTCTACAACAAGCCCCGTGAGGTCGACCGGGTGGCCCGCAGCGCCGCGTACATCGGGGAGCCGGCCGCGGCCTACTTTGCCAAGCCGCTCGTCGAGGACCTGGTGCCGCTCGGGAAGTCCGTGGAAGCCCTCGTGCCTGACCCGGACGACCCCAAGTCCCGCATTCGCAAGACGTTCGATCACTTCCAGATCGACGACTTCACGCGCCGGGATGCCGCCCGCGTGCTGATCGCCATCGGGGAGCCGGCCGTCGCGACACTCAGCTCGCCGCAACTCCTCAGCCAGGCGCGGCCGTCCGGTCGGCGCTACGCGGCCTTCGCCCTCGGCCGCATCGGCTCCGATGAGGCGGTAGCCGCCCTCGTGCGTCACTACAACGCCACCGAGGACTGGCAGGATCGCGCAGCGGCCGTCCAGGCCCTCGGCGCCGCCCTCACCAAGAACCCCGCGGCTCGCGCGGCGCTCGAGGCGGCGCTCAGCGACAAGGACCGCTTCGTGCGCGAGCAGGCCGATCGCGCCCTCGCCGGTCGGATGAAGCTGCCCTTCTAGCCCGCAAGAGCAACGCACACAGCCGAATCGTGCGGCTCTCGCGCACCCTCGCACCCGATCTCATTGCCGAAGGACGTCCATGGTGGGATCAGCAAAGAATCCGCCCTTCGGCTTCGACCTCGGGCGCGAGTGCAGCCCGAGAGCAGGGTGTTGCTTCGAACGAAGCGGGCGGGGCTCGGGGGCGAACCGCTTGCGCTGACCCCCGGGGCCAGTACAAGGACCGCATGGCCGTCTGGAAAGTGCAACGGCTCGGGCGTGTGAGCGCTGCGAGCGGGGACTCCTTCCCCCCCGACACCGAGATCGTGACTGCCCTCTTCGGTGACGAGGAGGAGCAGGGGGAGGATCGTGTGCGCGGTGGCACCTTCGTGCGCCGCGACTTCCTGGTCGCCGAGGCCACCGAGGAGCGCCTCCAGGGCGCCTTCTGCAGCTGGCACACGCGCACGCCGCCCGCCAAGGCCGAGCCCGAGCGCCGTTTCGACCTCGGCATGGCGACGGAGTTCCTCCGCCGCCTGCTCGCCGAGGGCCGGGACGATCGCGCCCCCGTGTGCCTCACCCTGGCCCTGCTCCTCGCGCGCAAGCGGCGGATCACCATCGTCGACCAGGATGCCGAGACCCTCACGTGTCGCTGGCCGGGCGAGAAGGAGACCTTCCCGGTGCCAGCGCCGCCCATCGCCGAGGCGGAGGCCGAGACCCTGCAGCAGGACATGATGCGTCTGTTTGGTTTCGAGGTCGCCCCGCCGGCCGAAGCCAGCGCCGAGGTTGCGTCGGCCGAGGCAGCACCCACGGACGCGCCGGAGGGCGCACCCGCTGCCGAGCAGCCGGACGCGGCCGAAGACCCCGACGCCCCGGCCCCCGACGGGGGAGCGGCGAGCTAGGATCGGCGACCCGTGACGCATCAGGTCCTCTCCCGCAAGTACCGCCCTCAGCGCTTTGACGAGTGCGTCGGGCAGGAGCATGTCGCGCGGATCTTCCAGAACGCGCTGCTCTCCGATCGGGTCGGCCACGCCTACCTGCTCGTCGGCCCGCGCGGCGTCGGCAAGACCACGACCGCCCGCATCGTCGCGCGCGCGCTCAACTGCGAGACGCTGAACGCAGGGACCGCATCGGAGGCGGCGGCAGAGGCCTCGGCGGGGCTCGAACCGTGCGGCTCGTGTGCCTCCTGTCGGGACATCGCCGCAGGCTCCGATCTCGACGTGGTCGAGATGGACGCCGCGTCCAACAACGCCGTCGATGACGTGCGCGCGCTCAAGGAACAGGTCGGCTACGCAACCGTCCGCTCGCGCTACCGCATCTGGATCGTCGACGAGGTGCACATGCTCTCGCTCCCGGCGTTCAACGCGTTCCTCAAGACGCTGGAGGAGCCGCCGGCGCAGGTGAAGTTCCTCTTCTGCACGACCGAGGAACACAAGCTGCCCGACACCTTCCGCAGTCGCTGCCAGCGGGTCGAGTTCCGGCCGATCGACGCTGGTGCGATGGCGACGCGCCTCGTCCAGCTCGCCGACGGCGAGGGCGTCGTCCTGGAGGAGGGTGTTGCGCGCTCGATCGCCGATGGCGCGCTCGGGGGCCTGCGCGACGCCGAGTCGCAGCTCGAGCAACTCATCGCCGCACGGGCAGGCGACGAAGCGATCGGTCAGGACGACCTCGACGCGCTCTCCGGGCGCGCGTCCTCCGCCTTGCTCGGACGCCTCCTCGAAGCTGTCGACGCCCAGGACGCCGCCGCCGCGCTCGATGCCGTCGACGCGTGCCTCGGGGCCGGCTCGAAGCCCGGCGTGCTTGTCGATCAGTGGCTCGAGGCGCTGCGTGGGCAGATGGTCGCCGCCGTACGCGCGGGCACGGGCTACGCGAAAGCCGCGCGCTCGATCGAGGTCCTCCTCGGCAAGCGCGGCCACCTGCGCGCCGGGGCCGACGGGGGACTTGTGGCGCAAGTCGCCGCCGTCGAGCTGGCGCGCCTTCCGGACGCCCGGGATCTCGATGCCTTGATCGGGGCCCTGAAGGCTTCGGCGTCCGCCCCGGAGGCGCTACCGCCCCCTGGTTCGTCGCGCGGTCCGATCGCGGCGCCGCCGCGGGCCGCGCCGTCGGATGCGGCTCCGTCGGGGCCGCTGCGTCCGCCCAAGTCTCCGGCCATGGGTGCGGCCGCGCCCGGCGACAAACGCGCCGACGCGGGTTCCTCCGGGGCTGGCCCGTCCGGCGGGGGGGGCGCAGCGCCGCAGGCCCCGCCGGTGGCGGTTCGCGTCGCGCAGGCCGGGGCGGCGGCGTCCGCGCGGCCGGCGGTGGCACGCGGGCCCCTGGACCTGGAGCGCGTGCAGTCGCGCTGGGCGGATCTCACGCAGAGTGGAGCCGTTCGCAGCCCCGTTCTCGGCCGGGTGCTCGGCGCCGTGCGGCCCGTCGCGCTCGAGGGGACGACCCTGCTTGTCGCGCTGCCCGTCACGGAGGCCGCTGAGCCCGGCGGCGGCGAGGCGCGCGGGACCCTGCAACGCCGCGAGGTCCACCTGGCCCTCAGTCAGATCACGAAGGCCGTGTTCGGCGAGGCGCTGCGCGTGAAGATCTTCGAGAGCGAGGATGGGCCCACCAGCATGGATCCGATTGCGCATGAGCTGCGCGACCATCCCGAGGTCCAGCGCATTGCCGAGGTGACCGGCGGTCGTCTGTTGCACGTCCAACGTCGCGCGGAGCCGGAGGGTGGGTCCGATGCCGTCTAGCGGGGCGCAACCCGAGAGTCTGGAGACGCTGCTGGCGGCGCTCGAGCGCCTGCCCGGCATCGGTCCGCGGAGCGCGTCACGCCTCGCGCACCATCTGCTCCGGATCCCGGAGAGCGACGCGCTCGCCTTGGCCGATGCGATCCGGACGGCACGCGCGCGCATCAAGCCGTGCTCGCTCTGTCGCGCGCCAGCCGAGGCCGACCCCTGCCCCCTCTGCAGCGACACCACCCGAGACCGCAGTCTCGTGCTGGTCGTCGAGACCCCGCGCGACCTGCAGGCCATCGAGGCGGCCGGGATCTATCGCGGCTGCTACTTCGTGCTCGGTGCTCGGCTGAGCCCGCTCGAGGGCGTGGACGAGCAGGCGCTGGGTCTCGGTGCGTTGGCGCAGCGTGCGCTCGCACCCGACGTCGTCGAAGTCTGCATCGGTACCAACCCCGATCTGGAAGGCGATGGGACCGCCCTTGCGCTTGTCGCGGCGCTGCAGGCGTGTCGCGGCGAGGACACCGAACACCCCCTCGGCGCCTTGCGTGTCACGCGACTCGCGCGCGGTTTGCCGACCGGCGGTCAGATCGAACACCAAAATGCATCCGCAATTGCGGATGCATTCGAGGGCCGGCGCCCTTCCGTGTAGCCAATTCCGAGGCTGGGAGCGGCGGGCTTCGACCACCAGCGTAGCAGAACCGCTCGCATCCCGATGGCGTGCTGTGCGAACGCAGTGCGGAGCGCCGGGTTGTGGCGTGCGGTTCCGAACGCAACGTTGCGATGTGTCGGCGTCAAGCCTTTTTCTGCGAAGCGTTGCGCACACGGACACGACGGTCGCGATTGCGGACCGGGTGTCAGCGGCGGTAGGATGGGGACGCCATGCGATTGGAACTCGGACTCAACCTCAAGCTCTCACAGCAACTGCGGCTCGCCCCGCAGATCATCCAGTCCATCGAGATCCTGCAGCTGCCGGCGATGGACCTGAAGGAGCTCATCGAGAACGAGCTGCAGGAGAACGAGGTCCTCGAGGTCATCGAACCCGCAGCCGATGCCTTCAGTCAGACCGACGAAGCCCGCGTCGATACCAAGGAAGACGACGGCTCGTTCGAAGACGATGCCGAGCGCGTGCTCGAGCGCCTCGACGACATGGCGTCGTCCGAGCGTTCCTCCTACTCGAGTCGTGCAGCTGCGCAGGAGGCGTCGGACCGCAAGCTCGAAGCGATGCAGAACGCACCGGCGTTCGACACGAATCTGCCCGACCACCTCATGCGGCAACTCGATGAGATGGACCTCGCCCCCGAGGTCGTCATTGCGGCCGAGGCGATCATCTTCAACTTGGCCGACACCGGCATTCTGCCGTGCACCCTCGAGGCCGTCAGCGACGGCATGGATGTGCCGTTGCCGCTGGAAGCCCTGGAGCGGGCGTTGCGCGTCGTGCAGTCCCTCGAGCCGCCGGGGGTCGGTGCGCGTGACCTGCGGGAGTGCCTGCTCCTGCAGATTCGCCCGGACACCGAGGACGCGACGCTCAAGCTCACGCTCCTGCGTGACCACTACGACGACATCAAGCGAAACAAGCTCCCGCGCATCGCCAAGGCGATGGGGCTGGACATGACCCGCCTCTACGAGTTGATGCATGGGTTGGCCGACTTGAGCACCCGCCCCGGCTCCTCGTACTCGAGCGGACCGGTGCGCTACATCCGGCCCGACGTCGTCATCGAGTGGGAGGAGGGCGTCTACGTCGTCCGCCTCGTGAACGACTACCTGCCGCGCGTGGGTCTCAGCGGGAACGTGCGCCGCATGCTCGAGAAGGCGCGCAGCGATCCGAAGCTGAAGGAGTACCTCAAGAAGAAGATCGACTCCGCCAAGTGGCTCATCGAGGCCATCGCACAGCGTCAGAGCACCCTGGAGCGCGTCGTAAAGGAAATCGTGCTGCGCCAGCGCGACTACCTCGACTTCGGTGTGAACCATCTCCGGCCCCTGAAGATGCAGGAGATCGCGGACGTGCTCGGCATCCATGTCTCGACGGTCAGCCGCGCGATCAGCGACAAGCACGCGCAGACGCCGCGCGGGATCGTCGCGCTCAAGTTCTTCTTCACCGGCGGCACCGAGAACGAGGACGGCGGGATCGAGTCGCGCCTGAGCGTCAAGGAGCGCGTACGCGAGCTCATCGAGGACGAGGACAAGCACAGTCCGATGAGCGACGACGAGGTCGCCGAGAAGCTCAAGGATCGCTACGGGCTCGAGATTGCGCGGCGTACCGTCACGAAGTACCGCAAGGCCCTCAACATTCCTTCGTCGCGCCAGCGGCGTGTGTGGGCCTAGCCCGCATGGTTCATGAACCCAGGGAGCAGCGTGCGGTCCCTGCCCGTGTTCGGCCCCGAGCGCCGCGCAGCTTGAAACCGGCGAGCTGACCCTTGGCGAGGACGTCCTCCCCAGTCGTGAACTCGGCCGGCGAGCCCTCCCTCGAGCGCACGCTGAGAGTCGACCTCGAGTTCGACGGCACTCGCTTCGAGGGCTGGCAGCGCCAGGCCGAGGGGCGCACGGTGCAAGGCGAGGTCGAGGCAGCGCTTGCGCGCATCCTGGGTGAGGCCCACACGGTGATCGGCTGCGGACGCACGGACGCCGGGGTCCATGCCGAACAGCACATCTCATCCTTCCGGACCCGGCACCCGATGCCGGCGCAGGATCTGGAGCGCGCGCTCGACGCCGTTCTCCCCGAGGACGTCGGCGTGCTCGCCCTGCGCGAGGTGCCGGCGGCGTTTCACGCGCAGCACAGCGCCGCCTGGAAGTGGTACCGCTACCGCATCCTCGCCTCGCGCCGCTGCCGCCCCTTGCGCCGCCAGCGCACCTGGCGCCTTGGCACGGTGCCGCCGCTCGAGGCGCTCAATGCCGGCGCCGCTGCCCTGGTGGGGGAGCACGACTTCGCCTCCTTCGCCAACGTCGGGTCGGCACCGCGCTCCACTGTTCGACGGGTGCATCGCCTCCGCTGGTCGTGCGCGGGCGACGAAATCCGCATGGATGCGGTCGGAGACGGATTCCTGTACAAGATGGTACGTACTGTGGTCGGCACCCTCCTGCAATCGGCTGGCGAATCGAACCCCGAGGCCGCTGTGCGTACCATCCGCGAGGCACGTGCCCGAGACGCGGCGGGGCCCGCCGCGCCCGCGCTCGGTCTGACCCTGATGGCCGTCGCCGTGAAGGGGGAGCCGCCCCCTGGCACGGTGCCGGATTCCTTGCAGCCCCCCGTAGACTCCATTAGCGCAGCAGGCGTCCAAGGCGTACCTGTCGCGCGGGAAGGCAACCCTTGAAGATTCTCATCACTGGCCGGCAGGTCGGCGTCACCGAGGCGATGAAGACCTACGCCCGAACGAAGGCAGAGAAACTCGAGCACTACTGGGACCGAGCCACCAGCTGCCGCGTGACGATGGACATCGTGCACGACGCCCACGTGGTCGAGATGGTGCTGCGCGTGAGCGGCGTCACACTCGTTGGCAAGGCCGAGGCGCCTGACATGTATGCCGCCTGCGACCTCGCCGAGCAGAAGCTGGCGCAGCAGCTGCGCAAGTACAAGGAACGCATCACGGATCACCATCGCGGCGAGCGCCGCCGCGAGGTGGATCTGAGCACCCCTGCGCCCACCGAGCGGGCGCAGCCTGAACCCACCTACGAAGACGTCATCGAAGAGATGCGGAGCGGCGAGTAGCCCCCATCCTTCAGGAGCACCCCACACGATCATGCCTGGCACCGAGATCACCACCTGTCGAGCGGAGCATTGCCTCCCTTCCCTTGAGGGGGAGACGAAGCAAGAAGTCATCTCCGAACTCATTGAACTATTCGTTGCCTCTGGCGCGATCGACGAGGCGAAGGCGCCGGAACTCTTTGGCGAGATCCTCGCCCGGGAGGAGGAGGCCACCACGGGCATCGGCAAGGGCATTGCCATGCCCCACGCCCGCGGCACGGACGTCGTCGGTGAGACCCTCATCGCGGTGGGTCTCCACCAGGAGGGGATCGACTTCGAGTCGACCGACGGCGCGCCGGTCCATGTCGTGTTCCTCATTGCCGCGGCCGACCCGCAGGAGTACCTGCTCGTGGCTTCCCGCGTCGCGCAGATCGCTCGCGACGACGTCGAGATGAAGGCCCTCCAGCGCCAGACCACCCCGCTTCGCATCCATCGATTCTTGAATGAGTCGTGGAGCTCGTGTGGCGCCTCCTGAAACGATGAGTGAGTCCGTCTCCGATCCCGTGGTTCGCCGCGTCGAGGTACGCAACCGCGCCGGGCTGCATGCGCGCCCGGCCACGATGCTCTCGATCCAGGCGAAGGAGTTCGCGTCCGAAGTGGAGCTCGTGCTCGCCGAGCTTCCTGCGGGGCATCACCTCGAGC